>JBEIHU010000007.1:0-40047 GCA_040381175.1 Burkholderiaceae bacterium
CTTCAGCCGCGAGCGCCTGGCGCTGCCGGCCAGCGTCGGGGATGCCTCTGCGCTGCGCTTCGTGGCCTGCGGCCGCCCCTTGCCCGGCCACGAGGTTCGCATCGTCGGTGCCGAGGGACGAGAGCTGGGCGAACGCATCGAGGGCCGGCTCGAGTTTCGCGGCCCGTCGGCGACCCGCGGCTACTGGCGCAACCCCGAACAGACCGCGCGCCTGCTGCGCGACGGCTGGCTCGACAGCGGCGACCGCGCCTACCGGGCCGAAGGCGACGTCTATCTCACCGGCCGCGTCAAGGACATCGTCATCCGCGGCGGACGCAACCTGTACCCGCAGGAGATCGAAGAGGCGGTCGGCGCCGTCGACGGCATCCGCAAAGGCTGCGTGGCCGCGTTTGGCAGCGCCGACCGCGGCAGCGGCACCGAACGGCTGGTCGTGCTGGCCGAAGTGCCTGCGCAGCGCCTGCGCAATGCCGCGGGGCTCGCGGCGCTGCGCGACGCGGTCGGCCGGGCCATCGTCGGCGCCATCGGCGAGCCGGCCGACGCCATCGTGCTGGTGCCGCCGCACACGGTGCTGAAGACCTCCAGCGGCAAGGTGCGGCGCTCGGCCTGCCGCGAACGCTACGAGCGCGGCGATCTCGCGCCCGCCGCGGCCAGCGCACGCCTTCAGTACCTGCGACTGGCCGGTGCGGCGCTCAGCCAGCGGCTGCGCTCGGCCGCGCGCCGGCTGGGACGCCTGGCCTTCGGCCTGCGGGCCGCGCTGCTGTTCTGGCTGCTGGCGCCGCCGTTCTGGCTGCTTTGCGTACTGATGCCCACGCCAGCGGCGGCCTGGCGCGTGGCGCATTGCGGCGCCCGCGCCCTGCTGCGCGGCGCCAGGGTGCCGTTGGCGGTGCGCGGCCTGGAGCAGCTGCCGGCAGACCGGCCGGCGGTGCTGGTGTGCAACCACGCGAGCTACATCGACGGGCTGGTGCTGGTGGCGGCGCTGCCGCAGCCTTGCAGCTTCGTCGCAAAGCAGGAGCTGGCCGGGCAATGGATTGCCGGCAGCTTCCTGCGCCGGCTGGGCACGCTGTTCGTCGAGCGCGTGGACCGGCGGCGCAGTGTCGAGGATGCGCAGCAACTGGCCGCGGCCGTCGCCCAGGGGAGGTCGCTGCTGGTCTTCCCGGAAGGCGGTTTCAGGCCGGAGCCCGGACTGCTGCCCTTTCACCTGGGCGCCTTTGCCGCCGCCGTCGAAGCCGGCGCGCTGGTGGTGCCTTTGGCACTGCGCGGCACGCGCAAGTTGCTCGCCTACCCTAGCTGGTGGGCGCGGCCGGCGGCTCTGTCTGTCAGGATCGGCTCCCCGCTGCCGCTGGCCAGGCGCGATGACGGATTTGGTGCTGCAGTGCGCCTGCGCGATGCCGCGCGCGCACACGCACTGCGCGAACTGGCCGGCACGCAGGATGGACAGCAGTGCTGAGCGTCATTCGCCATCGACCGCACGGATCGTGGTCGATGCCAGCGCGCAGCGGCCCGGCGCAACCTGGACCCGTTCTACGAAGGCCGGAAGCAAAGCGCCTCGGCCAGGGCACGGCTGGCTCAGGCCCGAACCCTGCTGTACAGACCCGCCGCAGCGGCCCGATCTTGTGCGAACCCTGTCAACCGTCGTGCCGCGGCAGCCACACCGAGAAGCAGCTGCCTCCTTCCGGCACCGGGCGCACCTGGATCGCGCCGCCGTGCAGCTCGGCGATCCGCAGCGCCAGGGCCAGCCCGAGGCCGCTGCCTTCGTAGCGGCGCCGCGGATGCAGCCTCTGGAAGGGCTGGAACAGGCGTGCCGCCGCCGCGGTGTCGATGCCGATGCCGTTGTCCTGCACTTGCAGCACCCGCATCGGGCCTTCGTCGAAGGTGCGGATCCTGACCTCGGGCGTGCGGCCGGGCTCGACGAACTTGACCGCGTTGCTCAGCAGGTTCTGCAGCAGCAGCTGCAGCATCGCGGGGTGGCCGCGCACGAACCCCAGCGGCGCGCTGTCGATGCGCGCGCCCAAACGCTCGATCTGGTGCGCCAGGGATTCCCGGGTCGCCTGCAGCGCGGCGTCGAGGTCCACCCGCTGCAGCGGCGGCGGCTCGCCCTGCTGCAGCCTCGCGAACTGCAGCATGTCGTCGAGCAGCGTGCGCATGCGCTGCGTGCCCTTGAGTATGAGCTGGAGGTGGCCGCGCGCGGGCACGTCGAGCTGCGCGGCGGCATCCTCCTGAAGCAGCTCACCGAAGGCGGTGATGGTGTTCAGCGGCTCGCGCAGGTCGTGGGCGGAGAAGTGCACGAACTGCTGGAGCCCTTCGTTGGCTCGCTTCAGCGCGTCGGTGCGCTCGGTCAGACGGGCGCGGCTGCGGCGCAGTTCATGCAGCGTGGTCGCCAGCAGTTGCCCGGGCAGCAGCGCTGCCGCCATCGCCAGGTAGATGAAGACGTGCTGCCAGGCGGCGCTCATCGGCGGTATCACGAGCAGGCCGCTGCCCAGGGTCGAGGCCAGCGTGATCGAGACCGCGAGCGTCAGCAGGTAGGTCCCCGCCACTGGCAGCACGACGGCTGCGGTGAGCAGCGGCAGCATGACGAACGCCATCGGGAAGGGCAACGCCGTGGCGGCCAGCAGCGTGATGCCGACCGCCGTGCACAGCAGTGCCCAGGCGAGCACGCTGCCGGCGAGCCGGAGCAGCACCCCCGGGCCCCGGCTGGCCAGCAGCAGCGCCAGCGGCAGCACCGACAGGCCGCCAATGACCCCGCCCTCCACCCAGGGCACCCACATGCCTGACAAGCCCCGCTCCACGACCGCCCCGACGGTCAACAGCGCCACCGTCGCGCTGGCCATCGGCGCAAACAGTGCGGCCAGCACCAGGGCCTGGCCGAGGGCGGCCGCCGAGCCGATGCCGCTACGGTGCAAACCGACGCGCCGCAGCGCCGCCGCCGCGAGCATCGCCTCGGCCAGGTTGGCTGGGACGAACGACAGAGCCACCAGCTGGTTGTCGCCCCAGACCGCGTTGGCCGCGGCGATGGCCAGCGCCACGGCCAGCCCCAGCGCCGGCCAGTCGCGCACCGGGCGGTGTGCCAGCGCGGCCACTGCCAGCGGGTTGGCGTACCAGATCGCGGCCACGCTGCCGGGCTGCCGCGACAGCTCGAGCGACAGCACGGCGGCCAGCACGTAGGCCACACCGAGCAGCAGTGCCAGCCGCCCCAGCGGCAGTTGCGCCAGCCAGGGCTGGGCCCCGACCGTTGTATCGGTTGCGGCGGGCCCCGCCGGCACGGCCTGCGGACTCCACCAGGTCATGGCCGGACGGTCGGCGCGGCAGCGTCGACGGCGCCAGCGCGGCGGCGCCGCCACAACAGCAAGGCACCCAGCAGCGCCGCAACCCCCAGCCACACCGCGGCCCAGGCCAGGCGGCGAGCCGTGGTGGGCATCAGTTCGCTGCCCTGCAGCGGGCCCATCCAGCGCTGCTGGATCGCAGTGCTGTCCGCCAGCGGCAGCGCGACGATGGCGGCATCGAGCCGCTGCACGAGGTCGGTGCGGGCCTTGGGCACCGCCAGGCTCAGCGCGTACTCGAAGCCGATGGGGCCCGCCGATCGCAGGCCGGCAATACCGTGCCGCTGCGTCACGAAGGCGGCGCTGGCGGCATCCACCACCGCAGCGTCTTGCCGGCCCTCGGCCACGCCGCGCAGCGCCTGCACGTCGTCGGGTACCGCCACCCAGCGCACCTGCGGAAAGCGGCTGCGCGCGAATGCCTCGACGCCGTAGCCCTGGCCCACCGCCACCGCGTGCCCGGCGAGGCTGCGCAGCAGCTCCGGTCCGTCGGCGCCGCCACCGGGCGCAGCGCCGGCGGCACGCACCACCACGATGGCGGGCACGCTGACGTACGGCCGCGTGAACGCGAGGAACTCGGCGCGCTCGGGCGTGGGCCGCAGCGACGACACCAGGTCGGCCCCGCCGGCGCGCAGCATCGCCAACTGCTCGGCCAGGGGCGCCGGCGGCAGGGTCTGCAGGCGCAGGCCCGCGGCCGGCGCAAGGCGCTCGAGCAGGTCGACCGACAGCCCCTGCACGCGGCCGTCGTCGACGAAGACGAAGGGGCCGTAGTCGCGCTCGGGCGCGAAACGCACGGTCAGCACGACGCCATCGGCGGCCGCAGCCGGCAGAGCCGCACCCAGCAGCAGCGCCGCCAGCCGCCGGCGCAGGTGCGTCATGGGGGCACCGCGCCGTGGCGCTGCAGCAGCCGGTGCGCCTGCGACAGCGTCAACGGCTTGACCACGTAGTCCTTGACCACCGCATGCGCCAGCGCGCGATCCCTGTCGGAGTCCAGAGGCGAACTGCTGAGCATCACCACCACCGCGTTGCCGCGGCTGGCCAGGGGCAGGCGCTCGTAGGCGTCGAGAAAGGCAAAGCCGTCCATGCCGGGCATGTTGATGTCCAGCAGGATGATCGCCGCCGCCGCCGACTCGGCGGCAATTGCCGAAAGTGCGTCGGCTGCCGACTCGAATTCGTGCACATCGAGCGGCACGCCGCTGCGTGACAGGACGATCGACGTGTACAGGCGATCAGGTTCGCTGTCGTCGATGAGGAACACGGGGGTCGGCGCCATGGGTCCGCTCACAAACGCGCGACCGGGAACTGGCGGTCGATCCAGCGCCCGACCATGTTCAGGAGCTGGTCCGGCTCGTAGGGCTTGGTGATCACGTCGTTCATGCCCGCGCTGCGGCAGCGGTCGCGCTCGGCCTGCATGGCGCTCGCGGTGACGCCGACCACGGGCAGGTGGCGGTACCACGGGTCGGCGCGGATCGCGCGCGTCGCCTGCAGACCGTCCATCTCGGGCATCTGCACGTCCATCAGGACGACGTCGAAGGCGCCCTTGGCCAGCTTCTCGAGCGCCTGCGCCCCATTGCCGGCGGTCTCGACCGCGGCGCCCGCGCTGACCAGCGTCTCCTCGGCCACGAGAAGGTTGATCTCGTTGTCGTCCACCACCAGCACCCGGCGTCCGGCGATGTCCGACACGCCGCCCGCGCCCGCAGACGCCAAGGCTTCGTTGGCGACAGCGGCCTCGTAGGCGGACACGGCCTCATCCGCGCGCGGCGGGGCCGTCGCGTCGCCGGCCTGCACCCGACTGGCGACGCCCAGTCGGACCACGCACCAGAAGGTCGAGCCGGCACCGGGACGGCTGTCCACGCCGAGCGAGCCGCCCATCATCTCGGCCAGCCGGCGCGCGATCGCCAGGCCGAGCCCGGTGCCGCCATAGCGGCGCGTGGTGGAAGAGTCCGCCTGCTGGAAATCCTGGAACAACAGTTGGCGCTGGTCGTCGGTCAGGCCGATGCCTTCGTCGCGGACGGCCACGCGCAGCAGCAGCTCGTCGCCGGATCTCTCGACGAGCCCGGCCGAGAAGAGGATGTCGCCGCGCTCGGTGAACTTGACGGCGTTGTCACCGAAGTTGATGAGGATCTGCCCCAGGCGCAGCGGGTCGCCGAACAGCAACTCCGGGATGGCCGGATCGACCTCGGTCAGCAGGCGCAGTCCCTTGCCGGCGGCCTTGTGGCGGAGCAGGTCGCAGACATGCCCGAACACGGACCCTAGCGAGAACTCGACCTGCTCCAGCGAGAGCTTGCGGGCCTCGATCTTGGACAGGTCCAGGATGTCGTTGAGGATCGCCATCAGGTGGTCCGCCGAGCGCCGGATGTGCTGGATGCAGTCGCGGGTCTTCGGCTCCGTCGCGTGGCGCAGCGCGATGTGCGACAAGCCCAGGATGGCGTTCATCGGCGTTCGGATCTCGTGGCTCATGTTGGCCAGAAACTCTGATTTCGCGCGGCTGGCGCTCTCGGCCGACTCCTTGGCCAGGCGCAGCTCCTCCATCAGGCGCACGCGCTCGCCGACGTCGCGCACGATCAGAGTCAGGTAGTCCTCGCCTCCCTGCGACCACTGCGAGAGGTTGATCTCCAGGCTGAGCTCCTGCCCGTCGCCGCGCTCGGCCTTGACCGCCCAGGGCGAGCAATCGGCGAGACCCTGCCGCATGCGGGCGGCGCCGGCCGCCTCGGCCATGCGCGGCAGCGCGGCCGGAAGAAAGGCCGCCAGCGGCTGCCCGCAGGCCTGCTGCGCAGGCACGCCGAAGATGCGTTCGGCCGCCGCATTCCAGGCCACGACGCGTTGGTTGCGGCCGGTGGAAATCACGGCATCCGGCATCGCGGCGACCATTGCGTCCAGCTTGGCGACCTCGCCCGTCAGGCGCGCCCGAAGGCCAAGGCGCTCGAGGTGCAACGCCAGGCGCTTGCGCGTCGCGGCCAGCTCGTAAGGCTTCTCGATGAAGTCGATGGCTCCGCCGCCAAAGGCGCGATCGCGGTTGTCGCGGTCGTTGTGGGCCGAGCAATAGATGATCTCGCAGCTCGGCTGGATGTCGCGGATGCGGGCTCCGACCTCGAAGCCGTCGACGTCGGGCAGGTTGAGGTCGAGAACGGCGAGCTGGAACGGCATCCGCGAGCAGATGCGCAGCGCCTGCTCGCCGAGCTTGGCGAAGGAGGCATCGACGCCGGTGCCCGAGAGCAGCTCGCCCATCATGTGCAGATTCTCGGCGTTGTCCTCGACGACGAGCACCCGGATCGCATCGGAAGCCACGGCCACGGGCTGATTCGGATTCATGCGTTGCCTGCCACGGGTCGTACGCTCCCGGCGCCCGTCTGGTGCCATGGGGCAAGCTTATCAACCATGGCTGGGCTCCCCGAGCGCTGCATCCAGATCCCGCATCAAGAGATCGGAGTCCTGCTCCTGCAGACTGCGCAGCAGCACGCTGCGCAGCGCGGCCTTCAGCGCCGGGTCGCTCACGCCATCGACGAGACCCACCACCCGGCGCAGCTGCCCCACCTCGGCCGCGGCGCGAATGCGCCCGAGCACCTCGGTCGCGCCGGGCCGGCGCAGGACCGACTCCGAGGATTCGCCGCCTGGAGTGGCGGATTGCGGCGACAGCGCGTCCTCGTCGTACAGGTACTCCAGCTCCAGCAGCGCGGCGATCCGCTGCAGCAGGTCAATCGCCTCGATCGGCTTGGCGACGAAGGCGTTTGCACCCGCGAACAGGCTGCGCTGCTGGTCGTCGGGGAAGGCGCTGGCGGAGGCAACCACGATGGGCGTGGCAGGAGCCCTGCTGCCCGAGCGGATCGAACGGATCAGGTCGAAGCCGTCGCGCTGCGGCATCACCAGGTCGGTGATCACGAGGTCGAAGTCGCGCTCGGCGAAGGCGGTCATGGCGGCGTCCACGCCCGCCGTGGGCACGGCCTCGAAGCCCACCGTGCTCAGCAGGCCGCCGAGCATGTCGAGGTTGGCCGGGTTGTCGTCGACCAGCAGCACGCGGGGTCGGCCCCGCCGCAGCCCGCGGGGCATGCCGCGCGCCGCCGAGATGGACGAGGCCACCGCCTCGTCGGCGAAAACCACCGGCAGCGAGACCCGCACGAGCGTGCCCGCGCCGGGCTGGCTGTCGATGTGGATTTCGCCACGCATCAGGCTGACCAGCTCATTGACGATCGCCAGTCCCAGGCCGCTGCCCTCCGACCGCCTGTTGACCTGCTCGAACGCCACGAAAGCGCGTCCGACCTCCTCCTGCGTCATGCCAACACCGCCGTCGCGCACCTCGATGGCCAAGGTCGCGCCGCCGGCCGGGTCCGCGGCGATCGCCACCGTCAGCTGCACATCGGACTTGTTGCCGTACTTGAAGCCGTTGACCACCAGGTTGATGACGATCTGCCGCAGGCGCTCAGGGTCGACAATGACGACGCGGCGGGACCCGAGGTCGATCTCGGCCCGGAAGCCGGCGCAATACTTGGCCTTCTCGATTTCGAACAGCCGCACCAGCTCCCGCAGCAGGCTGGCGAGATCGACGGGACGGGGCTCCAGCTCGATCTTGCCGGTCTCGATCTTGGACAGGTCGAGAATGCGGTTGATCAGGCTCAGCAGGTGCTGGCCCGAGCTGAGGATGCCCTGCACGTAGCGCCGGTCGCCCTCGGAAAGCCCGGGGCGCTGCAGCAGGATCTGCGCGTAGCCCAGGATGCCGTTGAGCGGCGTGCGCAGCTCGTGGCTCATGCTGGCCAGGAACACGCTCTTGGCGCGGTTCTTCTCCTCTGAGACCTCGCGTCGCTGATTCAGGGTGCGAAATTCCAGCCGGCGGTAGCGCACCACCAGCGCCATGGCCAGGCACAACAACGAAAACACGGCTACGGCCGCGTAGTCGGCGCTGCGCAGGTTGGCCCGGAGGTGGTGGGCATCGGTCACGGTGGCGATGAACCACTGTGCCTCGCTCACCGGCACGAACGACGCCACCACGCGGCGGCCGTCGATCGTGGTCTCGAGCCAACCGGCGCGGCCCTGGAGCATGGCCGCCGTCAGCGCCTTGAGGCCTGGGTCCGGGTCGTCGGCCAGGGACCGCGCCTTGGTGTTGATGTTGCCGCGGCGCCGCTCGTCGGGGTGGGCGATCGCGATGCCGGTGGAGTTGACCGCGAAAGCATAGCTGCCGGGGCCGTTGTCGAAGCGCTCGAGCTCCTGGACGATGGTCGTGGTGTCGATCATCCCGCCGAAAACGCCGATGATCTCGGCTCCTGGCTGGTCGCTTCGGAAGATGGGGCTGGTGACGGCCACGATGTCCGTCCCCAGCGTGCGTGAAACCACCGGGTCCGACGCATACACCTGACCCTGCATCGAGGCCTTGAAGTGCGCTCGATCGCTAAGGTTCTGGTCTTTTGCGAAATCAATCTTTGAATTGTAGTAGCTGCCGTCGGGGTTGATGTGGGCAAAGATGTAGAACCAGGGCATGCGCTCGTGCTTGGCCTTGAGCACAGGCCCCGAGACGGCCCAGTCCATCGTGCGTACGGTCGGCGTGTTGGCCAGCGTCGCGACCTCCGCCTTGCGCATCGAAAGCCAGTCGTCAACGCGGTTCGTCAATGCCTCGGTCCGTGTTCGCAGCGCGACGATCTCCTTGGCGAAAAGGTCGGCACGGAGCTTCGCGAAGCCAAGGTAGCCCGCAAGACTGAGGGCCACGAAGAACACCGCCAGCGTGATGTTGAAGCGCAGGTCGAGTTGCTCGCTGTCCTTCTTGGCCATTGGGTCTCCGGGCGCCGGCACGGCGTCGACGTGGCGTCGCGCGGGCGATAGCCTATTTTGAGCCGAGCCCAGCCCAGCGCTGGGCCAGGCGGTTCTTGTAGCAGAAACCGTTCGCGTGCTTCACCCGCTTCCGGGATTGCACGCTGAGCCGGCGAAGACGGTGGTCGCGCCGGTCGCCGGAGCCGTCCCCGCGAACGACTTCGCCGTCGCGCCGCGCGACCGTGCCGTCGCGCAGGCGCAGTGGCAGTGCGCGCAAAGACGGCAGCGCGTTGTCCACGATGCGGTCATCGGACAGCCTCGATGCGCGTTCCCGTAAGAGCGAAACGACGCGCGGCCGCCACCGATCGAGGCCTCGGGACTGCGACGCCCGCCGGGCAGCGTGAATTGCGTCACATTTCAACGCCGAAGGCAGCCCCGGACAGGTTGGCGGCCACTGCAGTTAGGTCGGCAGTCTCCGATAGATCGTGGGTGAGCAGCCAAGACCCGCATAGCCCGATCCCACCCGTCGGCGACCCGCTGCGCCGGGCGAATCGCCTTGGCAACCTCTGGCACGAGTTGCTGCTGCGCTGCGGGCCGGCTACCGCGATTTTGATCATCACGCTGCTGTGCGTGGGACATACCAGCCTGCTGGGCTGGATCGGCTATTCGTGGTTCGGTCTTCCGCAAAACATCGGCGAGCTGATGCTTTGGTGCATCACCATCACGGCCCTGGTGGCACCGTTGCAGGCCGGCATCCTCGTCAGCGCGGTGCACCAGATCGAGGACGCCCGCAGCAAGCTGGAGCGCCTGGCCTCGACCGACCTGCTCACGCAGACCTACAACCGGCGTGCCTTCGAAGCCCGGTTGCTGGCTGCATTCAGCCGGGCGCGCGCCTGCGGCTCCCCGCTGTCGGTGCTGATGATCGACGTCGACCACTTCAAGTCCGTCAACGACCGCTTCGGCCACGCCAGCGGCGACGTGGCCCTGTTCACGGTGGCCGAGCGCTGCCGGGTCGCACTGCGTCACGGCGACGTACTGGCCCGCTACGGCGGCGAGGAATTCGCGGTGGTGCTGCCCGAGGCATCGGCCGAACGCGCCGTGGAGGTGGCCGAACGGCTGCGCACGGCGGTCGCCGAGGCCAAGGTGGCGCGCGATGCCGGCGACGGCTTCGGCGTCACCGTGAGCGTGGGCGTCAGCGCGCTGCACTCGGCCGATGAGTCGCCCGAAGACCTGCTGCGCCGTGCCGACCAGTGCCTCTACCAAGCCAAGGCGAGCGGCCGCAATCGCTGCGCGGCCTGAGCCGCGGGTACCGTGGTCTTTGCGATGTGGGGTCTGTTGTCCAGCCCGGCGCGTTTCGCGCTGGCATTGCTGTTGCCGCTGTCGGTGGGCGCCGGGGCCTGGCACTCGCCATGGACTGCTTGGGCGGTGATGTTCGGCTGGCAAGTCGGTCTCGCGCTCCTGGAGCTTGCGCCGGGTCTGCAGCAATCGGCTGCCGCCACGCCGGCCACGCCATGGCACCGCTGGTGCATCCGTCTTCACCTGCCGCTGCAGTTCGGACTTCAGGCGCTCGGCGCCTGGCTGGTCCTGTCGCAGGGCTTGTCCTGGCCGGCCACCCTTGCGCTGGCAATCGCGGTGGGCGGCGTCGCAGGCGCCCAAGGCATCACCTTCGCTCACGAGCTGGGCCACTCGCAAGGCCGCGTGGAGCGCTTCGGGGCCTGGCTGCTGATGGCCAGTGTCAGCTACGCCCACTTTATGGTCGAGCACTACCGCGGCCACCACGTGCGCGCCGCCACGCCCGCGGACCCTGCCACGGCACGACGCGGCGAGAGCCTGTGGCGCTTCCTGCCGCGCGTGATTGCGGGCAGCTGGTGCAGCGCCTGGCGGCTCGAGACGCAGCAGCTGCAGCGCCTGCGCCGCGGCTGGGCTCGCAGTCCGCTCGTCTGGGCCTGCGCGGGACAGCTGGCGCTCTGGGTCGGGCTGCTGGCCTGGGGCGGTTGGATGGTGCTGCTGTTCTGGATGCTGCAGTCGGCATACGCCGTGTTTCTGCTCGAGACCACGAACTACATCGAGCACTATGGCCTGGTGCGCGCCCGCGACGCCCGCCGCGCGGACGGCCATGAGGCCATCGGTGCGGCGGACGCCTGGGCCGCCGACCATGCATTGACCAATTGCGTCATCGCCAACCTGCAGCGCCATGCGGACCACCACATGAACCCGGGCCGGCCCTATGCCGAGCTGCGCGTCATGCCCGGGCCGACCCTGCCAACCGGCTATGCCGGCTGCCTGCTCATTGCGACATGGCCGCGTCTTTGGTTCCACCTGACCGAGCCGCGGCTGCGCGCGCTGCAGCACCCGACACCATCCACCATGCCGGAGGCCCCCGTGCAAGCGGCGCCCCGGCAGAGCGACCACTCGAACGTTCGCTGAAGCAGGTTCGACGGCTGGCGCCGCTGCCGACGCGACACTGGCGCGGGTAGAACGGACGCAGGCGCGGCGGGCCGGACCGGTTCTGCGCCGCGCTTTGGCTATGGCGAAAAAGCCAGGAAGCAAGGGCCCACGCGTCCTGCAAGGCCGACCCGGCCGCCCGAGTGGCCGGGTTGCGTGCGCGGGCAGGTCCTTGGTCCGATCCGGAGTCTGGATTGATGCGAGCAAAGCACACAGCGCCTGTCCTGGTCGGTTGCCAAAACGACTGCGTCGCCAAAGACGGCCTCCTGCGGGGGATTGGTCGAGGAGCCCGGCCGCGCGGACGAGGTTGTGCGCAACATGCCGCTCCTGATCGGGGCGCTGCGCCCGACACCGGTGACGATCACGACCACTGTCATGCGCCTGGAGGCGGATTGCCGGGCGATGAGCGACATGGTCTGCATCCTGAACACGCTCGAGGAATCGGGTGCGTTCCGGGGCGGCACCTGCGGCGCCGCCGCCATCGACAGGCTCGAGGCGTCCAGGGACCGCATCGACCGCGTCGACAGCAAAGTCGGCTTCAACGCCTTCGCCAACACGCGGCTGCACGACCTGCTGGTCGCACGGCACCCGTAACGTGCTGGTTTGCGGCATGGTCACCGCGCTGTGCATCGATTCGAGGAAGCTTGCCGCCCGCGCTCCTAGCCGTAGCAGCCGAAGTCGGCAAAGCCGACATCGTCGAACAGGATCACCAGCACGTTGGGCGTGCCGGCGGGCGGCCGGATCGGCTCGGGCCCGCGCGGCGCGCTCAACCGACGACCCTGCGCACGAGCTGCGCCACGACCATCGCCTGGCAAAGGCCTGGCGCGCCCATCTCAGAAGCTGTAGCCGACTGCCAGGCCGAAGACCGCCGGACGGAACTCGATGCTCGCCTGCTGCGTGCCGCCACTGCCGCTGAGGGTGATGTCGCTCTTGGCCCAGTTCATGCCCAGCGATACCAGCAACGACCAGTTCTTGTCGAACGCATAGCGAGCCCCGGCCTGCACCGCGGCGGCCCAGCCGTTGCTCATGTCCACCGTCTGGCCGGTGTAGGACTCGACGCTCGCGTAACCGGTGAAATTGACGCCAATGCCCAGAAAGGGCCGTAACGCATTGCCTTCGTCGAAGAAGTGGTAATTGACGAAGGCGGTCAAACTGTAGGGCCGGGCCTTGAAGGTGCGCCCCTGCGCTGCCAGGCTGCCAGCGCCTTCGACATCGAGCGTGCCGCCGAAGCTGGTGGCCAGCTGCAGCCCGAGGTTGGGCGTGGGCCGGTATTCGTAGTTCAGCAGCAGCGCGCCGACATGGCTGACCTTCAGCGCGGCCTGCGCCGGCGCGCCGCCGCCGGTGGGGCCATCGACCAGCGTGTCGCCGAAGTAGTTGTAGCTCAGGCCCAGGTCGATGATGCTGCGCTGCGCCTGGGCCAGGGCCGGTGCGCAGGCCAGCGCCGCGATACACAGTGCCGTGGAGATTCGAGTCATGCTGGACCTTTCGTGTTCGCCGTCGCGCGCCGCCATGGCGACCGGAGCGCACCGATTGTAGGTAGGCAGGGCCTTGCCACGCCATGACCGCCGCCCTGCCTTATTCTCCGCCCGATGCCCACCCCCCTGCCTGGAGTACGCGCCGATCTTCCTGAACCCGACAGCCAGCTGCGCCACGGCGACGCGCCGCGAGGTGGCCAAGCACATCGCCATGGACTCGTTTGCGCTGCCGCTCGGCTCGATGGCGCCGGGCTCGCTGGTGCTGCGTCTGAACGACCTGTCGGTGCCCGTGCTGCAGGTCGCCGGCAGCGCGGTGGTCTGCGCGCTCGACGGGAACCTGCTGCGCCACAAGCCTGCCGGCTCCGAAGCGCTGCCCGATGCCGAGCAGTTGCGGCAGGTGGCGCCGGGCCACGCCTTGCAACTGCTGCCAATGCCGGTGTCCATCGACGCCGGCGGCATCGCCGTGGCCGTCACGCTGGGCGCGCACCGAGGCCAGCCGCTGGCCGGCAAGGCGATACTGCGGCTGTCGGCGCTGCCGGTGCCGAGCATGGCGTGCAAATTGTCTGGAATAGGGTCATGGCGCTGCTGGCCGAGACCCACATCAACTGAACGGAGACCGCGAATGACACTGCAGGACAAGGGCGCGTGGATCACCGGCGGCGGCAGCGGCATCGGCCTGGCCGGCGCCGTCGAGCTGGCGCGTGCCGGCTGCCGCGTGGTCATCTCCGGCCGCGACGCCGGCAAGCTGGACGCGGCCGTGCGCCAGGCTGAAAGCCGGGGCGTGGCGCCGGGTGCGATCAGCTGCGCGGCGCTGGACGTGGCCGACGGCGCGGCGGTCTCGCGCGTGGCGCAGGACGTGCAGGAGCGGCTGGGCCGCGTCGACATCCTCGTCAACAGTGCCGGCATCAATTTCCGCAAGCGCTTCTGGGCCGAGACCGATGCCGCCACCTTCAACCAGGTGGTGGGCGTCAACCTAAACGGCGCGATGGCCTGCACGTTGGCGGTGCTGCCGGGCATGCGTGCTCGGCGCGAGGGCACGGTGATCAACGTCGCCAGCTTTGCCGGCTGGCACTACGGCTACCTCACCGGCCCGGCCTACACCGCCAGCAAGGCCGCGCTGATGGCGCTGACGCACGCCTTCAACATCGAGGAGTGCGTCAACGGCCTGCGCGCCACGTCGCTGTGCCCCGGCGAGGTGGCCACGCCGATCCTGCAGCAGCGGCCGGTGGTGCCCAGCGCCGAGGAGATGGCGCGCATGCTGCAGGAGGAGGATCTGGGCCGCACCATCCGCTTCATCGCCGAGATGCCGGGGCATGCGTGCATCAACGAGCTGGTCATCTCGCCGGTGTGGAACCGCATCTATGTCGGCGGCGAGGACCTGAAACGCAAGACCTGAAGCAAGGAGACACCCTCATGGGATACGAACTGAGCGGATTCGACGGCAAGGTGGCCGTGGTCACCGGCGCCGGGCGCATGCGCAGCATCGGCCGGCCGATCGCGCTGGAGCTGGCGCGCGCCGGCTGCGACATCGTGCTCACCGGCTCGGGCAAGCCGGCCAGCGCCTACCCGGCGGACGAGCGCGCAGCCGGCTGGCGCGACATCGACTCGGTGGCCGACGAGGTACGGGCCTTGGGCCGGCGCGCGCTGCCGCTGGTGTCCGACGTGCGAGATGCGCAGGCCGTGGAGGCGCTTGCCGCGCGCGTGATGGCCGAGCTGGGGCGCGCCGACTTCGTGATCAACAACGCCGGCTCCACCCGCGGCACCGACCGCGTGCCCGCCACCGAGCTGCCGCTGGCCGAATGGCAGCGCGTGCTGGGCACCAACCTCGATGGCACCTTTTACATGTCGCGCTGCTTTGCGCAGCACATGCTGGCGGCCGGGCGCGGCGGCGTGATCCTGAACATCAGCTCCATCGCCGGGCGCAGCCGCATGCCCAACACCGCCGCCTACGCGACGTCGAAGGCAGCCATCGACGCGTTGAGCACGGTGCTGGCCGGCGAGCTGGGGCCGAAGGGCATCCGCGTCAATTCGGTGGCCCCGGGCATGATCGACACCAGCCGCATGGACGACCTGCCGCGCGGCGATGTCTGGGACCGCATCGTGCGCTCGCGCATTCCATTGCAGCGCGCGGGCACCGGGGCCGACATCGCACACATGGTGGTCTTCCTGTGCAGCGACCAGGCGGCGTGGATCACCGGGCAGACCTTCTATGTCGATGGCGGCGACGGGCATGCGCCGAGGGCATGACGCTGGCGCTTTGGGCCTCGAGGGCTGTACGGTGAGGCCAGCACCGGGCCGCAACAGCAATTCGGCTGTCGGCGCATGGCGGCCTTCGGCCGATTTGCGCCCTCACCACTCGCCCGCCCGGCTGTCGCCAATGGCACGACGGCTTCACTGCAGCGCATTGGCACGGGCCGTGCCCGGCAACAATTCTTCGCGCCAGGCGAAGGCAATCGCGGCCACCAGCGTCAGGCCGAAGCCGACGTACAGCACCACCAGCCCGCGAAACCCGACCGCCGCGATCAGCGGTCCGGCGGCCAGCAGGCCGATGGGCAGCGTGTAGATGGCCAGCATGCGCACGCCCATCACGCGCCCGCGCATGCGAGCGTCGCTCGTACGCAGCAGCATGATCGATAGCGCCACCATGCCCAGGCTCTGGCACAGGCCGGCGGCGACGTAGACGAGCATCGCCATTGGCGCGCCGATCGGCAGCGCCAGGCCGAGCAGGCACAGGTACCACAACAGGCAGGCGGCGAGCATCGCGCGCGCCGGCCGCAGGGTCGCGCCGAAGGCGCTCATGCCCAGCGAGCCCAGCAGCGCGCCGGCGGCAAAGCTGGCCACCAGCCAGCCCAGGCCCTGCTGGTCCAGGCCGAAGACGTCACGGGCGATGTAGGGCATCAGTCCGCCGCTGAGCGGGAACGCGCACAGGTTGACCAGCGCGGCCAGCATCATCGCCGCGCGAAGTCGCGGCGTGTGCCAGACATGCTGAAGGCCCTCCAGCAGGTCGCGCCGATGGGAGCCGAGCCGGCCCGGCGCGGTGGGCGCCGGGGCGGCTTGCGCTGCCGCCTGGCGCGTGCTGCCGGAGCGCAGCGTCAGCACCACGCCAGCCATGTACAGGGCGATGATGGCCACGTAGGCGCTGGCCATGCCCAGGCTGGCCATGAAGCCGGCGCCGGCGAGCGCGCCGCCGATGCGCGCCGAGTCCTGCGTCGTGCGAGAGATGCCCATGGCCGCCACCAGCTGCGCCGGGGGCACGCTCGCGCTGACCATCGCGCTGCGCAAGCCGATGTCCGAGGGCTTGATCAGCCCGACGAGAAAAGCCACGACCAGCACGCTCGAGGGGCTCAGCCGACCGCTGAGCGCCAGCACGAGGATCACCGTGGCCAGCAGCGCATAGCTGATGCGCATGCCCGCGAGCACGCGCCGCAGCCCGAGCCGGTCACCCAGGGTGCCCAGCAGCGGCGACAGCAGCGTGCCGACGAACAGCAGCGCTCCGAAGATGGTCAGTTGCACCACCGAGCCGGATTCCGTCAGCACGTACCAGCCAAGGATCAGGGTCTCCATCTCCAATGCCCAGGCAGTGCACAGGTCGGCCGGCCACTGGTAGCGGAAGCTGCGCGTGCGAAAGGGCTCCAGCACGGGCCAGCGGCGGGGCATCATCGGCAGCGCCTTCGCGCACCGTTCGCGGTACACGGGTCGGCACAAGGACAAAGGCGCGACTGGAACACGGCGCAATTGGCGCGCATGCGGACAGACCCGCGACGCGCGCCGAAGCCTGGCCGGCGCAGCGCCAGCATGTCTCAGCCCGCCGCTTCGAGCACGCGCTCACGGTGCATGCGCACCGCCGAGTTGCGCGGCACCACCCGGCCCCCGCGGGCCAGCATCTGCACCTTGGTGAAGGCCGCGCCGAACAGCAGGATCAGCGACGAGTAGTACACCCACAGCAGGATCAGCACCACCGAGCCGGCCGCGCCGTAGGTGGAGGCGGTGGCGGTGTGCGTCAAGTACAGCGCGATCGCGTACTTGCCCACCGAGAACAGCAGCGCCGTGACCAGCGCGCCGACGAGCACGTCGCGCCAGCGCAGCACCACATCAGGCAGCACTTTGAAGATGGCCGCGAACAGCATCGCCATGGCCAGCCACGACACCAGCACCTCGGCGGTGCTGAGCAGCAGCGCCACCTCGGGCACGAAGCGGTGCGAGAAGTGCAGCACCGCGCGCAACACCACGCCGAGCAGCAGAGACACCAGCAGCACGAAGCCGATGGCCAGCACCACCGTCAGCGACAGCAGCCTGCGCTTGACCAGCGCGAACAGTCCGCTGCGGTTGGGCCGCGCAGCCACCCCCCAGATGCCGTTCAGCGAGTGCTGCATCTGCGCGAACACGGTGGTTGCGCCCAGCAGCAACGCACCCGCGCCCAGCAGCGTGGGCAGCGGCCCCGATTCGCGGATGCGCGAGCGCGCCACCGCCTGTTCCACCGCCGCCGCCGCATCCGCACCCATCAGCTCCTGCAGCTGACCGACGATTTGCCCCTGCGCCGCCTGCTCGCCCAGCACCACGCCGATGATGGTCACGGCGATGATGACCACCGGCGCCAGAGAGAAGAGCGTGTAGAAGGCCAGCGATCCGGCATGGCTGAAGGCATCGCTGTCCAGCCACAGGCGCAGCGCGTCGCGGGTGACGCTGGCGGCACGGCGCAGTCGGTCGACAGCCATCGTTGCCCTGCCTGCGGTGCGCTGCGTGTTCAGGCCCGCGCCAGCAGGTCCACTGCCCGCTGCACGCCGCCCTGTCCGATCGGGATGCCCTGCACGCGCAGCGCGGCCTCGACGCCGGCAAGCGCGCCCAGCACCATCGCGGCGTTGAGGTCGCCCATGTGGCCGATACGGAACACGCGGCCGGCCAGCGGGCCGAGACCGCCGGACAGCGCCACCTGGAAGCGCTCGCGCGCCACGCTGCGCAGCGCCTCCGGATCGACGCCGGCCCGCACCGCCACCGCGGTGACGGAAAGCGAGCGCCGCGCCGGCGGCTGGCAGAAGAAGGCCAGGGCGCCGCCCTCGCTCCAGCCCTGCACCGCCGCATGCACCGCGCCGGCCAGCAGCGCATGGCGCGCAAACACCGCGTCCAGCCCTTCGGCAAAGAGCAGCTGCAGCGCAGCCTGCAGCCCGTACAGCAGGTTGATCGGCGGCGTGCCGCAGAACTTGCGGTACGACAGCGCATCGATGCGCCGGCCCCAGTCCCAGTAGAAGCGCGGCATCGGGTTGGCCTCGGCCGAGGCGCGGGCCTGCAGGTTGATGGCCACGAAGCCCAGCCCGGGAGGCAGCATCAGGCCCTTCTGCGACGCGCCGATCACCACGTCGGCGCGCAGCGCATCCATGCCGAAGGGCACCACCCCCAGCGAGGCCACCACGTCGATGACCAACAACGCCGGGTGGCCGCTGGCATCGAGCGCCGCGCGCAACGCCTGCAGGTCACTGGTCACACCGCTGGCGGTGTCGGTGTGCACGGCGAACACCGCCACGATCTCGCGTTGCCCGTCGTCGCGCAGCGCCTGCTCGACCGCCGCCGCGTCGATCGGCTGGCCTTCGACCCAGGGCGTGCGCACGACCCTGCAGCCCAGCGCCTCGCACTGCAGAGCCCACGATTCCGAAAAATGCCCGGTGCCCGGGATCAGCGCCGCGCGGCCCGGGCCGAGCAGGTTGACGATGACCGCCTCCCACGCGCCATGACCGTTGGCGGCGTACATCAGCACATCGGCCTGTTCGGTATGCAGCAGCCGCTTCAGGCCGGCCTCGCAGGCAGCGATGATCGGGTCCAGCCGCGGGTCGGCCAGGTCCATCGGCTGCCGGGACATGGCATGCAGCACCTCGTCGGGCAGGCGGGTCGGGCCGGGCGAATGCAGCAAACGCTGGCCGGGAATGCGCGGGTTCGGGTTCATCGTGGCTTTGGGGAGCAGCCAGCTGCGATGGGCGCCGGCCCGTAGGTTGGAGCATAGCCCTTCGGCCGAGGCGGTCCGGGACGGCCGGCGCCGGCGCTGGGTACAGCACTCCAAAAGCAGACGACTTGTAAGCTTGGCGTCAGTTTGAAGATCGATGCTGCACTGCACAATGAAAACTTCTCCAAGCCTTCAACTGGAGTTGAAAGACCTTCTGGCCGATCTGCAGCATGCGCGGCGCAGCGGTGACCTGGGGCGCATGGCGCTGCTGTGCTATTGCGAGGTGCGGCGCTGGGCGCGCAAGGCCGGGCAGACCGAACTGGCCGGGATATCGGCCGAGATGATTACCGGCAGTCCGCACAGCACTCGCGAGGCTTTCCTGAGTGACATGGACCGCCTGCTGCGCCGACTGGAGACGCTGCAGCGCGAGTGGCATGCGTCGCAGCCCGAAGGCCGGGCCGAGACTGCAGCGCACCCCCGGGGCCAGCACCCGCACGGCTGAAGCCGGCCGGGCTGACGCGCACCGGCCACGGGGTCGACAGCTGTAGCCGGAACGGGTTTGCAAGCACCCGGACTGGGCTGGCGATCACGCGCTCCGCCGTCGTGACAGGCCTCAGGCCGGCACGAACCAGGCCCAAAGAGCCCTGGACACGCTCAATGCGCCGATCAGCATCAGCAGGTCGAGCACGCGGCGGCGGAAGGCCGCGGCCGAGACGCCGGCGAAGGCGCGCTGCCCCACCCAGATGCCGGCCAGCATCGCCGGCGTCAGCCACAGCGCCAGCTGCAGCGAGCGCGCGCCCAGCAACACCTGGCCCGGTTCGCCAGGCAACAGCGCGGCCCAGGCCAAAGCGTACAGGTCGGTGAACAGGAACAGCAGGATCAGCGTGGCGCGCAGCGCGGCCGGGGCCAGCGCGGTGCTGCTCAGCAGCACCGCCACGGCAATGCCGCCAATGGCCGCCACGCCGTTGACGAAGCCCGACGCCAGCCCGACGGCCAGGCGCACCCCGCGCGTGGGTTGCAGCGCCAGCTGCCAGCCGCCACGCAGCAGCGCGGCCGCCGCCAGCAGCAAGGCGCCGATCAGCAGCCGCAACGGCGTCTCGTCCACATAGGCCAGCAGCGCCACGCCCAGCGGGATGCACAGCGCGTTGCCTGCCGCCAGCCAGCCGAGCCAGCGCCAGTCCGCATGCGGCCAGGCGCTGCGCAAAAGCGTCAGGCTGGCGAGCACTTCGAGCACGAAGATCGGCGGCTCCGCCTTCGCCGGCGGCATGAACAGCGACAGGCCGGCCACGCACAGCGCCGAGAAGCCGAAGCCGGCAAAGCCGCGCACGATGCCGGCGGCGAAGACCACGCACAGGCTGCCCGCCAGCAGGCCGCCCGCCATCGGCGACTCGAAGATGCCGGCTCAGCGCCTTGCCGGCCGTGCCAGCAGCTGCAGCACTTCGCGCAGCACGGCCGGCCCCGGCGACGCGCCCAGCTCCAGCGCCTGACAACGCGGATAGAAGGGGCTGAGGTCCAGCCCGACACCCAGCGCGCGGATGTCGACCCGGCCCTCACGTTCGTGCCGCTGCAACACCTACTTCAGGTGGTTGTCCAGGTAGAAGGCGTCGTTGGCCAATTGGGTGGCGCTGTCCATCGGGCAGCCGTCGGACACCACCACCAGCAGCTTGCGCGACTCGGGCCGCGCTTGCAGCCGGGCAGCGGCCCAATCCACGGCCTCGCCGTCGATGCCTTCGCGGTACAGGTCGGCCTTCAGCAGCGCGGCGATGCCCGGCCGCGCGCGGCGCCAGCGCGTGTCGCCATCCTTGAACACCCTGTGGCTCAGCTCGTTGAGCCGGCCGGGCGACGGCGGCCGGCCGGCCTGGAGCCAGTCGCGGCGCGCGCGCCCGCCGTTCCAGGCGCCTGTGCCGAAGCCCAGCAGCTCGCTGGTGACGCCGGCCTGCTCCAGCGCGCGCACGAACACGTCCAGCAGCGTGGCCAGCGGCTCGATGTGCCGCTTCATCGAACCCGAGCAGTCGACCAGGAAGGCCAGCACGCAGTCGGCCCGCGCTTCGATGTGTTCGCTGCGGAACAGCCGGCGTTCCGTGGGCGAAGCGATCAGCCGCGCCAGGCGCCGCCCGTCGACGCGCCCTTCTTCCATCGCGCTGTCCCAGCCGTCGTGCGCGGGCTGCCCCAGCAGGGCCTTCAGCTCACGGGCCAGCCGTGCCCCGTTCAGGCTCGAGGCGGCCACCAGCCGATCAAGCCGGGCGCGGTGCTCTTGCAGAACCTCGGCACGGGCCAGCGCGCGGGCCGCGACCTCCTGGTCGTAGGCGGTGGTGAAGACGCGGTACCGTGCCTGGGCGTCATCGAAGACGCGGCTGTGGCCGCTGACTGCCGCGGCCACGCCATCTTCTACGCGGGCGTCCAGCTCCATCACCAGGCCGAAGGCCGCACGCTCGCAGTCCTCGGCATCGGCCGTGTCGCGGACAGCGACCTCTTCTGCATCGGCCGAACGCAGCATGTCGCCCACCTGCCGCGCGATGGCCAGCGCGTGCACGGCATAGGCGGCCTGGTCGCTGCGCCGGCGGCGCAGGCCGGCAAGGTCGCTGCCGATGGCTGGCGCCAGCGCGGCGCGGGTGGCCTCAATCAGGTCTTCGGTGGCTTCCAGCACGGGCTCGCCAGTGGTGCGCGCACGGCACATCTGGGCCACGGTGTAGAGCAGGATTCCGCGCGCGCTTTCGGCCAGCCGCGAGCGGTGAAAGGCCAGCGACCATTGCTCGAAGCGGTGGCGCAGGTTGCCGGTCACGCCCGGCAGCGCGTCGGGCGCGAGCGACTCGACGCGCATCTGCTCCAGCAGCTCGAAGACCAGCCGCTCGACCGGGTCGCGCGGGCACAGGCCGGCATGCAGCGCCGAGTCCGACAGCTTCAGCCTCAGCGCCAGACCGTCGGCCGCGCCACGGAAGGAGCCGAAGTCGTCGCGGTCGACTTCCGGGTGAAGGTGCGGCGCGAACAGCGGCAGCTGCTGCCGGCCGCGGTGCAGGCGCCGGCCGCGGAAGTGCAGGTCGGCCTGGCCGCTGAGCGCGCGGATCGCGCCGGCGCACAACTCCTCTACCCGCTGCTGGCGGCACACCAGCTGCTGCGGGTCGTTCATGCCGCGTTGCGGTAGGACTCGTCCAGATCGCGAGCGAAGGCGCGCTGGAAGTATTCGGCTACCAGCGGCCGCTCGGCCTCGTCGCACTTGTTCAGGAAGGACAGGCGAAAGGCGGCGGCCGGGTCCCTGAAGATCTCGATGTTCTCGGCCCAGCTGATGACCGTGCGCGGCGACATCAGCGTGCTCAGGTCGCCGGCGGCGAAGCCGTGGCGCGTCAGCTCGGCCAGCGCCACCATCGAGCGCAGCAGCGCGCGGCTGCCCTCGCCGGCCAGCGCCGGCACGCGCGCCGCGACGATGGCCATCTCTTCTTCGGCCGGCAGGTAGTTGAGCGTGGCGACGATGTTCCAGCGGTCGATCTGCGCATGGTTGAGCTTCTGCGCGCCGTGGTACAGGCCGTTCAGGTTGCCCAGGCCCACTGTGTTGGCGGTGGCGAACAGGCGGAAGAATGGGTGCGGCGAGAGCACGCGGTTGCAGTCGAGCAGCGTGAACCTGCCGTCGCGCTCGAGCAGCCGCTGGATCACGAACATCACGTCCGGGCGGCCCGCGTCATATTCGTCGAAGACCAGCGCCACCGGCCGCTGCAGGGCCCAGGGCACGATGCCTTCCTGGAACTCGGTCACCTGCTGGCCATCGCGCAGCACCACCGTGTCCTTGCCCACCAGGTCCAGGCGGCTGATGTGGCCGTCGAGGTTGACGCGCACGCAAGGCCAGTTCAGCCGCGCGGCCACCTGCTCGACGTGGGTCGACTTGCCGGTGCCGTGCAGGCCCTGCAGCAGCACCCGCCTGTTTCGCGTGAAGCCGGCCAGCAGGGCCAGCGTGACATCGGGATTGAAGCGGTATGCGGCATCGATCTCGGGCACGTGCTCGTCACGCTCGCCGAAGGCCGGCACCTGAAGCTCGCTGTCGATGCCGAAGGTCTCTCGCACGCTCACCAGCCGGTCGGGGCACAGAAGGTTCAGGTCGGTCATGGCCGCATCTTGCCCGATCTATAGTCGATGGACGGCATCCACGCAACAAAGGAGCAGCTTCGATGAACGCCCCCCAACCCCTGTCGCAGCGAAGCGTCGTCAGCGGCGTGCAGAAGATGACGCCGTCCGAGGCCTTCGTCGAGACCCTGGTCGCCCAGGGCGTGGACACGATGTTCGGCATCATGGGCTCGGCCTTCATGGACGCGATGGACATCTTCGCGCCGGCCGGCATCCGCCTCATTCCGGTCGTGCACGAACAGGGCGCGGGCCACATGGCCGACGGCTACGCGCGTGCCAGCGGCCGCCACGGCGTGGTCATCGGCCAGAACGGGCCGGGCATCAGCAACTGCGTCACCGCCATCGCGGCGGCCTACTGGGCGCATTCGCCGGTCGTGGTGATCACCCCCGAGACCGGCACCATGGGCATCGGCCTGGGCGGCTTCCAGGAGGCCAACCAGCTGCCGATGTTCCAGGAGTTCACCAAATACCAGGGCCACGTCAACAACAACAAGCGCATGGCCGAGTACACCGCGCGCTGCTTCGACCGCGCGCACTCCGAACTCGGGCCGACGCAGCTGAACATCCCGCGCGATCTTTTCTACGGCGAGATCAGCTGCGAGATTCCCAAGCCGATGCGCCTGGATCGCGGCCCCGGCGGCGAGGCCAGCCTCAAGGCGGCGGCCGAAGCGATCGCCAAGGCGAAGTTCCCGGTGCTGATCTCCGGCGGCGGCGTGGTCATGGGCGAGGCATGGGCCGAATGCATCGCGCTGGCTGAGGCCCTGGGCTGCCCGGTCGTCAACAGCTACCAGCACAACGACAGCTTCCCGGCCAGCCATCCGCTGTGGTGCGGCCCGCTGGGCTACCAGGGCAGCAAGGCCGCCATGAAGCTGATCAGCCAGGCCGACCTGGTGATCGCACTGGGCTCGCGGCTCGGGCCCTTCGGCACGCTGCCGCAGTACGGCATGGACTACTGGCCGAAGAACGCGAAGATCGTGCAGATCGACGCCGACCACAAGATGCTCGGCCTGGTGAAGAAGATCGACGTCGGCATCTGCGGCGATGCCAAGGCCGCCGCCGCCGCACTGCTGGCGCTGCTGGCCGGGCGCACGCTGGACTGCGACGCCACCCGCGCCGAACGCGCCGCCAGGATCGCCGAGGAGAAGGCCGCCTGGGAAAAGGAGCTGGCCGGCTGGGCCCACGAGCGCGACCCCTACAGCCTGGACATGATCGAGGAGGCCAAGGGCGAGGGCGGCGTCGGCGACCACGGCTGGCTGCACCCGCGCCAGGTGCTGCGCGAGCTGGAAAAGGCCATGCCGCCGGACGTGATGGTGTCCACCGACATCGGCAACATCAACAGCGTGGCGCACAGCTACTTGCGCTTCGAGCGGCCGCGCAGCTTCTTCGCGCCGATGAGCTTCGGCAACTGCGGCTATGCCTTCCCGACGGTCATCGGCGCCAAGGTGGCGGCCCCGCAGCGACCGGCCGTCAGCTATGCCGGCGACGGCGCCTGGGGAATGAGCCTGAGCGAGACCATGACCTGCGTGCGCCACGGCATCCCGGTGACGGCGGTGGTGTTCCACAACCGACAGTGGGGCGCCGAGAAGAAGAACCAGGTGGACTTCTACAACCGCCGCTTCGTCGCCGGCGAGCTGGACAACCAGAGCTTTGCCGGCATCGCCCGGGCAATGGGCGCCGAGGGCATCGTCGTCGACCGGCTGGAGGACGTGGGCCCGGCGCTCAGGCGCGCCATCGACCTGCAGATGAACCAGCACAAGACCTGCGTCATCGAGATCATGTGCACGCGCGAACTGGGCGACCCCTTCCGCCGCGACGCGCTGGCCAAGCCGGTGCGCTTTCTCGAGAAGTACAAGGACTTCGTGTAGGCCGCGCAACGGGATCCTCAACACTACAAGGAGACGAGCCATGACGATCCCCCGTGCCCTCGCCCGCGGCAGCCTGCTGCGCTGGGCCATCGGCAGCGCGCTGCTGGCTGCCGCCGCCGGCAGCCTTGCGCAGGCCTTCCCGAACAAGCCTGTCACGCTGATCGTGCCCTGGCCGCCGGGCGGCTCCACCGACCGGCACCTGCGCGGTCTGGCCGAGATCGCGTCCCGCCACCTGGGGCAGAACATCGTGGTCGAGAACAAGCCCGGCGGCGGCGGCACCATCGGGCCGAGCCAGATGGCACTGCAGGCCAAGCCCGACGGCTACACGATCTCGCAGTTCCCGATGGGCATGCTGCGCATCCCGCACATGCAGAAGTCGGCCTGGAACCCGATGACCGACTTCAGCTACATCATCGGCGTCACCGGCTACACCTTCGGCCTGACGGTGCGCGCCGATTCGCCCTACAAGACCTTCAACGAGTACATCGAGGCCGCGCGCAAGGAACCCGGCAAGATCGACTACGCCTCCACCGGCATCGGCACCACGCCGCACCTCAACATCGAGGAAGCGGCCATGAACGCCAAGGTCACGCTGAACCACGTGCCCTTCAAGGGCAACGCGGATTCGACGCAGGCGCTGCTGGGCGGCCACGTCATGGCGCAAAGCGATGCCACCGGCTGGGACAAGTACGTCGATGGCGGGCAGATGCGGCTGCTGGTCACCTTCGGCGACACGCGCACCAAACGCTGGCCGCAGGTACCCACGGCCAAGGAGCTGGGCTACGGCGTGGTTTCGACCTCGCCTTACGGCATCGCCGGGCCGAAGGGTATGGATCCGGCCGTGGTGAAGACCTTGCACGACGCGTTCAAGAAGGCCATTGACGACCCCAAGCACCTGGAACTGCTGGCGCAGCTTAGCCAGGATGTCTGGTACCTGAACAGCGAGGACTACACGAAGTGGGTGCGCGACACCTTCGGCAAGGAGAAGGCTCTGATCGAACGGCTCGGGCTGGGCGCCAAGTAGCCGGCGCGGCGCTCCAGGCCGCCGCCGATGCCCACCGCGGCGGCGCGGCCTGCGCCTACAGTGCAGGCCTGCGGGCTGTCGTGGCGGAGACGCAGCCCGCGGGCGCAAGCAACGACAATCCAAAGATGCCCGCACATCCCGAAGGCCGGAGCCTGCTGCCCAGGAGGCTGTGTTGACGGTCGTCCTGACCCCGCCCAAGGACCCGCGCACGCCGCTGCAGCGGCGCATCGCGCTCACCGGCCACCGCCTCAGCCGGCTCGACCCGGTGGTCAAGGGGCTCCTGTGGTCGGCCTCGGCCGGCCTGGTTTTCAGCGTGCTCAATGCGCTGATGCGCGCGCTGGCGCAGCAGCTCGACCCGTTCATGGCGCAGTTCCTGCGCTACTTCTTCGGCCTGGTGGTGCTGCTGCCGCTGCTGTGGCGCCACGGCCTGGCGGCGTACCGGCCGAAGAACGTGGGCGGGCAGTTCCTGCGCGGCGGCTTCCACACCATCGGGCTGATGCTGTGGTTTGCAGCGCTGCCGAAGATCCCGCTGGCCGACATGACGGCCATCGGCTTCACCGGGCCGATCTTCATCATGATCGGCGCGTACATCTTTTTCAGGGAGCCGATGCGCTGGGAGCGCTGGCTGGCCTCGGGCATCGGCTTCGTCGGCGTGCTCATCGTCGTCGGCCCCAACCTCAGCGGCAGCGGCGGCTTCTACAACCTGGTGATGCTGGCCTCGGCGCCGATGTTCGCCGCCTCCTTCCTGCTGACCAAGGCCCTGACGCGCTACGAGACCACCGGCGTGATCATGGTCTGGCAATCGCTGACGGTCACGATCTTCAGCCTGCCGCTGGCGCTGCTGGCCTGGCAGTGGCCCACGCCGCTGCAATGGGCCGGCTTCGTGCTGTGCGGCGTGCTCGGCAGCCTGGGCCACTATTGCCTGACGCGCTCGTTCCACGTCGCCGACATCTCGGCCACGCAGTCGGTGAAGTTTCTCGACCTGGTGTGGGCTGCGCTGATCGGCTGGATGGTCTTCGCCGACGTGCCCAGCACCAGCACGCTGATTGGCGGCGTGGTCATCTGCGCGGCGACGATCTGGATCGCCGCCCGCGAATCGCGCGGCCACTCGCGATCGGACTAAGCTCCTAGAATGCGCGGCCCCGACGTCGACGCCGCCCCGCCACCCGAACGAATTCCCGAGGAGAGTACCGATGTCCCGCTTGTCCACCCTGATGGCCGCAATGTGCCTGGCACCGACGCTTGCGCTGGCGCAGATGGCCAGCGCGCCCGTCGAAGGGCGGTTGAAGAAGATCCACGAGACCAAGACCATCAACGTCGGCTATCGCTCCGACGCGGTGCCCTTCTCGTTCGAGGACAACGACAAGAAGCCCACCGGCTATACCGTCGACCTTTGCCGCAGCGTCATTGGCGTCATCGAGCGCCAGATCGGCGTCACGCCGCTGAAGGTCAACTGGGTGCCTGTGACTGTGCAGAACCGATTCAGCACCATCGCCAGCGGCCAGGCCGACATGGAATGCGGCGCCTCCACCGTCACGCTCGGCCGCATGAAGGAAGTGGACTTCTCGACGCTGACTTTCGTCGACGGCACCGGGCTGCTGATCCGCGCGGCCACGCCGGGCAACTCGCTGATGGACCTGGCCAACAAGAAGATCGGCGTCATTCCGGGCACCAGCAACGAGCGTGCTCTGGCCGAGGCGCTGCGCGTCAAGGTCGTCACCGCCAGCGTGGTGCCGGTGAAGAGCCGGGAAGAGGGCCTGGCGCAGCTGGAGGCCGGCACCATCGACGCGCTGGCCAGCGACCGCGTGCTGCTGGTCGGCCTGGTGGCCAGGTCCAAGGACCCGAAGGCGCTGGCGCTGCTGGGCGACCCGCTGTCCTACGAGCCTTATGCAATCGCGCTGCCGCGCGGCGACTGGGCCATGCGCCAGGCCGTCGACGCCGCGCTGGCGCAGATCTACAAGAGCCCGGCGCTGCCCGAGATCTACAACCGCTGGTTCGCGGCCCTGGGCCGGCCGGCTCCGGTGCTGGAGATCATGTTCGCATTGGGCCGTCTGCCCGAGTGACCCAGCGGCGGGCCATTGGCTCGCCCATGCGGATGGCGCCGCCGGGCATCCAGCCCGGGTTGAACTGCAGCCCGCCTTCGGAGAACAGCAGCACCACGGTCGAGCCGAGCAGGAAGCGGCCCATTTCGGCGCCCTGTGCCAGCTCGATCGTCGGGTCGTCGTAGCGCCATTCGCGCAAGTGCCCCGGGCGCGGCGGGTTGACCACGCCGTGCCACTCGGTGGCCATGCTGCCGACGATGGTGGCGCCCACCAGCACCAGCACGAAGGGCCCGGCCTCGCCGTTGAACACGCAGACCACTCGCTCGTTGCGCGCAAACAGCCCCGGCACGGCGCGCGCCGTGGCGGGGTTCACCGAGAAGAGTTCGCCCGGCACGTGGATCATGCGCGTCAAGCGCCCGGCGCAGGGCATGTGGATGCGGTGATAGTCCTTCGGGCTCAGGTACAGCGTCGCGAAGTGGCCATTGTCGAAACGCGCGGCCAGCTCGGTATCGCCGCCGACCAGTGCGCGCGTGCTGTAGTCATGGCCCTTGGCCTGGAAGATCTGGTCGCCGCGGATGCGGCCGAATTGGCTGATCGCACCGTCCACGGGGCACACCAGGTCGGCCTGCGCCAGCGGCCGGGCACCGGGCTTGAGCGCGCGGGTGAAGAAGTCGTTGAAGCTCTTGTAAGCGGCGATATCGCTGTCGGCCGCCTCGGCCATGTTCACTCCGTAGCGGGCGACGAACCAGCGGATCAGGCGCGTCGTGCCCGCACCACGCCGTGCCGCGGCCACCCGGCCGGCCAGGCGCGTGAGCGCGCCCTTGGGCATCAGGTACTGGGGCAACGCGGCCAGGCGGTCGTTGGGCATGGTCTGGGGGCGGTCGGCGAGGGGCGCGATTGTATCGACCGGGTTTTCGAGCTGGCATTAGGATCGATGCCTCCATCCGAGCCCGAGTTCGCATGCACCCAACGCCCACTCCCTCCCGCAGACCCTTGTCGCACCTGCGCGTGCTGGACCTGTCGCGCGTGTTGGCCGGCCCGTGGGCTACGCAAAACCTGGCCGACATGGGCGCCGAGGTCATCAAGGTGGAGCGGCCGGGCGAAGGTGACGACACGCGCGCCTGGGGCCCGCCCTTCCACGGCGCCGACAAGCAAGGCGGCGTGCGCGGCGACTCGGCCTATTTCCTTTCGGCCAACCGCGGCAAGAAGTCGATCACCTGCGACATGGCCAGCGCCGAGGGCCAGGCATTGATCAGAGCGCTGGCCGAAAAGTGCGACATCTTGGTCGAGAACTACAAGGTCGGCACGCTGGCCCGCTACGGCCTGGACTTCGCCAGCCTGAGTGCGCTGAACCCGCGGCTGATCTACTGTTCGGTCACCGGCTTCGGTCAGAGCGGACCCTACGCGCCGCGTCCCGGCTACGACTTCGTCTTCCAGGGCATGGGCGGGCTGATGAGCATCACCGGCGTGCCCGACGGCCAGCCCGGCGCCGGGCCGATGAAGGTGGGCGTGGCCGTGGCCGACCTGATGACCGGCATGTACGCCACCACCGCGATCCTGGGCGCGCTGGAGCACCGCCATGTCAACGGCACGGGACAGTACATCGACATCGCGCTGCTCGACTGCCTGATCGCGATGACCTCGTTCCAGTCGCTGAACTACTTCGTCGGCGGCAACGTGCCGCAGCGCATGGGCAACGGCCACCCGAACATCGTTCCTTACCAGGTGTTCCCGTGCAAGGGTGGGTACCTGATCCTGGCGGTGGCCAACGACGGCCAGTTCAGGAGCTTCTGCGAGGCGGTGGGCAAGCCCGAATGGGCCGAGGACGAGCGCTTCAGGATGGGTGAGGCACGCGGCGCGAACCGGGAGCTGCTCTGCAGCATGGTGGCCGGGCTGATGTTGCAACGCACGATGCATGAATGGATCGACCTGCTCGAAGCCCACAGCGTGCCCTGCGGGCCGATCAACAACATCGACCAGGTGTTCGAGGACCCGCAGGTGCAGCACCGAGGCATGCGCGTGCAAATGCGCCACCCGCGCGGCGAGTTGGCGCTGCTGGCCAGTCCGATGCGCTTTGCCGACACGCCCGTCACCTACGACGTGGCGCCGCCGCTGCTGGGCGAGCACACGCGCGAGGTGTTGCGGCAGATGCTGGGCTACGACGATGCGCGCATCGATGCGCTGCACGCGCGCGGCATCGTCTGATCAGCCGTTGTAGTTGAGGCACAGCCCCGGCGTCGGCCAGCCGTCGATGGCGATCAGCCGGCCGCTGCCGGACAGCGTTACGTACAGCGTGCGCAGGTCGCGCCCGCCAAAGCACAGGTTGGTGACGAAGCGGTCGTCCAGCGGTACATGGTGGTACTTGCGGCCGTCGGGCGAGACGATAGCGATGCCGCCGTGCAGCAGCGTGGCCACGTGCAGGTTGCCGAAGGCGTCGACGGCCATCGAGTCGAAGCGCTGGAAGTGGCCGCCGGGCGAAGCAGCCAGCATGCGCCCGCCATGCGGCGAGGGCCACGGCAGCTTGCGCACCAAGCCCGGTGATTCGATGTCGAAGGCCCACAGGCGCGCGCCGGCGGTCTCGGCGTAGTACAGCGTCTTGCCGTCGGGCGACAGCGCCACGCCGTTTGGGGTGAGTGCCGGGCGCGCGATGCAGCGCGGAGCACCGCCGCCGGCCGGCGCGTAGTGCACGGCGCCATGGTCCATGTCGTGAGCCCGGGTCTTGCCCAGATCGGTGAAGTAGAAGCCGCCGTGCGCGTCGAAGACGATGTCGTTGGGCCCGCGCAGGCCGATGCCGTCGACCGCATCGAACAGTCGCTCGAAGCTGCCGGTGGCCAGGTTCACGCGCTCGATGCGCCCGCCGGCGTAGTCGCGCGCCTGGGCCACCGGGCGCAGGCAGCCGTCGGCCTCGGTAGCCCATTCGAAGCCGCCGTTGTTGCACACGTAGACCGCGGCGTCGGGCCCGATGGCTGCGCCGTTGGGCCCGCCGCCCAGCTGTGCCACCACGTGGATGCGCCCATCGGGCGTGACGCGGCTGAGCGTACCGCGAGCGATCTCGACCAGCAGCACCGAACCGTCATCCATGGCGATCGGGCCTTCGGGGAATTGCAGGCCGCTGGCAATGTGGCGGATCTTCAATCTGTTTCCTTCGATTTGGTGCCTTGCATGAAGCGGGCTTGGCCCCCGGCCCGGGGGTGAAAGCCGCCGCGTCGCGGCTCAGCGCTCGTTGAGCCCGCACCAGCGGGCCATGAACAGCGCCAGCACCTGCGTCACTTCCATCATGCTGGTGATCGACACCCATTCGTCGATGCCGTGCGTGTTGCCGGCCTGCGGGCCGTAGCAGGTGGCGGGAATGCCGCCGTAGAGCTGGAAGAAGCGCGCGTCGGTGGTGGCGGTGCTGGCAATCAGCGGCATCTCCCCTCCGGCCACGGCGTGATGACAGGCCTTCAGCGTGTCGATCATCGGCTGGTTCATGTCGACCAGCATGCCCTCGGCCTGGAAGCCTTGGTAGACCAGCTCGTAGCGCACGCTGGCCTTCTTCGGGTGCGCCTCGTAGGCCGCCTTGACCACCGCCTCCACCAGCGCGCGCACCTGCGCCGGCTTCATGCCGGGGTAGAAGCCGATGCGCACGTCGGCGCGGCACTGCGTGGCCACCGACGAGGCCCATTCGCCGCCCGACAGCTTGCCGATGTTGAAGTTGATCGGATGATCATGATCGGCGTAGTGCGGGTGGCGGTTGGCGGGCTCGTTCCACTGCGCCTCCAGTTCCTTCAGCTTCGCGCACAGGTATTGCGCGAACTCGATCGCCGCCACGCCGGTCTGCGCCACCGCCGCATGCACCGGCAGGCCCAGCACCTCGATGCCGACCCACATCACGCCCATCTGCCCGGTCATGATGCCGGGGATGGGCTCCGGGATCAGCGCCGCGTCGGCGCGATAGCCCTGCACCAGGCACGACAGCGCACCGTTGCCGGTGCACTCCTCTTCGATCACCGACTGCAGGTACACCGGCGCGGCCGGCTCGCAGCCCAGTTGGCGCAGCGCCTCGAAGGCCATGCAATAGGCGACGATGCCGGCCTTCATGTCGCCGCTGCCACGGCCGTAAAGCTTGTCGCCATCGATCCAGGGCTCGAAGGGCGGCCGCGTCCACAGCCGCTGGGCGCCCACCGGCACCACGTCGATGTGGCCGTTGAGGATCAGTGACCTGCCACCCACCGGGCCTTCGGGTTGGTGCACGCCGACGACATTGCGCCGGCCGGCGTAGGAGACGATCGACGGCGAGTAGCCAGGGTGATCGCGGATCTTGTCCTGGTCGATCTCGAACTCGTCGACACGCAGGCCGAGCTGCCGGAACTGCTGTGCCATCAGCTGCTGCGCGCCGGCCTCGTCGCCAAGCAGCGAGGGCTCGGCCACCAGGCACGCCAGCAGGTCGACCGCGGGCTGCCGCAGCGCGCTCACCGCATCGCGGATCGCCTGGGTGTCGGGGCTGTTGTCGAGGACGGCGGACATGGGCGGGTCTCCTGAAGAGGGTGGTGTTTCCTCACTGTAACGAGATCAGACGTCGACTTCGACCGAGTCGCCGTGCAGCTCCATCAGCTCGCGGCGCGCTGCGGCTTCGCCCTTGCCCATCAGCCTGGTCAGCGACGAGACTGTCGCCTCGAAGCCTGCCGCGCCGTAAGCCACCGGCAGCAGCCGGCGCGTGTCCGGGTTGAGCGTCGTCTCCCACAGCTGCTCGGCATTCATCTCGCCCAGACCCTTGAAGCGGCTGATGCTCCAGCTGCCGTCGCGCGCGCCTTCCTTGCGCAGCTTGTCGAGCGCGGCCTCGAGCTCGCCGCCGTCCAGCGCGTAGATCTTGGCTGCGGGCTTCTTGCCGCGCGCCGGCGCATCCACTCGGAACAGCGGTGGCTTGGCCACGTAGACATGGCCGCGCTCGATCAGCTTCGGGAAGTGGCGCAGGAAGAGCGTGAGCAGCAGCACCTGGATGTGCGAGCCGTCGACGTCGGCGTCGCTGAGGATGCACACCTTGCCGTAGCGCAGACCGCTGAAGTCTGGCTCGTCGTTCGGGCCATGCGGGTCCACGCCGATGGCCACCGCGATGTCGTGGATCTCGTTGTTGGCAAACAGCCGGTCACGCTCCACCTCCCAGCTGTTCAGCACCTTGCCGCGCAGCGGCAGGATCGCCTGCGTCTCCTTGTCGCGGCCCATCTTGGCGCTGCCGCCGGCCGAATCGCCCTCGACCAGGAAGACCTCGTTCAGGTTCAGGTCGCGGCTTTCGCAGTCGGTCAGCTTGCCGGGCAGCACGGCCACGCCTGAGCCCTTGCGCTTTTCCACCTTCTGGCTGGCGCGCTGGCGGGTCTGCGCCTGGCGGATCACCAGCTCGGCCAGTTTCTTGCCGAACTCGACGTGCTGGTTCAGCCACAGCTCCAGTGCTGGCTTGACGTAGGCCGACACCAGCCGCAGCGCGTCGCGGCGGTTCAGCCGCTCCGTGGTCTGGCCCTGGAACTGCGGGTCGAGCACCTTGGCCGACAGCACGAAGCTGGCGCGCGAGAACACGTCCTCGGGCATCAGCTTCACGCCCTTGGGCGCCAGCGCATGCAGCTCGATGAAGCCCTTGATCGCGCCGAACAGCCCGTCCTTGAGGCCGGCTTCGTGCGTGCCGCCCACCAGCGTGGGGATCAGGTTCACATAGCTCTCGCGCAGCGTGGTCCCGTCCTCGGTGAAGGCCACGCACCAGGCCGCGCCCTCGCCTTCGGCGACGTTCTCGGCCTCCTGGCCGGTGGCGTACTGCTCGCCTTCGAACAGCGGGATCAGCGGCTCGGCGGCGAGGTGCTGATTCAGGTAGTCGCGCAGTCCGCCTTTGAACAGCCAGGTCTGGGACTCGCCGGACCTCTCATGGGTCAGCGTGACCGTCACGCCGGGCATCAGCACCGCCTTGCTGCGCAGCAGGTGCGTGAGCTCGGCACGCGGCAGCTCGGCACTGTCGAAGTACCTGGCGTCGGGCCACACGCGCACCTGCGTGCCGTGCCTGCGTTCGCCAGCCGAGGCGGGGCGCAGCTTCAGCGGCTCGGCCACGTCGCCTCCGGCAAAGGCCAGCGTCGCCACCTGGCCGTCACGCCACACCGTCACCTGCAGCCGCCTGGCCAGCGCGTTGGTGACACTGACGCCCACGCCGTGCAGCCCGCCGGAAAAGCTGTAGGCCCCGCCCGCGCCCTTGTCGAACTTGCCGCCGGCATGCAGCCGGGTGAAGACGATCTCGACCACCGGCACCTGCTCCTCGGGGTGCAGGCCGAAGGGAATGCCGCGGCCGTCGTCGTCGACGCTGACCGAGCCGTCGGCATGCAGCGTCAGCGCGATGCGCTTGCCGAAGCCGGCCAGCGCCTCGTCGGCCGCGTTGTCGATGACCTCCTGGATCACGTGCAGCGGGTTGTCGGTGCGCGTGTACATGCCCGGCCGCTGCTTCACGGGCTCCAGGCCCTTCAGCACGCGGATCGAGGCTTCGCCGTAGCTGCCTTGTCTTGTCATGACGGTCGATTTTAGGAGCGTGGGCAGGCCCGCAGCCTAGGAGCCGGCCCAGGCGAGGGCGTAGCGCGCCATCCCCAGGCCTTCAATGTCGATCTCGGGCTTGCGGCCGGCCACCATGTCGGCAATGACTCGGCCAGTACCGGCAGCCATGGTCCAGCCCAGCGTGCCATGGCCGGTGGCCAGCAGCAGGTTGTCCAGCGGCGTGGCCCCGACGATCGGCGTGCCGTCGGGCGTCATCGGCCTTAGCCCGCACCAAAAGCTGGCCCGGGACAAGTCGCCGCCCCGGGGGAACAGGTCGGTCACGACATGCTCCAGCGTGCCGCGGCGCGCCTCGCGCAGCTTCAGGCTGTAGCCGGCCAGCTCGGCCGTACCGCCCACGCGGATGTGCTCGCCCAGCCGCGTGACGGCCACCTTGTGGGTCTCGTCCATGATGGTCGACTCGGGCGCGAAGTGCGCTTCGGTAATGGGCACGGTGATCGAATAGCCTTTCACCGGGTAGACCGGGATGCGCAAGCCCAGCGGCCGCAGCAGCAGCGGCGAGTAACTGCCAAGCGCGAGCACGTAGCGGTCGGCGCGCTGCACGCCCTCGTCGGTGCGCACGCCGCTGACGCGGCCGCCCTGCTGCTCCAGCGCCCGGATGCCAGTGCCCCAGCGGAAGCTCGCGCCCAGGCCCTGCGCCATCTCGGCCAGCCGGTTGCTGAACTTGAAGCAGTCGCCGGTCTCGTCGCCGGGCAGGCGCAAAGCGCCGACGAACTTGTCCCGGGTCAGGGCCAGGGCCGGCTCGGCCCGGACGAAACCGTCGCGATCCAGCACCTCGAAGGGAACGCCGTACTGCTTCAGCACCGCGATATCGCCGCCGATGCCGTCGAGCTGCCTTTGCGTGCGGAACAGCTGCAGCGTGCCCTGCGCGCGCTCGTCGTAGGCGATGCCGGTTTCAGCGCGCAACGCCTTGAGGCAATCGCGGCTGTACTCGGCAATCGGCACCATGCGGCTCTTGTTGACGGCATAGGCACGCTCGGTGCAATTGGCCAGCATGGCCAAGCCCCAGCGCCACATCGCCGGGTCGAGCAGCGGCCAGATGACGAGCGGGCTGTGCGCCATCAGCATCCACTTGATGGCCTTCAGCGGCACCCCCGGCCCGGCCCAGGGCGACGAGTATCCGGGGGAGACCTCGCCAGCGTTGGCGAAGCTGGTTTCCAGCGCCGGACCGTCCTGCCGGTCCAGCACCTGGACCTCGTGGCCGTCGCGAGCCAGGTAATAGGCCACCGAGGTGCCGACCACCCCGCTGCCGAGCACAAGCACCTTCACGCGAACTCCTCGTTGATGGGCCGCAATGTAGCCGCTGCCGCAGACCGCCTCGCAGTAGGCTAGATTCGGGGCATGAGCTCCCATGCAACAAGGGCGCCCGCCACGCTGTCGATGACCCAGGTGCTGCTGTGCGGCGCCGCGGTGGTGACGCTGTCGATGGGCATCCGCCACGGCTTCGGCCTGTTCCTGCAACCGCTGACGATGGACCGCGGCTGGTCGCGCGAGACCTTCGCCTTCGCGTTGGCGGTGCAGAACCTGGCCTGGGGCCTGTTCGGGCCGCTGGCCGGCATGGTGGCCGATCGCTACGGCGCCTTCCGGGTGCTGCTGGTGGGCGGCCTGCTGTATGCCGTCGGGCTGGTGCTGATGGCGCTGTCCAGCTCCGGGCTGGCCTTCACCGGCAGCGCCGGGCTGATGCTGGGCATGGCGCAGGCCGGCACCACCTACGCCATCATCTTCGGCGTGATCGCGCGAAACGTCGCGCCAGAGAAGCGCTCCTGGGCCATGGGCGTGGCAGCGGCGGCCGGGTCCTTCGGCCAGTTCCTGATGGTGCCGGTGGAAAGCTGGCTGATCGGCGGCTGGGGCTGGCAGAACGCGCTGTTCTTGCTGGGCCTGATGTCGCTGCTGATCCTGCCGCTGGCCTTCGGCCTGCGCGAGAGCCCGCTGTCGGCGGCAGGCGCCGCACCGCGGCAGAGCGTGCGCGCGGCGCTGCGCGAGGCTTTCGGCCACAACGGCTTCAGGCTGCTGACGGCGGGCTACTTCGTCTGCGGCTTCCAGGTGGTGTTCATCGGCGTGCACATGCCCGCCTACCTGAAGGACCATGGCCTGGAGCCGGGCGTGGCCACGGTGGCGCTGGCGCTGATCGGCCTGTTCAATGTTTTCGGCACCTACCTGGCCGGCAGCCTGGGCCAGCGCGTGTCCAAGCCGCGCATGCTGTCGGCCATCTACCTGATGCGCTCGGTGGTGATCGTGCTCTTCCTTGCCGCCCCGCTGACGCCCTGGAGCGTGTACCTGTTCGCAGCCGCGATGGGCCTGCTGTGGCTATCGACGGTACCGCCGACCAACGCGGTGGTGGCGCAGATCTTCGGCGTGCAGTACATGTCGATGCTCGGAGGCATCGTCTTCCTGAACCACCAGCTGGGCTCCTTCCTCGGCGCCTGGCTCGGAGGCAGGCTCTACGAATCCACCGGCAACTACGACATCGTCTGGTGGATCGCGGTAGCCCTGGGCCTGTTCGCCGCCGCGGTCAACTGGCCGGTGCGCGAAACCCCGATCCAGCGGCCCGCGCCGCTGGCCGCATGATGCGCCGCGGCCTGCGCATCGGCCTGGGCCTGATGGTGGCGCTGGCGCTGGCCGCGGTGTTCCTGAGCTACCTGAGTCCGCACCTGGCGGCGGACCTCGCGAACCGTGTCTGGGCCTGTTTCTGAACCCTCGCCCTGGGTGCGGCGCTGGGCGCCGCTGATCCGCCGCGGCGGCCGCGTGCTCGACCTGGCCTGCGGCAGCGGGCGCCATGTGCGCTGGCTGGCGGCACGGGGCTTCGCCGTCACCGGCGTGGATCTCGATGCGGCAGCGCTCGAGCCGCTGCGCGCCATCGCCCAGGTGATCGTGGCCGACCTCGAAGGCGGGCCTTGGCCGCTGCCGCAGCAGCGCTTCGATGCGCTGGTCGTCACCAACTATCTGTGGCGGCCGCTTTGGCCGGCGCTGCTGGCGTCGCTGCAGGACGACGGCGTGCTGATCTACGAGACCTTCGCCGACGGCAACCAATGCGTCGGCAAACCCTCGCGCGCCGATTTCCTGCTGCGCCACGGCGAACTGCTGCAGGTGGCCAGCACGCTGCGCGTCGTGGCCTACGAAGACGGCTTCCTCGAGCTGCCGCCGCGCTACGTGCAGCGCGTCGCCGCGGTCGCGGGCGGGGCCGCGGACCGGCGCTACCCGCTGGGCGAAGGGCCGGCGCCGGGCGCGTAAAATCGGTCAATTCCGAGGAAAGCGCATGAAACCAATCGTTGGCAGCATCGTCGCCCTGGTGACCCCGATGCATGAAGACGGCAGCGTCGACTACCCGGCGCTGCGCCGGCTGATCGAGTGGCACATCGCCGAAGGCACCGACTGCATCGTCGTCGTCGGCACCACCGGCGAATCGCCGACCGTGTCGATGGAGGAGAACTGCGAGATCATCCGCGTGGCGGTCGAGCAGGCTGCGGGCCGCGTGCCGATCATGGCCGGCACCGGCGCCAACGCCACCAGCGAGGCCATCGAGCTGACGCGCTTTGCCAAATCGGTGGGCGCCGATTGCCACCTGTCGGTGGTGCCCTACTACAACCGGCCCTCGCAGGAGGGCATCTACCAGCACTTCCGAGCCGTGGCCGAGGCGGTGGACTTGCCGATGGTGCTGTACAACGTGCCCGGCCGCACCGTGGCCGACATGAACAACGACACCGTCGTACGCTTGGCGCAGGTGGACGGCATCATCGGCCTGAAGGACGCCAGTGGCGATGTCGCCCGCGCCGCCTGGCTGGTCAAGCGGCTGCCGAAGAGCTTCAGCCTGTATTCCGGCGACGACGGCACCGCTGTGGCGCTGATGCTGCTGGGTGGGCGCGGCAACGTCAGCGTCACCGCCAACGTCGCACCGCGCCTGATGCACGAGCTGTGCATGGCCGCCATCGAAGGCCAGGCGCGCCGTGCCGCAGAGATCCACCTGCGGCTGCTGCCGCTGCACCGCGACCTTTTCTGCGAGCCAAGCCCGGCACCGACCAAGTGGGCGATGCAGCAGCTTGGGCTGTGCGGCGCCGCGGTGCGCCTGCCGATCACGCCGCTGAGCGCGGCAGGGCAGGCCACGGTGGGCCAGGCGCTGCGCGACAGCGGCTTGCGCTGACACAGTGGCCGCGGGAACTTGCCAGGCTGGCTGCACCCTAAAAGAAATCTGTATCGCGCGCCAGGATTGGCGTGCCGGAGATTCCGAGTGAACCTTCTTTCTGGTGGCAAGCCATCGATCCTGGGCGCGCTGGTGCTGGCCACCGCGTTGAGCGGCTGCTCGAGCAACAGCCTGTTCTCCGGCGAGCGCGTCGATTACCGTACTGCAGCGACCAAGATCAACCCGCTGGAGGTCCCGCCCGACCTGGCCCAGCTCTCACGCGACGGGCGGTACCAGCCTCAGACACAGCAGCGCGGGGTGATCAGCGCCAGCGCCATGCCGGCCGGCGCGCCGACCAGCATCCGCACGGCCGCGCCCTCCAGCGTTGCGCCGGGACAGCTGGGCGAGTTCAAGGTCGAGAGGGACGAGCACCGTCGTTGGCTGAGCGTGCCCAAGCCGCCCGAACAGGTCTGGCCGCAGATCATCGGTTTCTGGCAAGACCTTGGCTTCACGCTGGAGAAGAACGATGCCTCTGCTGGCGTGATGGAGACCAACTGGGCCGAGAACCGCGCTAAGCTGCCGCAGGACATCATCCGCAGAACCATTGGCTCGGTGCTCGATTCGGCCTACTCCACGGGCGAGATGGACCAGTACCGCACCCGTGTCGAGCGCACCGATACCGGTAGCGAAATCTTCATCACCCACCGCGGCATGATCGAGGTCTATACCTCGCCGCTGAATGACGCCACCAGGTGGCAATCGCGCCCGGCCGACGAACAGATGGAATCCGAGATGCTGGCGCGGCTGCTGGTCAGGCTGGGCGCCAGCGAGACCCTGGCGCGAAGTGCGGTGGAAAACCCGTTGTCGGCCACCCCGCAGAATGAACGCGCGCGGGTGCTGAGCGGCAAGCCGGGGGCCACGCTCGAGGTCGACGATGGCCTCGACCGCGCTTGGCGCCGGGTGGGCATCGCGCTCGACCGTTCCGGCTTCACGGTGGAAGACCGCGATCGCGCCGCGGGCCTCTACTTCGTGCGCTATGTCGACCCGACCACGGCCGGCCAGGAGGCCTCCAGAGGCTTTTTCGCCAAGCTGCTCAATCTCAGCGGCGGCGATACCAGCGCGCCCGCCGTCAGGTACCAGGTATCGCTGAAGAGCGAGGGCTCGAAGACCCTGGTGTCGGTGCTCAACTCGCAGGGCGCGCCCGATGCCGGAGAGAACAGCAAGCGCATCGTCTCGGTGCTGGCCGACGAGTTGAAGTAGCGGCGCGCGCCTCAAGCAAAGAAGCCGCCCTGGGGGCGGCTTCTTTTTTGCGCCGGCACCAAGCCGGCCGAAGATCAGTTCTTGACGGCGGAAGCGGCGGCGTCGACGGCCTTGGTGGCCGCGCCCTTGGCTTCCGTGACCGCGGCGGCGGCGGCCGAGGCCGCAC
>JBEIHU010000008.1:0-36223 GCA_040381175.1 Burkholderiaceae bacterium
ATCGGAGCCGCCGAGCGGGCCGGCTGGAGCCTACCGCGGCGCGCCCAGGACCCGCGCAGCCGCATCGCTGCCAAGCAATGCGTTGGGGTCCTTGCCGGACCGGGCATCGATGGCCGTCGGCATGCTGCGGCCGTGGCTTGACGTGGCCAGCCGCGGCGGCAGCGGCAGGCTGGACACCCAGGCTGCCAGTTCCGGCGCCGCCGCGTGGGCGGCGTCGGCCCGGGCCGGCTCGAGGTCGGTGTCGGCGCGCCGCCCGATGCCCGCAGCGGTCGCGGTGAACGGTGGCTCGCCGTCGGCTGGCAAGGCGTCATCCTCGGTCGTGGCCGTGACCCGTGGCTCGGCCGCCTCGGCCGCGGCGTCGCGCTGCCGTGCGGCTGCACGGTCCAACGCCTGGGCGAAGGCCCGCCCCTCGTCCGCGCTCTGCGGTGCCGGATCCGGTGCAACGGGCGGGTTCAGCTGGGCAGGCAGGCCTGAACCAAGCGCAGCGGGGTTGTTCAGCATGGCGGGGAGTCGGGTTCGGTGTCGGTCATTGCGGCAGCGGCCGATCGCCCTGGGTGGCGTGCCAATGCATGCGCTGGGCTTGCTCGTCGCTCAGCTTTTGCTCGCGTTGGCGCCCGGCGTGCGCCTGCTCGGCCGCGCGCCGCTCGAGCAGCTTGCGCACCGAGGCGAGGCGACGCTCGGCATCCAGCAGCTGGTGCCGCGCCTGGGCCAGCTGCAGCTGCGACAGTTCGGCCTGGCGGGTCTGCATGGCCACGGCCTGGTCCAGCCGCTGCATGAAGCTGCGGTAGCACTGCAGGATGTCCATCGTGACGACCCGGCTGAACTGAACGGTCCAGCGAGCTTCGTACTCGCTTCGGTACGCAAGCAGCTGCTCGCACTGTTCGCCGGCGCGGCGCGCCGCTTCGCCGGCCCGCTGCAGCGCGGACTGCGCCAGGTCGCACTGATGCTGCTCTCGCTGCAGCAGCACCTGCAGGGACTGCATGCGCTGCGTCGTCATCGCACCTGCGCTCGGCTCATGAGTCGATCAGCGCGCACAGCCGGCTGAAGCTGTCGTCCAGCGCCGCCGGCTCGTGCATGTCCTGCTGCAGCAGCGCGCTCAGCTGCGGGTGCAGGCGCACCGCCTGGTCGAGCTCGGCATCGTGGCCGGGCACGTAGGCGCCCAGCTGGATCAGGTCGCGCGCCTTGTTGTAGCGCGACAGCAGCTGGCGCGCGCGCCGCGCCGCGGCCACCTGCTCGCGGCTGGCCACGCTGCCCATCACCCGCGAGATCGAGCGCTCGATGTCGATGGCCGGGAAGTGCCCGGACTCGGCCAGCTCGCGCGACAACACCACATGGCCATCGAGGATGCCTCGCGCCGCGTCGGCGATCGGGTCCTGCGGGTCGTCGCCCTCGCTCAGCACGGTGTAGAAGGCGGTGATCGAGCCTTGGCCGTGCAGGCCGTTGCCGCTGCGTTCCACCAGCTGCGGCAGCTTCGCGAAGCAGCTGGGCGGGTAGCCCTTGGTGGCGGGCGGCTCGCCGATGGCCAGCGCGATCTCGCGCTGCGCCATCGCGTAGCGCGTCAGGCTGTCCATCAGCAGCAGCACTTGCAGGCCCTGGTCGCGGAAATGCTCGGCAATCGCGGTGGCGTAGTTGGCGCCTTGCATGCGCACCAGCGGCGCGGCGTCGGCCGGCGCTGCCACGACCACGCTGCGCGCGCGACCCTCGTCCTCGAGGATGTCCTCGATGAATTCCTTGACTTCGCGGCCGCGCTCGCCGATCAGCCCGACGACGATGACGTCGGCCGCGGTGTAGCGCGCCATCATGCCCAGCAGCACGCTCTTGCCCACGCCGGTGCCGGCGAACAGCCCCAGGCGCTGCCCGCGGCCGACGGTGAGCAGTGCGTTGATGGCGCGCACGCCGGTGTCCAGCGGAGTGCGCACCGGGTCGCGGTCCATCGCATTGATCGGCCGGCGCACCATCGGCTCGGTGTGCACGTCGTGCAGCGGGCCCTTGCGGTCCAGCGGCTTGCCGTGGGCATCGACGACGCGGCCGAGAAGGCCCGGGCCGACGGGCAGGTGCAGGCCTCGGTCTTCACTGCGCCGCCACGGGTGGTTGTCCAGGCCGAAGGACGGCGCTGCATGCGGAGCCGGTAGAGGCCGCACCAGCGCGCCGCTGGTCAGGCCCTGCAATTCGCCGTTGGGCATGAGGAAGGCGCGGTCGCCGTTGAATCCCACCACTTCGGCCAGCACGCCGGACTGGGCGTGCACCGACGAGGCACCGCGCACCTCGCACAACGAACCCACCGGCACGCGCACGCCGGCGGCTTCGAGCACCAGGCCGGTGACGCGCACCAGCGTGCCGCTGGCCTCGAGCGGCTGGGCCAGCGACGCATAGTCCTGCAGGTCGGCCAGGTAGCGCGACCACAGCGCCGCGCGCGTGTCGGCCGACATGGGCTGCACCGGCGTCAAGGCCTGTCCTCGGAGGCCTTGTCGTGCCAGGGCAGGTCGCTGCCCAGCATGGCGGCCGCCTGGCGCCAGCGCGCTTCGATGCGCGCCTCGATCTGGCCCAGGTCCGATTCCACCAGGCAGCCGCCGCGTTCGATGCCGGGCTGCGCGAGCAGCCGCGCGCCGCGGGCCTGCAGCGCCTCGGCGGCGCCAGCCGCCACCAGCGCATGGTCGTCGGGGTGCACCAGCACGCGGATGTGCCGCGCGCTTTGCAGCACCGCATTCACCGCCTGAGCGGCGGCCTCGGCCACCTGCTCGGGGTGGGCGTGGATTTCGGCGCGCACCACGCGGCGTGCCAGCCTCACCGCCGCCTGCGCCACGGCCTGCGCCATCTGCGGCTCCAGCGCCTCGAGCTGCGCATTGAAGCCATGCAGCAACGGGCCGAGCTGCGAGGCCATCTGGCTGGCGAAGGACTGCTTGAAGCTGTCCAGCGCCACCAGCCCGTCGCGGTAGCCATCCTGGTAGCCGGCCTGGCGGGCCGCTGCGACCCGGGTGTGCTCCGCCAGTTCCGCGGCCGTTGGCGCCGCCGCGGGCGAAGCCGCGGCAGCGGCCGGGGTGTCGAGCTCGGCGTTCAGCGTGTCCGGGCTCCAGGCCGCGAACTTCCCCAGCTCCTCGCGCGGAATGAAGCGCGAATAGGGCGTGGCGTTGCGCGCCGGGGCGCTGCCCTGTGGCGGCGGCACGTTACGCAAGCCCTTAGACGAATTGGTCGTCATTGCTGCCTCCCATCACGATCACGCCCTCGTCGGACAGCCGGCGCACGATCTTGAGCAATTCCTTCTGCTCGGCCTCGACCTCGGACAGGCGCACCGGTCCGCGCGATTCCAGATCCTCGCGCAGGGCTTCGGCGGCGCGTGTGGACATGTTGCGGAAGATCTTCTCGCGCAGTTCCGGCGTCGCACTCTTCAGCGCGATCACCAGCGATTCGGACTGCACCTCCTTCAACATCGCCTGCAGGCCCTTGTCGTCCAGTCGCTCCAGGTCGTCGAAAGTGAACATGTTGTCGAGGATCTTCTGCGCCAGGTCGCTGTCGGCGCCGCGGATGAAGTCCAGCACCGAGGTCTCGAGCGTGCCGCCGAGCATGTTGATGATCTCGGCCGCAGGCTTGACGCCGCCGAGGTTGGATTTCTTGGCCCGGTCGCTGCCCGCCAGCACCTGGTTCAGCACCTCGTTCAGGTCGCGCATGGCAGAGGGCTGGATGCCGTCGAGCGTGGCCACGCGCACCAGCACCTCGTTGCGCTGGCGCTCGTTGAAGGCCTTGAGCACCTCGGCCGCATGGTCGGCATCCAGGTGGACCAGGATGGCCGCGACGATCTGCGGATGCTCATGGCGCATCAACTCGGCCACCGCCGAAGGCTCCATGAACTTCAGGCTCTCGATGCCGCTGACATCGGCGCCTTGCAGGATGCGGTCAAGCAGCAGGTTGGCCTTGTCCTCGCCAAGGGCGCGCTTGAGCACCGATTTCACGTACTCGTCGGTGTCCTCGACCAGCATGCTCTGGTCGCCGGTGATGGCGCGGAACTTGTCCAGCACCTGGCCGAGCCGATCGTGGCTGATGGTCTTCATGCGCGCGATGGTCTCGCCCACGCGCTGCACTTCCTTGGGAGTCAGGTGCTTGAAGACCTCGCCGGCGTGTTCCTCGCCCAGCGACATCAGCAGGATGGCCGCGTTTTCGACGCCTTGGTCGCTCATGTCGATTCCGCCCGGTCCGCTGCGTCAGGATGCTTTGGCGGCGGGGCCGTTGCCGACCCATTCCTTGACGATCCGCGCCACTGCGGCCGGATTCTGCTTCGCGAAGGCGCGCGCATTCAGAAGCTTCTGGTTCGCCGGCGGTGCGGCCAGCGCCAGCGGGCTCTCTTCACTGGCCGGTTCGGCGACGACCTCGTTGTCGGCCAGCACGTCCAGCTGGCTGCCCACCGGCGCCGGTTCGGCCGGCATGGCGGCAATGAGCGCCGGGCGGATCAGCTTGAACACCACCACCAGCGCCACCAGCGCCAGCGCCAGCGGCGCAGCAGCGGCGCGCAGCAGGTCCAGCACCCAGGGCTGCTGGTGAAGCGGAATCTCCTCCACCTTGGGAGGCGGCTCGACGCGGAAGGGCGCGTTGATGACGCGCACCGAGTCGCCTCGCTCCTTGTTGAAGCCCACGCTCTCTTGCACCAGGGCGGTGATCTTCTCCAGCTCCTCGGCCGACAGCGGCGTGTTGGTGGTCTTGCCCTTGGCGTCCGTGATGCTGCGGTGGTTGACCACTACCGCGGCATTCAGCCTGCGAAGCGTGCCGGTGGCATTGCGCGTCACGCGCACCGTCTTGTCCACCTCGTACTGGGTGACGGCGTCGCGGCGCATGCTGCCGCCACCGTAGCCAGCCTGCGCAGCCTGCAAGGCCTGGGCAGACCCGGCCACCGGTGCGGCGGCCGGGGCCGGCGGCTGGTTGGTGGCCGCACCCGGCACGCCGCTGGGCACCGGCGCGCCTGGCGAGCCCGATTCGTTGCGCTGCACCAGCTTCACCGTGGCAGGAGCATCACCCTGGTTGGGCTTGAACTCCTCGCTCGTGGATTCGGTCTGCGTGAAGTCGATGTCGGCGGTGACGTTGGCGCGCAGGTTGTCGCGGCCAAGCATCGGCTCCAGGATATCGACCACGCGCTTCAGGTAGCCGGCTTCGACCTGCTGCACATACTGCAGCTGCTGTGCGTCGAGGCCCTTGCCGCTGTCGTCGGCAACGGACAGCAGCGCGCCGCTGCCGTCCAGCACGCTCACCGCCTTGGGGTTGAGCTCGGGTACGCTGCTCGACACCAGGTGCACGATGCCGGCCACCTGCGCCCGCTCCAGCGTGCGCCCCGGGTGCAGCGTCAGCAGCACCGAGGCGCTGGGCTTTTGCTGCTCGCGGTAGAAGCCGCTCTGGTTGGGCAGAGCCAGGTGCACGCGTGCCGCCTGCACCGCCGACAGCGAGCTGATCGAACGCTCCAGCTCGCCCTGCAGGCCGCGCTGAAAGTTCAGCCGCTCCTGGAAAGCCGTGGTGCCGAACGGCGCCTTGTCCATCACGTCGAAGCCCACTCCGGCGCCCTTGGGCAGACCGGCCGAAGCCAGCCGCAGCCGAACGTCGTGCACCTGTGATGCCGGCACCAGGATGGCCTGGCCGCCGTCGGCATGCCTGTACGGGATGTTCATTTGCGACAGCTGCGCCAGCACCGCGCCGCCATCTTTGTCGGACAGGCCGGCGAAGAGCACGCGGTACTCGCCTTCGGCCTGGCGCAGCGTCAGCGTCACGGCCACGGCCAGCAGCAGCGCCACGCCGATGCCCAGGCCCAGCAGCGAGCGGATGGGCAGGGCCGCCAGGCGTGCGCCAAAGCCGTTGGCAGCGGGATTCATGGGGACCAGGGTCTGGGGGGAATGCGGCGCGACAGCGTTATCCATGTAGGGGTCCGGGTGATGGCTGGCCCGCTGTGCGGTGCGCGATGAAGGCAGGCTCTGACGGCGATTGTTCGGCAGCCCTGCGGCGAGCTATGTCACAAGAAGCCGAGTAAAGCGCCATCAGTTACATGCCATCGTGCCGGGGGCGCCTGCATAGACTTCGTTCCACGGATTGCCCGCGCATGGACCTGAAACTCAAGCCCTTCGACTTTGCCCAGGCCGTGGCCCGTGCCGGCCTGCGACCCGACGGCACGCCGCTGGCGCGCGCGGGCGAAGCCGCTGCCGGCCCGAGCTTCCAGTCGGCGATGGCCGACGCGCTGAAGGCGGTGAGCAAGACGCAGCTGCAAGCGCAGGAATTGCAGCGTGAGCTGCAGCTCGACAACCCCAGCGTCAGCCTGGAGCAGACGATGGTGGCGATGCAGAAATCGCAAATCGGCTTCCAGGCCACGCTGCAAGTGCGAAACCGGCTGGTGCAGGCCTACAGCGAGATCATGAACATGCAGGTCTGAAAGGGATCTGCGTGCTTGTCCGGGTGGTGGCAGGCCGCCATGTGCCGAAAGCCGTCGCCAGCTTGAGGCGGCAAGGTGCTCAGCAGGCGGCGAAGCCGGACACCGCTGCGGCGGGTGCGCAGACCTTCGGGCGGCCCAGCGGACTGAGTGCGACACGCAGGCGCGCGCCGTCGCTGCCCTGCAAAAGCGCCCCTCCGCCCCCGTGTCCCGGCTGCGGATCGATGCGCAGGTCCTGGCCCTCGAGCAGCGTCACGCCCGGGTGGTCCCCGGCGCGCACCGTCTTCAGCTGGCAACCCTGAGGCACGCGGCAGTCGCAGCCGCCCGCCACGGCCAGCGCATAGCACCATTGCGGTCCGGTGCTCAGGCTGACGTGCATGGCGTGCCCACGCTGCGCGGCCAGAAAGCGCAGTTCGGCCAGGTCGCTCGACATCTGCTCGGCGGTGGCCTTCAGCCTGTGCCGCGACATCATGTTGCCGAAGGACGGCAGCGCCAGCGTCATGAGCACCGCGACGATGGCCAGCGCGACCATCGTCTCCAGCAGCGTCAGGCCCCGGCTCTGGCGGTGCATCAACGGTTCCAGCAGCGTGGCGAGGGCGCAAAATCGGCCAGGCCGTCGCGCACCTGCAGGCTCAGCACCGTGCAACCGGTATCGCCGGCCATCACGCTGCCCGCGCGGGCGGTGGCGCGGGCCTCGTAGCGGTCGCCGCCGGCAGCGAGCAGCTCGATGTCGTACAGCCCCTCGCTGCTGCGCCGCGCGGTTGCGCCGGCCAGCACGGCCAGCTGCGAGGCATACAGCCCATGCTGCGAGCGGTAGTTCTCCTGCGCCAGCTGCAAGCGCAGCAACGCCGCCACCGCATCGGCGCGCCGCCCGCGCTGCAGCTGCGACTGGAAGGCCGGCCAGGCAATCGAGGCCAGTACGCCGGCCAAGGCCAGCACCACGCACAGCTCCACCAGCGTGAAGCCCGGTGCGTGGCGGGCGGCCGGGCGCGGCATGGCCGTCAGCGCACCGACAGCAGCCGGCGCCGCTGTTGCGTCTGGTCGATGTAGCGCTGCAGCGTGCGCTGGGTCTGACCTTCCAGCTCGGTGAACGCACAGCCCAGGCGCACACCGCGGCCGACGTCGTGCATTGCGCTGACATGCTGCAGCAGCAGCGTGGTGTCGAAGCTGGTGTCACCGTCGAGCTGGATTCGCACCCGGGCCAGGCGGCTGCCCGGTTGCAACGCGGGCACGTCGTCGGGCAGCACCATGGCGCAACCGCCGACGCTGATGTCGACGATGCGCAGCGCCAGGCGCATGTCGGGCATCGACGGGTGGCGCAGCTGCGCCTGCGGTGTACGGCGGTCGAAAGTGCGCACGCGGAAGCTGGCACGGCGCTGGAAGCGGTAGAGCACGGCAGGCAGCCGCGCGCGCAGCGCGCATCCCTGGCTGCCGTGCACCAGCAGCATCTCGCTCAGTTCGAACTGCAGCTTCACGCTGTCCAGGTAGGCCACGGCAACGGCCTCGTCGGACTGCGCCAGTCTCTGCATGTGCACGCTGTCGGCATCGGCGCTGAAGCTGATCAGCCGCTGCTCGGCGTCCAAGGACCACAGCTGGGTGCTCGCCGTCAGGCCTTCCGGCGCGCTGAGCGTCACCGGCACGCTGCCGTCGCGCAGCAGCTTGAGCAGCCGCAGCAGCTCGGCGCTGTCGGTAACCTGGAAGTTGGCCCAGGCGTCGGAGCTGCCATTGGGGCCGAGTTCGGCCGGTCGGGTGTCCTGGAACATGGTGCGCAGCGGCGGTGCCGGGCGGCGGCTCAGTGCAGCGTGTGGGTCTTTCCCTGCATCAGCCGATGCAGGTCCGGCAACCAGGGCTCCGCCAGGTGCCGCACCTCGGCATCGTTGACCAGGATGCGCTGCATGATGCGCGACTTGACGTGCGCCTCCTCCTGCGCCAGCGGCTGCTCGCGCGCGGCCGCCTTGAGGCGGCTGATCAGCAGCACGCAGGCGCCTTCGAGCTTGACCACCTGGTCCCAGTCGCCGGCGCGGGCGGCCTGCAGCATGTCGGCGCTGGCTTTCTCGATCGCCTCGTAGTAACTCAATACGGAAGTGCTCATCGTGGGGTCTTGGTCCGGGAGTGAGCTCATGGGCTCAGGCGGCTTGGCTGGCATCCGGGGTGATCGAGGCCCAGGCCTCGCGCAGCGGCTGCATCAGCCGCCGGCACTCTTCGAGGCGGGCCGCATCGTTGTTCAGGTTGGCCTTGACCAGGCTCAGGCTGACGTAGGCATAGAGCTCCCGCAGGTCGGCGGCCAGCGTGCCGCCGCCTTTCAGGTCAAGGTTGGCGCGCAAGCCTTCGTCGACGATGCGGGCAGCTCGAGCAATGGCCTTGCATTTGGTTTCGATCGCGCCGTCGCGCAGTGCGCCCAGGGCCTGAACCAGCGCCTCGTCGAAGCCGTCGAACAGCATCTGCACCAGCTGGTGTGGCGATGCGGCGGCCACGCCGGTGACCACCCCCACCTGGCGGTAGGCGCTGGCGCCGGCATGGAGGGCGTGGGCAGAGGCAGTGGCGAACATCGGTGTCGTGTCGGTTGGCAGGCTGCCTGGAATATCGGCCTGCCCTTCGGTGACTTGAGCAAATCGGGCATGCCTCCCGACCCCGGATTGGCGCGGGTTTGCGGCCTGTCTTGGCCAGTCGTTCGCGGCCCCTGCGTGGCCGCTCGCATGCGCTGCACGCACCGTGCCGCACCGGGCCCGTGGGAAGAGTCGTGTCTGTTGCCGCCGCGGCGGCGGCCGACGCTGCTAGCGGTTGCTCTTGTTCAGCGCGCTGAGCTGCTGCGTCACGTAGTTCGACAGCCCGTTCAGCGAGGCCATCTGCCGGTCGAGCGCGGTGTACTGGGCGCGCAGGCGCTTTTCCATCATCGCGATGCGGTCCTCGAGCAGCTCCTGGCGGCCCTTGTTCAGGTCGATGCGCTTGCGCAAGCCTTCGCTGCGGGTGTTGATGCTGCCTTCGACGCCCAGCACCCGGTCGGCCATGACCCGCAGCTGCGTGGCGATGCCGTTGTTGGCCGGCGTCGTCACGTCGCTGTTGGAGAACAGCTTCGTCATCTCGCCCAGGTTGGCCATGCCGTTGGCGAGCTTGGTCTCTTCGAGCTTGATCGAGCCGTCGGTCTGCACATCGAAACCGACCTCGGCCAGGCGCGTGAACATCGCCGATGCGCCGCTGCTGCCGGCCAGCAGGCTGCGCATCTGCGAGGGGATCGACACGGCAGTGCTGTCGCCTTGCAGCGTGCCGGCGATCTTGCTGGCCGCGTCGTACTTGGTCTGCTCGGCGACCAGCTTGTTCAGCTCGTTGTAGGCGGTGACGAAGCTGTCCAGCGCCTTGCGGATCGATGTGCTGTCGGACCTCGCTTCCACCAGCACCGGCCCCGCGCTCGGTTTGCCGAGCGTCAGCGTCATGCCGTCGAGCACGTTCGACAGCGTGTTGCTGTCCGAAGAGATCGCCAGTCCGTTCAGGCTGGCCGCGGAATTGGCGGCTGCCAGGGCCTGCGCCATCGTCAGGATGCCGGCCGAAGGGTCGAAGGCCAGCGCCGACAGGCCAACGCCGTCGACGTTGCCGCCGTCGCTGTCGGTGACGCCGATGCGAAAGCCGTTGGCCTCTCCGGTGGCGGCGGAGCGCAGCACCAGCCGCGCACCGCTGGCGTCGGTCAGCACCGAGGCCACGACGCCGGAGTTCGAGGCGTTGATCTTGTCGCGCAGCTGCTCCAGCGACTCTGCCGGCGGGCCGACCGTGATGTCCACTGCCGCGGCGCCGGCCTTCGGCGTGAAGCTGCTCTGGGCCCCACCCCCCGGCGGGCCCCAGGTGCCCAGTTCGATGCGCAGGGTTCCCTCGCCCACCAGCGAGTCGGCCGAGGCATAGACCCCGGTGGCATTGGACTGCACCGAGGCCAGGCGCTGCACTTCGATCGAATAGCTGCCGGGCAGGGTGCTGGCGCTGGTGGTCACGGCCACCGTGCCGGCATCGCTGCTCGAGCCGACGGTCGCGTTCCAGGTGCTGGCTCGGCTCAGCACCGAGGCGGCGTCGCGCATCGCCGACATGCTCGACTGCAGTTTGCCGTAGGTCGACAGCTTGGTCTGCAGCGAAGAGGCTTCCGTCTGCAACTTGGTCACGGGCGCACGTTCAGCCGCGACCAGCTGCTTGATCACGTTTTCGATGTCCAGCCCGCTGCCGATGCCGATGGAAGAGATCGTGGCCATGGTTTTTCCTAGGTCGCAGTCGGGCTTTCGGCAGTCTGCGCCGGAACTTTAGGCCCGTGCAGCGAAGCAGCCCGCCCGGGCGTGCGACCGGGGCGGGCCTGTCGAGGGCCGGGCGGCGCGTTCAGTTGCGCAGCAGTTGCAGCACCTGTTGCGGCAGCTGGTTGGCCTGGGCCACCATGGCCGTGCCGGCCTGCTGCAGGATCTGGGCGCGCGACATGTTCGCGGTTTCCGCCGCAAAGTCGGCATCCATGATGCGGCCGCGTGCGGCCGACTGGTTCTCGCTGGAGATCTGCAGGTTCTGGATGGCCATCGAGAGGCGGCTCATTACGGCGCCGTAGCTGGCGCGGCTGGTGGTGATGACATCGAGCTTGGCGTCGATGTCGGCCAGGGCGGTGGAGGCCAGCGACGCGGTGGTGATGCCGCCGCCAATGGTCGTCACCTCTGTGGTGGTCACGGTCAGCGTGTCGCCGCCGTTGGGGCCGACCTGGAACACCTGGGCGCCGGCGCTGGGGCCGACGATGGCAGCACCGTTGAACTTGGTCTGCGTGGCGATGCGGGTGACTTCCTGGACCAGCTGCTGGAACTCGGTGTCCAGGTTGGCGCGGTCGCCGGTGCCGTTGGAGCCGTTCTGTGCCTGCACCGCCAGCTCGCGCATGCGCTGCAGCGTGTCGGTGATCGTGGCCAGCGCGCCTTCGGCCGTCTGCGCCAGCGAGATGCCGTCGTTGGCATTGCGGATGGCGACGTTCATGCCGCGGATCTGCGTGTTCATGCGGTCGGCGATGGCCAGACCGGCGGCATCGTCCTTGGAGGAATTGACGCGCAAGCCCGAGGACAGCCGCTCCATGGACGTGGCCAGCGAACCCTGCGACGTCGTCAGGTTGCGCTGCGCATTCAGCGAAGCGACGTTGGTGTTGATCGTTTGCGGCATGAGGAAACACTCCTTGTGAGACCAAGAGCCGGACGGCGATCATGCCGGCCGGTTCAGGCCTTGCAAAGTGCGGCCTGCTGAAACGCATTTTGGACAGGCCTCGATCCGCGGGTGGGCCGAAAAGACGGTTGTTGGCCCGCCATTACCGAATGATTTCCGAGGCGATCGGGTCGGCCGGCAGCGGGCGGCAGCAAAAAAAAAGCCGCCCCGAAGGGCGGCTCGAGCGTGGGCCTGCAGGGCCCGGGCGCGTGCGTCAGCGCAGCAGCGCCAGCACCTGGTTGGGCAGCTGGTTGGCCTGCGCCACCATCGCGCTGCCCGCCTGCTGCAGGATCTGCGCCCGCGACAGGTTGGCCGTCTCCGCAGCGAAGTCGGCATCCATGATGCGTCCGCGCGCGGCCTGCTGGTTCTCGTTGCTGATCTGCAGGTTCTGGATCGTCATCGAAAAGCGGCTCATCACGGCACCGTAGGTGGCGCGGCTGGTGTTGATGGTGTCCAGCGCGGTGTCGATCGCGCCCAACGCCGTCGAGGCGTTGCCGGCGGTCGTCAGGTCGCCGCCGACGGTGGTCACCGTGGTGGTGGTGACGGTCAGCGTGTCGCCGCCGTTCGGGCCGATCTGGAACGACTGTGCCCCGGCGCCTGCACCGATGATGGCGGCGCCGTTGAACTTGGTCTGGGCAGCGATGCGGGTGATCTCCGCAGACAGCTCCGTGTATTCGGTGTTCAGGTTGGCACGGTCGCCGGTCCCGTTGGAGCCGTTTTGTGCCTGCACCGCCAATTCGCGCATGCGCTGCAGCGCGGCGGTGATCGTGGCCAGCCCGCCTTCGGCCGTCTGCGCCAGCGAGATGCCGTCGTTGGCATTGCGAATCGCCACGTTGATGCCCTTGATCTGGGCATTCATGCGGTCGGCGATGGCCAGGCCGGCGGCATCGTCCACGGAAGAGTTGACGCGCAGGCCCGATGAGAGCCGTTGCATCGAGGTCGCGAGGGACGATTGCGACATTCCCAGCATGCGCTGGGCGTTCAGTGAAGTGACGTTGCTGTTGATCTGCATCGGCATGATATGGACTCCTTTAAGTGAACAAGAACTCCCGGCCCCATTGCCGGCAATCGCCGGGGGTCATGGCAGAGCGTGCTGCCGCGATTCCCCGTTGCCGGCAGACCGACTTGCGTCGTCCCGTTCGGCATTGCCCGCATCGGTAAACCGATCGCTTTCGTGGCAGCGATGCCACTCGACTCTCGGCCGGCCAACCGGGCCACGTCCCGAAATCCTCAGGTGCGTTGGGGAGGTTATCGGAGCCGTCTTTCGGTAACTTGAGGGGTCAAAGTTGGCACTTTGCGTGCGGGCCACTGCAAGCACGGGCGCCCCGGTCGGTGGAACAGGGCCCGCCGGGCCGCGCAAATCGAAGGACCAGCGGGCCCGCCAGGCGGGCAACCTGAGCGCATGAGCTCCCTGGCCCTGGTGGTGATCGCGCGCGACGAGGCTCGCTGCATCGAGCGCTGCCTGCGCAGCGCATTCGGCAGCGTCGACGAGATCCGGGTGCTGGACACCGGCTCGGTTGACGACACACCCTCCATCGCCCGGCGCTGCGGAGCACAGGTGGCGTCGTGGAGCTGGCGCGACGACTTCGGCGCGGCGCGCAATGCCGCGTTGGCCTTGACCGATGCCACCTGGCGCCTGGTGATGGACGCGGACGAATGGATCGCCGGCGATGCCGCGGCGCTGCGCGACTGGCGGCAGGACGCCGCGCCGCGCATCGGCCTGTTGCGCGTGGCCAGCCTGGTCGACGGCGGCAGCGCCGGCATGCAGCATGCGCCGAGCTGGCTGCCGCGGCTGCTGCCGCGCGGCGTGATGTACCGGGGCACGGTGCATGAGCAGCCGGTCTCGGCCCTGGGCAGGCAGCGGATGGCGCTGCAGTTGCTGCACGACGGCTACCTGCCCGAGCAGATGGTGCGCAAGGGCGAGCGCAACCGGCTGCTGCTGCAGCGCGCGCTGCAGCTCGACGGGGCCGACCCCTACCTGATGTACCAGCTGGGCAAGGACCATGAAGTCCACGGCCGCTTCGACAAGGCCGCGCCCTGCTATGGCGAGGCCCTCTGTGCTGCCGATGCGCGAGCGTCGTGGCGGCACGACCTGGTATTGCGACAGCTGTTCACGCTGAAGAAGCTGTGCCGCTTCGAGCAGGCCATGGAGCTGGCCAACGCGGAGATGCCGTGCTGGACCGAGTCGCCCGACTTCTTCTTCACGCTGGGCGACCTGCTGCTCGACTGGGCCGTGGCCCAGCCGCAGCACGCGCCGGCCCTGCTGCCGATGATCGAATCGAGCTGGCGCCGGGCACTGGCCATCGGAGAGAACCCGGCGCTGCCCGACACGGTGTCGGGCCGCGGCAGCTTCCTGGCTGCCCACAACCTGGCGGTGCTCTGCGAAAGCCTGGGGAACGAACCGCAGGCCCGGGCCTGGCGTGAACAGGCCGCCGAGCTCAGGGCCGTGGCCGCCGCCCGGCAGATCGCCGTGGCCTGAGCCGCCGGCGCGCTGCGTGAAACTGGCGCGGCGCCGCGTTCCTTTTCCTGCCTTCGGCAGTGCCGTGTTGCCCCTAGCCTAGGAGTCGCCGAAACCCTAGAGCGCACAGCCCCCATGTCCCTGGCCTTTCCCCATCCCCAGCGTCCGCCGGCGGCCTCGCGCGTCCAGCTGCAGGCCTTCAGGCAATGGCAGGCCGGGCAGGGCCATGCGCTGGGCGAGCGCTGGGACGCCGCCGCCGCCGCCTTCGAGCAGGCCACCAAGCTGCATGCCGATGCGGCCTACGGCCTGGCCGCCGCCCATGCGCTGATCAAGTGCGGCCGCTCGGCCGAAGCGGCCCAGCGCGCCCGGCACATGCGCCAGCGCGATCCTGCGCAGCTGCTTGGCTACACGCTGGAGTCACACGCGTTGCTGGCGCTGGGCCGGCCCGACGAGGCACTGCGCAGCCTGAACCAGGTACCCGCGGGGGTGACGCCGGACCATCCCTACCTGATGTCCGTGGGGATGGCACTGCAGCTCGCGGGGCGGCATGCCGAGGCGGTGCCGATGTTCCTGCAGGCGCTGGCGCTGAAGGTCGATGACCCGTTCCTGCACTTCCACCTGGGCACCTCTTTCAAGCAGCTGGGCATGAAGGCCGAGGCGGCCGAATGCGTGCGTACCGCAGTGACACTGGGCGTGGGCAGCAGCGACCTGGCGGCACGCGGCCTGCTGGCATTCCTGGAGCGCGAGGCCTGCCGCTGGGCCGAGGCCGAGGCCGAGCTTGCACGCTTGCGCCCCGCGCTGCGCGCCGTGCCGGCCCAGCAGGCGATGGAGACCTCGCCCTTCGGCCATGCGGTGCTGGTCGACGACCCCGAGGAACAGTTGAAGGTGGCGCGCCACTATGCCCTGCACGTCGCCGGCAAGTTGCAGCCGCTGCCGCGGCAGCGCGCCCGCGCGCATGGCGGCCGGCTGCGGCTGGGCTACCTGTCGGCCGACTTCCACCGTCACGCCACCAGCCAATTGCTGGTGCAGGTGCTGGAGCAGCACGACCGGCAGGTCTTCGAGGTGTTTGCGCTGTCCACCGGGCCGGACGACGGCAGCGCGCTGCGCCGCCGCGTGGTTGCCGCGGTCGAACACTTCGAGGAGCTTCGCGGCCTGGGCTATGCGCAGGTTGCGCAGCGTGTTCGCCAGCTGGGCATCGACATCCTGGTCGACCTGAAGGGCGCAACCTACGACACGCTGCTGCCGGTGCTGGCCGCGCGGCCGGCGCCGCTGCAGGTGACCTGGCTGGGCTTTCCCGGCACCACCGGCGCGCCCTTCATCGATTATCTGATCGGCGACCCGGTGGTCACGCCGTTGGCCGATGCGGCGCATTTCGCCGAGAAGATCGCGCAGCTGCCTGGCTGCTACCAGCCCAACGACTCGCGGCGCGAGCGTGCGCTCCCGTCGCGGCGGGCTGACTGGGGCGTGCCCGACGATGCGCTGCTGCTGTGCGCCTTCCACCAGTCCTACAAGATTTCGCGGGAGGTTTTCGACGTCTGGTGCACGCTGCTGCGCGAGCGCGACGACGCGCTGTTGTGGCTGCTGCAATGGAACACCAACGTGCATGACAGGCTGCGCGCCGAGGCCGGTGCGCGCGGGGTCGACCCGCAGCGCCTGGTGTTCGCACCGCTGCTGCCGCTGCAGCAGCACATCAGCCGCCTGGCCTGTGCCGACATCTACCTGGACGCCTGGCCCTGCAACGCCCACACCACCGCCGGCGAGGCGCTGTGGGCAGGGGTGCCGGTGGTCACGCTGCAAGGGCGCGCCTTCGCGCAGCGCGTCGCCTCCAGCCTGCTGCACGCGGTGCAGCTAGACGAGCTGGTGTGTCACAGCGTGGACGACTACCGCCGCAAGGTGCTGGAGCTGGCCGCCGACGCGCCGCGCCGCGCATCGCTCAGGGTGCATCTGGAGCGGCAGCAGCATTGCAGCCCGCTGTTCGACGGAGGGGCCTTCGCCCGCGACCTGGAGGCGCTGCTGCAGCGCATGTGGCACCTGGCGCTGTGCGGCGAGCCGGCGCAGCACCTGGCCGCGCAGGAGGCGCGATGAAGGCAGTGATCCTCGCTGGCGGCCTGGGCACGCGCCTGGCGGAGGAAACCGCCGTGCGGCCCAAGCCGATGGTCGAGATTGGCGGGCGGCCGGTGCTGTGGCACATCCTGAAGACCTACGCGCACCACGGCATCAACGATTTCGTCATCTGCCTGGGCTACCGCGGCTATGTGATCAAGGAGTACTTCGCCAACTACTTCCTGCACATGTCGGACGTGACCTTCGACCTGGCGGAGAACCGCATGGAGGTCTGCCACCGGCACTGCGAACCGTGGCGCGTGACGCTGGTCGACACCGGCGAGCACACCCAGACCGGCGGGCGGCTGCGGCGGGTGCGCGAATACGTCGACGGCGAGCGCTTCTGCTTCACCTACGGCGACGGCCTGGCCGACGTGGACATCGGCGCGCTGGTCGACTTCCACCGCGCGCAGGGCCGCCTGGCCACGCTGACGGCGGTCAAGCCGGCCGGGCGCTTCGGCGCGCTCGACCTGGAGGGCAACCGCATCACCCGCTTCGAGGAAAAGCCGCAAGGCGACGGCGCCTTCGTCAACGGCGGCTTCTTCGTGCTCGAGCCGGAGGCGCTGAGCCTGATCGAGGACGACGGCACCGCCTGGGAGCACCGGCCGATGGAACAGCTGGCGCGCGATGGCCAACTCGCGGCCTACACGCACAACGGCTTCTGGCAACCGATGGACACGCTGCGCGACAAGATGAAGCTGGAGGACCTGTGGTCCACCGGCAAGGCACCCTGGAAGGTGTGGAAATGAAGGCTGCTGTGCATCCGAACGCCGAGCTCTTCGGCGGCGTCTATCGCGGCCGGCGCGTGCTGGTCACGGGCCACACAGGCTTCAAGGGCTCCTGGCTGGTGCTGTGGCTGCAGCAGTTGGGGGCCAGTGTGTGCGGCCTGGCGCTGCCGGCGCAGGGCCGCCTGAACCACAGCCGGCTGTTGCAGCTGCCGCTGGACGAGGCGCTGGTCGATCTGCGCGACGCCGGGATGGTGCGCAATGCGCTGCGCCGCTTCGAACCCGAGCTGGTGTTCCATCTGGCCGCGCAGCCGCTGGTGCGGCGCAGCTATCGCGACCCCGCAATCACCTTCGACACCAATGTCATGGGCCTGGTGCACCTGCTGGAGGCAGTGCGAGCCACGCCCAGCGTGCGCGTGCTGGTCAATGCCACCACCGACAAGTGCTACCGCAACGCCGGCGACGGCCGGGCCTTCCGCGAGACCGACCCGCTCGGCGGCCAAGACCCGTACAGTGCTTCGAAGGCCTGCGCCGAGCTGGTGTCGGCCAGCTACCGTGCCTCCTTCCTGGCGCAGGACGACGGCCGAGGCCGCCCGGTGGCGCTGGCCACGGCCCGCGCCGGCAACGTGATCGGCGGCGGCGACTGGGGCGAGGACCGCTTGATCCCGGACCTGGTGCGCGCCGCCACTGGCGCCGCGCCGACGCTGATCCGCCACCCGGGCGCGGTGCGCCCGTGGCAGCATGTGCTGGAGCCGCTGGCCGGCTACCTGTGCCTGGGCCAGCAGCTGCTCGACGATCCGCAGGCTGCAGCCGAGGCCTGGAACTTCGGTCCGCCGCCCGACGGGCACCTGCGCGTGCAGCAGGTCATCGAGGCCTTCGCCCAGGCCTGGCCCGCGGTGCGCTATGCCTTCGACGGCGGGATGCACCCGCACGAGGCGGCGCAACTGCATCTGGACTGCAGCAAGGCCGAACAGCGGCTGCACTGGCGCGCCGTGTGGGACCTGCCCACCACGCTGCAGCGCAGTGCGTGGTGGTATCGCCGCCAGCATGAGCGCGGCGACCTGAGCAGCCAGGAAGATCTGCAGCAGTACGTGGCCGACGCGCGCGATCGCGGCCTGGCCTGGGCGGCATGAAGTTCGAGCCGACGACGATCGCCGGGGTCTGGCGGGTGCACAGCAGGCCGCAGGCCGATGCCCGCGGCAGCTTCACCCGGCTGTACTGCGCCGAGGCCTTCGATGCGATCATGCCCGGGCTGTGCTTCGTGCAGGCCAACCTCTCGGCCACCCGCCAGCGCGGCACCTTGCGCGGCCTGCACCTGATGCGCGCGCCGGCACAGGAATACAAGCTGGTGCGCTGCCTGAGCGGGCGTGTCTTCGACGTCGCGGCCGACCTGCGCCGTGATTCGCCGAGCTACGGCCGCTGGTTCGCGCTGGAGCTGTCCGCGCACGAGCCCGTCGCGCTGCTGATTCCGCCAGGCGTGGCGCATGGGTTCCAGGCGCTGAGCGACGACGTGCAGCTGCTGTACCAGCACAGCAGCGCCCACCAGGCCGATCTCGACGACGGCGTGCACCATGCCGACCCGTTGCTCGGCATCCGCTGGCCGCTGCCAGTGCGCCTGATGTCGCCGCGCGATGCCAGGCTGCCGTTCCTGGAGCCGGCGGCGGCCGTCTGCGCGCCATGAAGTGCCGGCATTGCCGCACGCCGCTGCACCCGCACGAGCACCTGTTCATCGACCTGGGCAGCGCGCCGCCGTCGAATGCCTTCCTCGATGCCGAGGCGCTGGGGCGCGCCGAGGCCAGCCTCCCGCTGAAGGTGCTGGCTTGCCCTGACTGCGGGTTGGTGCAGATCGACGAGCTGCAGCGCCACGACGAGCTGTTCAGCGACGACTACGTGTACTTCTCTTCGTACTCGGCCTCCTGGCTGGCGCATGCCCGCCGCTACGTGGAGCAGGTGGTTCTGCGGCTGGATCTGGGCCCGCGCTCGCTGGTGATGGAGGTGGCCTCCAACGACGGCTACCTGCTGCAGTACCTGCAGCAGCGCGACATCCCCTGCGTCGGAGTCGAGCCGACCGAGAGCACGGCACGCGCCGCGCGGGCGCGCGGCATCGAGAGCATGGGCGAATTCTTCGGCCTGGACTTCGCGAGGCGCTTCGTCGCGCAGCGCCGGCGCTGCGACCTGGTGCTGGGCAACAACGTGCTGGCGCATGTGCCGGACATCAACGACTTCGTCGCCGGCCTGCGCGAAGTGCTGGCGCCGCAGGGCACGCTGACGCTGGAATTCCCGCATCTGCTGCAGCTGGTGCGGCAGCGGCAGTTCGACACCGTATACCACGAGCACTTCTCGTACCTGTCGCTGGCCACGGTGCGGCGCATCCTGCACGGCCAGGGCCCGGAGCTCTGGGACGTGGAGGAACTGCCCGCGCACGGGGGCTCGTTGCGCGTCTGGGCGCAGCATGCCGGCGGCACGCAGCCAGTGCAGGACCGCGTGGCCCGGCTGCTGGCGCAGGAGCAGGTGGCCGGCGTGGGCCGCCCGGCCTTCCACCAGGGACTGCAGGCGCAGGCCGAGCGCATCAAGGACGACCTGCTGCTGTTCCTGATCGACTGCAAGCGCCGCGGCCTGCGCGTGGCGGGCTATGGCGCGGCGGCCAAGGGCAACACGCTGCTCAACTTCGCCGGCGTGCGGCCAGACCTGCTGCCCTACGTAGTGGATGCCTCGCCGCACAAGCAGGGCCGCTTCCTGCCGGGATCGCGCATTCCGGTGCGCGCGCCGCAGGTGCTGCGGGAAGAGCGGCCGGACATCGTGCTGATCCTGCCGTGGAACCTGCGCGACGAGATCGTCGAGCAGTGCTCGCAGGTGCGCGCCTGGGGCGGTCGCTTTGCCACGGCGATTCCCGACCTGCGCATCGACTGACACGGCTTCGCTGTCGCTGTTGCGGACGCGCAGGTGTGCCCGCACAGTCGGTGCGTTGCTGCCCGTCGAAACCGGCTCATCAGGCGCACGCGCTCCGCCAGCGGGGTGGCCGGCTGCGTTCAGGGAAATCCTCATTCACTGCGTTGGCCACCCCCGCTGTCGGCCAGGGCCGGCAGATCACCAACGACGCTGGGCGCCGTTGCGTGCGCTGGCGGTCCTCCTGCTGCCGAAGCGCGCTGCAGGTGCCGGCAAAGCCGGCGAGGGGGTGAGCGGCCGAGTGAACAAGAAACTCCCTTGACGCAGCCGGTTGCCCCCTCGTCGGCTCGTGGCGAATGCACCGGGATGGGGGCGTTTTTCCGGGCCTCGGGCGCCGGCCGGCTGTCTAGAGTGGACGCATCGAAGCTGTCCGAGGACAAGCCATGATTCCGATGTTCAAGCCTCTCATCGAGCAGGAAGAGATCGATGCCAGCCGCGAATCGCTGGAGATGGGCTGGCTCGGCATGGGCAGCTATGTCGCCCGCTTCGAGCAGCAGGTCAAGACGCTGATCGGCGCCGAAGACCGGCATGTCGCGGCGCTGAGCACGGGCACCGCCGGTCTGCACGTGGCGCTGCTGCTGGCCGGCGTCGGGCCCGGCGACGAGGTCATCGTCTCGGCCTTCAACTGCTCGGCCGATTTCCAGGCCATCGGCTGGGTCGGCGCGGACATCGTGTTCTGCGATTGCGAGGACGACAGCCTGACCATCGACCTGAAGAAGGCCGAAGCGCTGGTCTCGCCCCGCACCAAGGCGATCATCGTCATGGACTACGGCGCGATGCTGTGCGATCACGACGCGGTGGGCGACTTCGCCGCGCGCCATGGCCTGCGCGTCATCCACGACGCCGCGCATTCCTTCGGCTCGGACTACAAGGGCCGGCCGGTAGGCAGCTTCTCCGACATCTGCGTGTTCAGCCACGACCCGGTGAAGACCGTCACCTGCCTGGACGGCGGCACGATCGTCGTGCGCAGCGAGGAGGAACTGAAGCGCGTGCACGAGCTGCGTCTGCTGGGCATGCAGCAGCCCGCCAGCGTGATGTACCGCAACCAGCGCGCCTGGACCTTCGATGTCGAGCGCGTGGGTTTTCGCTACCACATGCTGAACATGCACGCCGCCATCGGCCTGGCACAGCTGGACAAGCTCGACGCCATTCGCGACAGCCGGCGCGAGGCGGCCCGCGCCTACAGCGCCGCGCTGCGCGGCCTTTCGGCACTGCGCATACCGGCCGGCGATTTCGAAGGCATGAACCCCTTCATCTACCCGGTGCGCGTGCCGGCCGGGCAGCGCGATGCGCTGCGTGAGTTCATGAAGGCCGAGGGCGTGGACACCGGCATCCATTGGCAGCCGGGCCACTGGTTCGCGCTGTGGAAGGACTGCCGCGCCGGCGACCTGAGCGTCACCGACCGCGTCGGCCACGAGGTGCTGTCGCTGCCCCTGCATTCGAAGATGCCGCTGTCCTCGGTTCACAAGGTGGCCGACAAGCTGCACACCTTCTTTGCGCGCGGGGGCTGAGCCGATGTCGGGCGAAACGCTGCTGCGGGCGCTGAAGGATCGGACGCGCGCCGGCGCCCCTGCGCTGGTGCTGCCGGTGGGCGAGCCGCTGCGCGCGGTGCTGCGCCCGATCGCCACCGTGCCTGGCGCGCTGGATGCCGAGGACGTGCGGCTGCTGACCGAGTGGCGCAACCGGCATGTGCAGCGCTTCCTGACCGAGTTCGTTGCCACCGACGCGCGCACGGCGGCCTGGCTTGCCGGCAGCATCCATGCCAACGGCAACAAGTTGCTCTTCATGCTGGAGTCGCCCGAGGGCGCCCGGCTGGGCCACCTGGGTATCGGCTTCATCGACTGGCGCGGCGGCTACGGCGAGGCCGATGCCATCGTCAGCGGTGGCGCCTCGCCGCCGGGGCTGATGAAGCTGGCATTGCAGACGCTGCTGCGCTGGGCGCGCGAGCAGCTGGGCCTGGCGCACCTGGCGGTGCGGGTGCGCTCGGACAACCCGGCGGTGGGCTTCTACCGGCGCGTCGGCTTCGTCGAACACCGGCGCACGCCGCTGGTGGCCGAGCGGGTGACCGAAGGCACCGTCTGGCAGGAGATGCCCGAGCACGTGCAAAGCCCCGTCGGCCTGGTGCACATGCGCTATCAGGGGCCCTGATGCAGGTGCTGCGCATCGGTCGCGATGGCCTGCGGCAGTACCTGCTGCGCCAGCTGCAGCAGCACTTTCCGGACGGCCGCGAGCACGACGCGGTGCTCGACGCGCACCTGGACGAAGCGCTGGCGCGGCTTGCGCGCTGCATCGATGCGGTGCGGCCCTGGACACCTGGGCAGTTCGACTATCTGCATTCCACGCAGTACTGCCAGTTCCTGTACTACCTGTCGAACACCGTCTGGCGGCGCAGCGGCGACACCGAGTTGCCGACCAAGCTGTTCCTGCTGAACAAGGCGCTGAACGCGATCGACTGCTTCTACGAGATCGAGCTGCCCGAGCGCTTCTACATCGGCCATTCGGTGGGCATCGTATTGGCCAAGGCGCGCTACGGCGACCGGCTGGTGCTTTACCAGCATTGCACGGTGGGCAAGAACCACGGCGCGGCGCCGGTCATCGAAGACGGCGTGGTGCTCTACCCCGATGCGCTGGTCGCCGGCTGCAGCCTGGTGCGCGCCGGCAGCGTGCTGTCGCAGGGCTGCCGCGTCGTCAACCGCGACACGCCGGGCGACTGTCTGGTGTTCGGCGCCGAAGCCGGCGGCGTTGTTTGCAAGCCGATCGTCACCCCGGTGCTGTCGCAGTTCTTCCGCGACTGAATCACGCTCCCGGTCCGCGCCCCGCGACCGGCCCTGCGATGTCGTGATCCTGAACGTGACAGCCCGCAGACTTCCTGCGGTGCAAGCAGCTCCAGTTCCATCCCCGCCTGGATCAAATCAGAGCCCGAACTTGGCCGCAAGATGGCGTTCGTGCAGCACCCGCACGTTGTACTGCGCGGCCAGCGCACCGTCGATGTCGCGAGCCCGCGGCGCGTCGTCGCGCACGAACAGCAGCGCATCGGTCAGGCCGGTGCAGTCGTCCCGATCGCTCTCGTAACGCACCGGCACGCGGGCGCTGCGCTCGAAGAAGTCTCGCTCCACGGGCGGCGTATGGCCCACGCAGACGATCTGCGCCATGCCTCGGTGGATCTCCGGATCCTGCAGCATGAACTCGACCATGGCCCGAGAGGCCAGCGTCTGCAGCGGCACTGGCAGCAGCTGCTCGTAGCCCATTCCACGCAGCCGCATCGCGAGGTAGTAGCTGTCGATGGCGCTGCGCCCCTTGTGATGGCGCAGCCGGATGGCCACGGCAATGCGGTCGGCGATCAGCCGTTGCACGCGCAGGTGGAAGCCGCTGCGCTCTTCGGCCGTCAGGCTGCTGCCGCAGGCGACCAGCATGTACTCGAGCCCGCCGCGGTAGCGGTCCCAGGCGACTTCGACCTCGTCGGTACCGAGCTGCTCGCGCTGCTCGTCAGCGAAGTAGCGCGTGATGGCCACGTAGAACGGTTCCTTCTGGATCAACACCGCGCCCTGGCGCAGGTAGTCGGTGGAATGCACGAAGGCCAGGAAAGCATGGTCGTTGATGCGCGGCATCGCCGCCTGGAAGACCTCGCGGCGGAGCACCGCGATCTCGGGGAAGATGCCGTGGCGCAGCACATGGTCGAGCAGCCGCGCGTGCTGGCCGCGCTCGACGCGCAGGTCGTGCGGCACGCTGTAGAACTGGCCTTGCGGCTGCTCGTCGACCAGGTCATACAGAAGCCAGGGCGCATAGACCACCGCCAGCCCCGGGTCGGCTTCCATCTTGGCAATCAGCGCGGCCAGCGGATCGCCGAGGATGCCGTCGTCGTCCGACAGGTACACCAGGTAGCGGCCCAGCCCCCTGGACATGACGAACTGCCAGTTCGGATAGCCGCCGATGTTCCGGTCATGCCGCAGGTAGCGGATCGGCAGCCCATTGGCCCAGGCCTGAACCACCTCGGCGGTGGCATCGGGCGAGGCGTTGTCGGCGATGACGATCTCGTAGGTGTAGGGAAAGCTGGTCAGCTGCTGCAGCAGCGATTCCAGCAGCGACGCCAGGTAGCGGCTTCGGTTGAAGGTGGGGATGCAGAAGCTGACCAGGGGGGGTGTCATCGGCGGCTCCGGAAGTGGGCGGGCAAGCCTCGGGGATTCTGGGCACCGCAGCCCCGGGGCAAGCCGCGATCAGGGGTCCGTTCCCGGCCCAGATCGCCGGCCGCGGCGCTGCTCTGCCCGGCCGGCGTGTAGGAATTTGCCTGACAAGCCTCTTGGAAGAACCGGGACTCAAGCCACGGAACTGACCTGATGTGACGGGCCAATTGCCGAAACTACAGTGCGTTTACGCCCTGAGCGAAACCAGTTCACCATCCCCTAGGAACCCTTGAATATGACCGCCGACCAGATCCTTGCCGAAATCCGCGAAGCCAACCTGTCCTACCTGATGCTGGCCCAAAGCCTGATCCGCCTGGACACCGAACAGGCGCTGTACCGCCTGGGCATCAGCGAGGACACCGCCCGCCTGATCGGCGCGCTGACGCCGGCGCAGATGATGAAGATCGCCGCCAGCAACACGCTGCTGTGCCGCTTCCGCATGGACGACGACATCGTCTGGAACCTGCTCACCAGCCACGGCAAGGCCGCGGCCAACGAAGGCGTCAACCGCCTGCATGCCTCGATCCTGCTGGCCGGCCGCCACCAGGAAGCCGCCTGAGGACGCCATGGCACGCAACAAGAGCATCCTGACCGAGGCGCGGCAGATCGAACGCGCCGTCACCCTGATCCAGCTCGGCGCACGCCTGCAGGTGCTGGAATCGGAAACCGACCTCAGCTACGAGCGGCTGCTGCGCCTGTACAAGGAGGTGGCCGGCAAGAGCCCCAGCAAGGGCCAGTTGCCCTTCTCCACCGACTGGTTCATGACCTGGCAGCCCAACATCCATGCCAGCCTGTTCCTGAACATCCACGAATACCTGAACAAGGTGTCCGAGCTGGACGAGATCGACGTCGTCATCAAGGCCTACCAGCTGTACCTGGAGCAGACGAAGTCGCAGGCGCTGGAGCCGCTGCTCAGCGTGACGCGGGCCTGGCGGCTGGTGAAGTTCGTCGACAACGGCATGCTCACGCTCACCAAGTGCAGCTGCTGCGGCGGACATTTCGTCACGCACCCGCACGAGATCGCCAAGCACTACGTGTGCGGCATGTGCAACCCGCCGGCTCGCGCCGGCAAGGGCAAGCTGGCCGGCGCGCTGCAGATTCCGCCGGCGCCGGGCCGCAGCGCGGCGGCGCGAACCGCGCATGCGCATTAAGTCACGCTTGCGCCGCTCAATTGCGCCGCGGCGCTGCCGATGTGCAATCAGTCGGGCGCTTGCTCGTCACTGTCTCCTCCTGGCACAGACCTCTGTGCTTTGCGCGGGTCCTTCGGGACCCGCCTTTTTTGGTTAAACGACATTCAAGTCCGCTGCGCCACGGTCGAACATGCGGCAGTGTGATCGCTGCCTGCCGTCCTTGCGCCCGGTGCTGCCGCTTTGAAACTCATTGCCTTTTCCGTCGAACACCTCAGTCTGGAGGTGCCGCTGCCCTTCGGGTTGCACGACCACAAAGGGCGGCTGCTGCTTTCGGCGGGCCAGCCCATCGCCAACGCCAGCCAACTCAACAAGCTGCGCGAGCAGCCGCTGTTCGTCGACGAAGACGAGTCCAACCAATGGCGTCGCAAGCTCGGCGGCGCCGTCGGCGCGATGATGCGCCAAAACGCGCCGCTCAAATCCATCGCCGAGGCCCGGCCGCGGGCGGGCGGGCGCGGGACGCGGGCCAACGTCGATGCCACCGTGCCCGAGCAGTGGGCGAGCCTGAGCACCATGCTCGATGAGGCGTTGCGCGATGCGAGCGGCGTCCCCGAGTTCGTCGCCCGCCTGCGCCTGGTGCATGACCGCGCCAGCAAGCTCGGCCAGAGCCGGGTCGATTCCTCGCTGTACCACCTGATCCACGGCGCGGCGAACACGATCGAGAAGTACAGCAGCCATCATGCGCTGCTGGTCATGCTGGTCGCCGAGCAGGCGGGCCAGTTGCTGGGCTGGACTGCCCAGGCGGTGCGAAGCCTGGGCTGCGCCGCGTTGAGCATGAACGTGTCCATGGTTGCGCTGCAGGACCAGCTGGCCGTCAGTGACGCTGCGCTCACCCCCGGCATGCGCCAGCGGATCCAGGCCCATGCCGAGCAGGCAGCGCAGTTGCTGCGCGAGGCCGGTGTGGAAGATGCGCTGTGGATCGAGGCGGTGCGCCTGCACCACGACAGCAGCGGCGGGAAGACGCCGCTGGCCGAGCTGCCGCCGGCGCGCCAGCTGGCGCGGCTGCTGCGCCGCGCCGACATCTTCACGGCCAAGATCAGCCGGCGGCGCACGCGATCCCCGATGTCGCCAGTGCAGGCGGCGCGCGAAGCCTGCCTGGGCGCCGGCGGCGTGCCCGACGAGGTGGGTGGCGCGCTGCTGCGCGCCACCGGGCTGTACCCGCCTGGCAGCTTCGTCGAGCTGGCCAACGGCGAGCGCGGCATCGTCGTAGCCCGCGGCCGCCGCGCCAACCTGCCCTGGGTGGCCAGCCTGGTGGCCCCCACCGGCCTGGCGCTGGGCGAACCGGCGCTGCGCGACACCACCGAAGCGCGGTTCGCGGTGCGTTCGGCCGTGCCCAGCTCCCAGATCAAGGTGCAGCCGGACCACTCCCGCATCCTGTCGCTGCACTGAAGTAGCGGCCCGAAGGCTGCGCTTTTCCCGTGCATCGCCCGCCAGGCCTGCGGCCACACTCGATGCCGTGAACGCCGCTTCCTCCACCGCGCTGGCGCGTGGCCTGCTGTGCCGCAGCCTGCCCTGGCCGCTGCCGGCACTGGTCGTCTGGACCGCGGGTTGGCTGCTGTTTCGGCTGCTGCTGGCCGTCGGCCTGCCGCCCTGGCTCGGCCTGTTGGCTGGTGCGGCGCTGGGCTTGACCTGCAGCCTGCTGGCTGCCAGCCGACTGCGCGCGCTGGTGGTGGCGGGCGGTTTTCCGCTGTCGCTGCTGGCCGGCGGCATGCCCATCGCGCTGCCAGCCTGGGCCTGGCTGCTGCCGCTGGCGCTGCTTTTGCTGCTCTATCCGCGCCAGGCCTGGCGCGATGCACCGCTGTTCCCCACGCCGGCCGCTGCGCTGGATGCGCTGGGCCTGGCCGCGCCGCTGCCTCCTGCGGCGCGGGTGCTCGATGCCGGCTGCGGCCTGGGCCATGGCCTGCAGGCGCTGCGCCGCGCCTACCCGCGGGCCCGGCTGGAGGGCGTGGAGTGGAGCTGGCCGCTGGCACTGCTGGCTCGCTGGCGCTGCCCGCGGGTCGAGGTGAGGCGGGGCGACCTGTGGGCCGGCAGTTGGGCGGCTTACGATCTGGTGTACCTGTTCCAGCGGCCTGAGAGCATGCCGCGCGCACTGGCCAAGGCGCGCTCCGAGATGCGCCAGGGCGCCTGGCTGGCGAGCCTGGAGTTCGAGGCCGCCGGGTGCCGGCCGCAGCAGGTGCTGCGCTGCCCCGACGGCCGGCTGTTGTGGCTGTACCGGCTGCCGCTGCAGGCCTCAAGTGCCGCTGCTGTGGGCCGATAAGCAAGGCTCAGTCTCCCGGGCCCGTGCCGTGTGCACGCGGGCTCCGGCCCCCAGTTGCACAGAGCGCCCTCCGAATGTTCGTCATCATTGGCTGGATCGTCGCACTGTCGGCCGTGTTCGGCGTGTTCATCGCCCACGGCGGCAATATCGCGGTCGTGCTGAAGGCGTTGCCCTTCGAGATGGCGGCCATCGGCGGCGCGGCGCTCGGCGCCTTCGTGGCCAACAACCAGCCCAAGGTGCTGAAGGCCACGATGAAGGGCCTGGGCCAGTGCTTCAAGGGCAGCAAGTACACCAAGGCACGCTACATGGCGCTGATGGCGCTGATGTACGACATCCTGCAGAAGGCGCGCAAGGAAGGGCTGATGTCGATCGAGAAGGACGTCGACGAGCCGCACAGCTCGCCGCTGTTCCAGAAGTACCCGGCGGTCGGCAACGACCACCATGTCTCGGAGTTCATCACCGACTACCTGCGCATGATGGTCTCGGGCAACCTGAACGCCCACGAGATCGAGAGCCTGATGGACAGCGAGATCGAGACCCACCACCACGAGGCGCACGCGGCCGTCGCGGCGCTGCAGCGCCTGGCCGGCGCGCTGCCGGCCTTCGGCATCGTGGCCGCGGTGCTGGGCGTGGTGAACACCATGGGATCGGTGGGCCAGCCGCCGGCGGTGCTGGGCGGCATGATCGGCTCGGCGCTGGTGGGCACCTTCCTCGGCATCCTGCTCGCTTATGCCTTTGCCGAGCCGCTGGCCGGCCTGCTTGAACAGAAGGTGGACGAGCAGGGCAAGGAGCTGCAGTGCATCAAGACCACGCTGTTGGCCAGCATGCAGGGCTATGCGCCGCAGGTGGCGGTGGAATTCGGCCGCAAGGTGCTGTACTCGACCGAACGCCCGACCTTCGCCGAGCTCGAGAGCCATGTGAAAGGCAAGAAGTGACCCCCCCCCGTAGCGCCTTCGGCGCTCCCCCCCAGGGGGGCGCCGCCAGCGGCCCGGCCAAGCCGGTTCCGCGGCGGCCGCTCGAAGCGGCAGGGGAGGACGCTGCTTCGGCGCATCTGCGAGAGGCTGCTTGAAATGGCTGGTGACGCGAAGAAGCTGCAGCCGATCATCATCAAGCGCATCAAGAAGGGCGGCCACGGCCACCATGGCGGCGCGTGGAAGATCGCCTACGCGGACTTCGTGACCGCGATGATGGCTTTCTTCCTGCTGATGTGGCTGCTGGGCAGTACCACCGAAGGCGACAAGAAGGGCATTGCCGACTACTTCCAGAGCCCGCTGAAGATTGCCCTGCTGGCCAGCGGGTCGGGCGCGGGCGACGCGTCACACCTCATCAAGGGCGGCGGCCAGGACGTGACGCGCAGCACCGGCCAGGTCAAGAACGGCGACATCGACTCCAAGCGCAAGACGGTCAACCTGCAGGCGCTGAAGGACGAGCAGTCGCGCGCCGAGAGGGAGCGGCTCGAACGGCTGAAGCAGAAGGTCGAGGAGAAGATCGAGCAGAACCCGAAGCTGGCGGCGCTGAAATCGCAGATCCGCCTGGACATGACGGCCGATGGCCTGCGCATCCAGATCGTCGACGAGAACCAGCGCCCGATGTTCGCCAGCGGCAGCGCGGTGGTGCAGCCCTACATGCGCGAACTGCTGCGCGAGATCGGCGCGGTGCTGGCCGAGGTGCCGAACCGGCTGACGCTGGAAGGTCACACCGATGCCGCGCCCTTCAGCGGCGGCGGCCTGGCTTACGGCAACTGGGAGCTGTCGGCCGACCGCGCCAACGCGTCGCGCCGCGAGTTGATGTCCGGCGGCCTGCCCGACGACCGGATGCTGCGCGTGCAGGGCCTGGCCGCCAGCCTGCCCTTCGATGCCGGGGATCCGCTCAGCGCCGCCAACCGGCGCATCAGCATCATCGTCATGAACCGCGAGGCCGAGGAACGCATCTTCAGGACCACGCCGCCGGCCGCGGCCGGGGAGCAGCCGGCAGCGGACATCGGGTCGATCGCGCCCAACCTGCGCCGCTGAGGCCCCCCGCGGCGCCGGGCGCGACGCGGGTGCATTCGTAACATGGCCGGCTTTTGCCCTTTTATCGGGCTCAAGTTTCCGGGCCCGCCGGGCACCATGGCAAGGCACGCGTTTGACCGCGAACCCAAGCCATGGCCGACGCCCAGGACCGCCGACTTCCAGCCACCGAACGCAAGATCCGCAAGGCCCGCGCCGAGGGCCAGGTGGCGCGCTCGCGCGACCTGTCGCACTTTGCCGCCATAGGCAGTGCCGCGGCGCTGCTGGCAGCGGCCGCGCCCGAGGCCGTGGCCTGGCTGCAGTCGACGCTGGCGGCGGCGCTGCGCTTCGACGCCCGTGTGCTGTCCGATACGCAGGTGATGCAGCAGCGGCTGGCGCTGATCGGCCTGCCGGCCGTGCTGATGGTGCTGGGCATCGGTTCGGTCATGCTGGTGGTGGCCTTGCTGGCCGGCGTGCTCAGCGGCGGCTGGAACTTCAGCTTCCAGGCCTTGCAGCCCAAGTTCGAGAAGATCGACCCCTTCGCCGGGATCGCGCGCATGTTCTCCGGCCAGCAGCTGGTCAACACACTGAAGACCTGCCTGCTGGCGCTGATCCTCGGCACGGCTGGCGCTTGGTACCTGTCGCTGAAGCTGCCGCGCTTCACCGAGGCCATTGCCATGCCGCTGCCCATCGCGATGGGGCATGCCGGCAGCGTGGTGCTGGGCGGTGTGCTGGTGCTGGTGCTGGCGCTGGCGCTGTTCGCCATCGTCGACGTGCCGCTGCAACGCCACCAGCTGGCCAACACGCTGAAGATGAGCGTGCAAGAGCTGAAGCAGGAGCTGCGCGAGGTCGAAGGCAGCGCCGAGCTCAAGTCGCGGCAGCGCTCGCGCATGCGCGAACTCGCCAGCCGGCGGATGCTGGCCGCCGTGCCCGGCGCCGACCTGGTGGTGATGAACCCGAGCCACTTCGCGGTGGCGCTCAAGTACCAGGAAGGGGTGATGAGCGCGCCCAAGGTGGTGGCCAAGGGGATGGACCTGATGGCGCTGCGCATCCGCGACGCCGCGCTCGGCGCCAAGGTGCCGGTGCTGCAGGCGCCGCCACTGGCGCGCGCGCTTTACGCCCACGCCGATCTGGACAAGCCCGTGCCGGCGGCGCTGTTCTCGGCCGTGGCCCAGGTGCTGGCCCATGTGTACCAGCTGCGCGCGCACATGCAGGGCCGCGGGGCGATGCCGCCACCGCTGCCCGAGCTGAAGGTGCCGCCGGAGCTCGACCCGCTGCATGACTTGCCCGGGGCTGCCGCATGAAAGCTCTTGCGAAGCAGCTGCAGGCGCTGTTCGGCGCGCGTGTCACGGCGATCAGTGCGCTGGGCGTGCCTGCGCTGGTGATCCTGGTGCTGGCGATGATGGTGTTGCCGCTGCCGCCGTTCGCGCTGGACCTGCTGTTCACCTTCAACATCGCGCTGGCGCTGATGGTGGTGATGATCTCGTCGCAAATGGTCAAGCCGCTGGACTTCGCCGCCTTCCCTGCGGTGCTGCTGATCACCACGCTGCTGCGCCTGAGCCTGAACGTGGCTTCCACCCGCGTGGTGCTGGTCGACGGCCACACCGGCCCGGCTGCGGCAGGCAAGGTGATCGAGTCCTTCGGCCACTTCCTGATTGGCGGCAACTTCGCCGTCGGCCTGATCGTGTTTGCCATCCTGGTGGTCATCAACTTCATCGTCGTCACCAAGGGCGCGGAGCGCATCGCCGAGGTCGGCGCGCGCTTCACGCTGGACGCGATGCCGGGCAAGCAGATGGCCATCGATGCCGAACTCAACGCCGGCATGATCGACGAGAAGGAAGCGCGCCGCCGCCGCGCCGAGGTGGCCGAGGAAGCCGACTTCTTCGGCAGCATGGACGGCGCCAGCAAGTTCGTTCGCGGCGACGCCATCGCCGGCATGCTGATCCTGTTCATCAACATCGTCGGCGGCTTCATCATTGGCGTCGCGCAGCACGACATGTCGGCGCAGGCCGCGGCCGGCACCTACGTGCTGCTGGCGGTGGGCGACGCGCTGGTGGCGCAGGTGCCGGCGCTGCTGATCTCGGTGGCTGCGGCGGTGGTGGTGTCGCGTGTCGGCAAGGAAGACGCCATCGGCACGCAGATCGGCAAGCAGCTGTTCGATTCGCCCAAGGCGCTGTTCGTCACCGCCGGAATCGTCGGCGTGCTCGGCGCGGTGCCCGGCATGCCGAACCTGGTGTTTGTGCTCATCGCCAGCGGCATCGCGGCACTGGCCTGGTGGGTGCGAAGGCGCCAGCAGGCCGACAGCGCCGCGGCCTCCCGCCCCAAGGAGCCCGATGTCGTGGCGCCCAATGCCGAGGCCAGCTGGGACGACCTGGTGCCGGTGGACACCCTCGGGCTGGAGGTTGGCTACAGGCTGATTTCGCTGGTCGACAAGGCGCGTTCCGGCGACCTGCTTGGACGCATCAAGGGCGTGCGCAAGAAATTCGCGCAGGACGTCGGGTTCCTGCCGCCGGTGGTGCACATCCGCGACAACCTGGAGCTCAAGCCCGGCATGTACCGCGTCACGCTGCGCGGCGCGGTGGTGGGCGAGGGCGAGGCCTTCCCCGGCATGTGGATGGCCATCAACCCGGGCGGTGCCACGCAGGCGCTGCCTGGCACCAAGACCACCGACCCGGCCTTCGGGCTGCCGGCGGTGTGGGTCGAGGAGCGCCATCGCGAAACGGCCCAGATGGCCGGCTTTACGGTGGTTGATTGCGCGACCGTCGTCGCCACCCACCTTTCACACTTGATGCAGGTGAATGCCGCACGTCTGCTGGGCCGGGTCGAGGCCCAGGCCCTGATCGACCATGTCACCAAGCTCGCCCCGAAACTGATGGAAGACGTGGTTCCCAAGATGGTCGGCATCGCTACCGTGCACAAGGTCCTGCAGCTGCTGCTGGAAGAAGGGGTGCACATCCGTGACATGCGCTCCATCGTCGAATGCCTTGCCGAGCAAGCCGCCAGCACCACCGATGCCGCCGAGCTGGCGCGCCGCGTCCGGGTGCACCTGGCGCCGGCCATCGTGCAGCAGATCTACGGCCCGGCAAGGGAACTGGACGTGATTGCTCTCGATCCCGAACTGGAGCGCCTGGTCACCCAGGCGCTGAACTCGCCGCACGGCGCCGCGCTCGACCCCGGCGTGGCCGACACGCTGACGCGCCATGCCGCGCAGAGCGCGCGCTCCCAGGAGGACCTGGGCGTGCCGGCCTGCCTGCTGGTGCCCGACCTGATCCGCGCGCCGATCGCCCGGCTGCTCAAGCGCGCCGCGCCGCGGCTGAAGGTGCTGGCGCACAGCGAAATCCCCGAAACCCATTCGATCCGCATCGGCTCGGTCATTGGAGGTACTGCATGACTGTCCAAGCTCAACTGCATTCGCTGCGCTTCGGCATGCAGGCCGCGGGGCCCCGGCCTACCGCTCCCGGTGGCGCAGGCGACCGCTCCGTCCAGGCCGAACCCCGCGGGGCGGGGACCGGCTTGGCCGAAAAGACCGCTCGGCGGGAGGTGTCATGAACGTCAAGCGTTTCAGCGCGCGCACCTCGCGCCATGCCCTGAACCTGGTGCGCCAGGCCTTCGGCGACGACGCCGTCGTGCTGTCCACGCGCCCCTGTGCCGAAGGGGTGGAGGTCATGGCCATGGCGCCGGATGGCGTGCAACAGATCGAGCGTGTCGCCGCCGAGGCGGCAGCCGCGGCGCCGGCTGCTGCGGCACCGGTCCCGTCGCTGCCGCTGCCTCCGCTGCGCCGGCCAGTGGTGCCGTCGGCCCGCGGCCGCGCCGACATCGCCGAGCCGCCGCCCGATGCGACGGCCGCCAGCATCGACCAGGACGTAACCCAGCTGTCGATGAGCACGCTGTCCTTCCAGGACTACGTGCGCGAGCGCATGCTGCGCCGCCGCCGCGCCGAACAGCAGGCACAGGAGCAGGCCCGCGCCGCAAGCGACCAGGCCGACGCCCGCGCCGCCGAGCTGCGGGCGCGCCCGGTGCCACCGGCCAGCAGCCTGCTGCGGGTGCGCGCCAGTGCCGGCCTCGGCGATCCCGCGCGCACTGCGCCGATCACGCCGGGGCTGCAGGACCTGCCTGCCGAGACGGCTGCCACGACCGAGCCGTATTTCAACGCGTCGCCGTCGGTCGCCGCGCAGGCCGACGGCAGCGAGTTGCTGAACGAGCTGCGCTCGATGAAGGGCCTGATCGAGGACCGCTTCGGCGCCCTGGCCTTCCTGGAGAAAATGCAGCGCCAGCCGCGGCAGGCGCAATTGACGCAGAGGCTGCTGGACCAGGGCTTCTCGCCGGCGCTGATCCGCAAGCTGGCCGACAGCCTGCCCCATGATTGCGACGAGGCCGCCTGGGCCGCCAGCGTGCTGGAACGCAACCTGCTGAGCGGCGAGAGCGACACCGCGCTCGAGGACAGCGGCGGCGTGTACGCGCTGGTCGGTGCCACAGGCGTGGGCAAGACCACCAGCACGGCCAAGCTGGCAGCGGCCTTTGCCACGCGCCACGGGGCGTCGAATCTGGGGCTGATCACGCTGGATGCCTACCGGGTGGCCGCGCACGAGCAACTGCGCGCCTACGGCCGCATCCTTGGCGTGCCTGTGCACACCGCGCACGACCGCGCCTCGCTCGACGACCTGCTGGAACTGCTGTCGGGCAAGAAGATGGTGCTGATCGACACCGCCGGCATGGCGCAGCGCGACGCGCGCACGCGCGAGTTGCTGGACATGCTGTCGCACCGCAGCGTCAACCGCCTGCTGGTGGTCAACGCTGCGGCGCAGGGCGAGACCATCGAAGACGTGCTGCATGCCTACCGCGCGGCCAGCTGCCGCGGCGTAATCCTGTCGAAGGTGGACGAGGCGGTGAAGCTCGGGCCTGCGCTGGACGCGATGATCCGCCACAAGCTCAAGGTGCTGGCGGTGGCCAACGGTCAGCGGGTGCCCGAGGACTGGCATCGCCTGTCGGCGCATGCGCTGGTGCAGCAGGCGTTGCGCAGCGCTCCGGCCACGGCCTGGCGCATGGACGCCAATGACGTCAACCTGGTCTTTGCCGGTCTGCGCGCCGCGCCCGCCGCGACCCCCGCCTGATTTGCCCGAACCCGAGCCGCACCCAGCGCATGCAAGACTTTCAACGCCCGTCCTCCGACTCGCCCACCGATCAGGCCCACGGCCTGCGGCGCCTGTTCCCCGGCAGCAGCGCGCCCAGGATCATCGCGCTGGTGGCCAATCCGCACGTCGCATTTGCCAGCGTGATGCTGGAGCGGCTGTGCACGGTGATCGATGCGATGGGCCAGCACACCCTGGTGGTGGACGCGGCCGACAGCTCGCCGCCACCGCCTGAGCTGGCGGCGCTGGACCTGCGCGCCGGCATCGAGACCCTGTCGCCGCGCGTGGCCTACCTGGCGGCCCGCGGCCTGCCGCTGCGCCATGTGGACACGCGCGGCTCGTCGGCCCAGCTGCTCGACCGGTTGCAGGCTGCGGCGCCGCAGGCCGGTGTGCTGCTGGTGCATGCCGGCGCGCCCGACCTGGCGCGGCTGTTCGGCCGGCGCGCGCTGCGACCGCTGCTGCTGGCTGCCGACCACCCCGACAGCCTGACGCACGCCTATGCGGCGATGAAGCTGCTGGTCATGCGCTGTGCACTGATGAGCTACGACCTGCTGCTGGCCGCGCCGCCGGGCGGCCGCCGGGTGCCGGCGATCGCGCAGCGCCTGGCCAGCTGCGCCGACAGCTTCCTGGGCGCGGCACTGCACGACTGGGTGGCCATCGACCCGGCCTGCGACGTGCGCGACAGCCCGGGCGATGCGCTGTGCGCGATGGTCGCGGCGCTGCTGAATACCGAACCTGCGGCCGATGCGCCGGCCTGGCGGCAGCTGCCGCCGCAGGCCGTCCGGCCGGCTGCGATGAAACCGAACTGAAGACCTTCGACGGAGCACGCCAAAACATGTACACCGCCAAGGGGCGTCTGGACGCCAACGCGATGATCAAGCAGTACAGCCCGCTGGTGCGAAGGCTGGCCCACCAGATGATCGCCAAGCTGCCCGCCAACGTCGAACTGGATGACCTGATCCAGGTGGGGATGATCGGCCTGTCGGATGCGCTGAGCCGCTTCGACGAGGCGCAGGGCGTGCAGTTCGAGACCTTCGCCACGCAGCGCATCCGCGGCGCGATGCTCGACGAACTCCGCGGCAGTGACTGGATGAGCCGTGGCGACCGCCGCCACCAGCGCAGCATCGAAGCCGCGGTGCGCACGCTGGAGCACCGCCACGGTCGCGCGCCGACGGAGGGCGAGATCGCCGCCGAGATGGGTCTCGCACTGGCCGACTACCAGGAGCTGCTGAGCAAGGTGCGCGGCACGCAGCTGGTGTGCCTGGAGGACATGAGCGGCGACGACGGCGACGACGACTACCTCGACCGGCACGTGGCCAGCGATGCGCACAACCCGCTGGCGTTGCTGCAGGACCAGCGCATGCGCACGGCGCTGGTCGAGGCCATCAAGAACCTGCCCGAGCGCGAGCAGTACGTGATGAGCATGTACTACGAGCACGACATGAACCTAAAGGAGATCGCCGCGGTCATCGGCGTCACCGAAAGCCGCGTCTGCCAGCTGCACAGCCAGAGCATCGCGCGGCTGCGCGCCAAGCTGCGCGAGTGGTAGCCGCGCGGCGGCGCCGGGCCGGCGCGGCTGGCCGCGTGCAGCCGCCGCTTCGCTGATCGCCGCCTGGCCTCCGTGCCGGACGCTTCACGCGTCGCGGGCGGAAGGCGGCC
>JBEIHU010000009.1:0-36128 GCA_040381175.1 Burkholderiaceae bacterium
CCTCCAGGTAGACCTCGATGAAGGTCTTCCAGTTGTAGTCGCACTCGTGCATCTCGACCCGGTCGAGCACATGGCCGCTGAAGTCCAGGGCGGCAGTGGCGCCGCAGCCGCGCAGCGCCGACTGCACGTTCCGCCCGCGGTCGTCGAACAGCAAACCCTGCCACTGGTGCAGCGGCCAGCTGTTCAGGTTCAGGCAGGGGTCGCTCGGGAAGTGCGGCGCTCCGACCAGCTGGCCGTCGAGCCGGTAGGTCCAGCGGTGGATCGGGCAGACGATGTGCTCGCGCGTCTGGCCGCTGCCGCGCAGCATCAGCGCCTGGCGGTGGCGGCAGACGTTGGATATCAGGCGCAGGCCCTTGGCGTCTCGCACCAGCGCGCGGCCCTCGTCCTCGTGCGCCAGCGTGCGGAAGTCGCTGGCCTCGGGAACCCACAGCTCATGGCCCGCATAGCGCGGGCCGGGGTCGAAGATGAGTGCGCGTTCGTCGCTGAACACGCCCTCGTCGAAATAGCTTCTTGCGGAAAGCTGAGTGCGACTACGCTCAAGAGCTGCGAGACTGATGCTCAGGTCCGACATGATCCGGAGGATCTCCATGATTGGGAATGTCAACCCCCCACCCGGTGGCCCCGCGGATGGGTTTGATCTGCCCGAATGCCCGGCGGCAAAACGAGCGAGGGCGGGATTCTACCCACCCGTGCCTGTGCTGCGCTGCTGCCGAGGCCTTCACCGCGACATCCGCGCAAGTGAGGGCAGGCGGCACGGAACCAAAACCGGCTGTGCAGGCGCAGGCGTCTAAAATCGCGAAACCCGCTTTGATGCCCACCATGCCCCGCAGTTCCGCCACTGCCGTGACCGAACCAGCTACCTACGAGCAGGCGCTGGCCGAGCTCGAAGCGCTGGTGCAGGCCATGGAAGCCGGCAAGATGCCCCTGGACCAGTTGCTCGGAAGCTACAAGCGCGGGGCCGAACTGCTGCAGCAGTGCCGAGCCCGGCTGCAGGTGGTCGAGGACCAGGTCAAGCTGCTCGAGGACGGGCAGCTCAAACCTTGGACATCGGCATGAGCATGCCGGGACGCAGACTGCGCAGCGCGCGGCCGGCGGCGCGCAGGGGAAGCCCATGACGCTACCGGAGCTGATGCCGAGCCAGCCGCGGTCCGCCACGCATGGCGGCGCAGCCGGCTTCGAGGCCTGGATGCAGGCCGGGCTGCGGGCCGTCGAAGCGGCGCTCGAGGCCTGGGTGCCGGCCGATGCCCCCGCCGGGCTGGGCGAGGCCATGCGCTACGGCGTGCTCGACGGCGGCAAGCGCCTGCGCCCGCTGCTGGTGCTGGCCGCCTGCCAGGCGGTGGGCGGCGCGCGCGAGGCGGCGCTGCGCGCCGCGGTGTCGGTGGAGCTGATCCACGCCTATTCACTGATCCACGACGACATGCCCTGCATGGACAATGACGTGATGCGCCGCGTCAAGCCGACGGTGCACGTGCGCTACGGCGAGGCCCAGGCCATGCTTGCGGGCGATGCCATGCAGGCCCTGGCCTTCGAAGTGCTGACCCCGGATCACGGCGTCGAGCCGGCGCTGCAGGCCCGGCTGTGCGCCGTGCTGGCGCGCGCGGCGGGCCATGCCGGCATGGCCGGGGGGCCGGCCCGCGACCTGGCCAGCATCCGCGAGCCGCGGGCCGTGCAGGCGCGGCGCGGCCTGCACCGCCGCAAGACCGGCGCGCTGCTGCAGGCCAGCGTGCTGATGGGCGCGGCCTGCGGGCCCTGCGGGCCTGGCGCCTGGGACGCGCTGTCCGACTTTGGCGCGGCGCTGGGGCTGGCCTTCCAGGTGGTCGACGACATCCTCGACGTCACCCAGGAGTCGCACACGCTCGGCAAGACTGCCGGCAAGGACCTGGACGCCAACAAGCCCACCTACGTGTCGGTGCTCGGTCTGGAGGAAGCACGTCGCCAGGCGATCGAACTGCGCGACCGCGCGCAAGACGCGCTGCGGCGCAGCGGGCTGCATGGCACGAGCGCGCTGGCCGAGCTGGCCGACATGGTGGTCGAACGTGAGAGCTGATGCCGTGCCGGCGTGGAGCGTTCGGCCCGGCGCCTTGCGGGCATGCCGCCCGGCCCCGCTGGGCGAGGCAGGCGTCCGAGCGGATCGGCGTGGGTCGCCGCGCGGTCATTCCCACGACAGCAACGACGCTGGACCGGCCAACGCGGACCTGCAGTGTCCACCCAGTGGCGCCGCGGCCGCCAGTGGCACAGAATCCAGGAAAATGACAAGGCCATGAAGACCAACCTGTCCCTACTCGAAACCGTTGACAGCCCGGCCGCTTTACGCCGCATGTCGCGCGCCGAACTCAAGACGCTGGCTATTGAGTTGCGCGATTTCGTGCTCAAGAGCGTCAGCGAGACCGGCGGCCACCTGGGCAGTAACCTCGGCACCGTGGAGCTGACGGTGGCGCTGCATCATGTCTTCGACACGCCCTACGACCGGGTGGTCTGGGACGTGGGCCACCAGACCTACCCGCACAAGGTGCTGACCGGCCGGCGCGAGCGCATGCGCAGCCTGCGACAGTTGGACGGCATCAGCGGCTTCCCGCGCCGCGGCGAGAGCGAATACGACACCTTCGGCACCGGCCATTCGTCGACCTCGATCTCGGCAGCGCTTGGCATGGCGCTGGCTGCCAAGCTCAAGGGCGAGGATCGCCGTACCGTGGCCGTGATCGGCGACGGCGCGATGAGCGCCGGCATGGCCTTCGAGGCCTTGAACAACGCCGGAGTGGCCCATGCCGGCCTGCTGGCCGACATGCTGGTGGTGCTGAACGACAACGACATGTCGATCAGCCCGCCGGTGGGCGCGCTCAACAAGCACCTGGCGCGTCTCATGAGCGGCAATTTCTACACCAGTGCGCGCGAAGGTGCAAAAAGCGTGCTGAAGAACACGCCGCTGTACGAGTTTGCGCGCCGCTTCGAGGAGCATGCCAAGGGCATGGTGGTGCCGGGCACGATCTTCGAGGAGTTCGGCTTCAACTATGTGGGGCCGATTGACGGCCACGATCTCGATGCGCTGATCCCGACGCTGGAGAACCTGCGCCACGCTCGCGGCCCGCAGTTCCTGCACATCGTCACGCGCAAGGGCCAGGGCTACAAGCTGGCCGAAGCCGACCCGGTGAAGTACCACGCCGCCTCGGGCAAGTTCGACCCGCTGCAGGGCTTTGCCAAGGCCGCGCCGGGCAAGCCCACCTTCACCCAGGTCTTCGGCCAGTGGCTTTGCGACATGGCCGATGCCGACGATCGCCTGGTCGGCATCACGCCGGCGATGCGCGAAGGCTCGGGCATGGTCGAGTTCCAGAAGCGCCACCCCAGGCGCTTCTATGACGTCGGCATCGCCGAGCAGCATGCGGTGACCTGTGCCGCGGGCCTGGCCTGCGAGGGCCTGAAGCCGGTGGTGGCCATCTACAGCACCTTCTTGCAGCGCGGCTACGACCAGATGGTGCACGACGTGGCCATCCAGAACCTGCCGGTGGTGTTCGCGCTGGACCGCGCCGGCATCGTCGGCGCCGACGGCGCCACGCACATCGGCGCCTATGACATCGCTTTCATCCGCTGCGTGCCCAACATGAGCCTGATCGCGCCGGCCGACGAGGCCGAATGCCGCCGGGCGCTGAGCACCGCGTTCCGCCAGGAGCACCCGGTGGCCGTGCGCTACCCGCGAGGCAGCGGCGTCGGCACCGCCCAAGGCAGCGACCTGAGCGAACTGCCCTGGGGCCAGGCCGAGCGGCGCCGCAGCACCGGCAAGAGCCACGCCGTGGGCCGCCCGCGCATCGCCATCCTGGCGTTCGGCCCCTTGCTCTACCCGGCACTGCAGGCGGCCGAGGCACTGGACGCCACGGTGATCAACATGCGCTTCGTCAAGCCGCTCGATGTCGCCATGGTGCTGGAAGTGGCGCGCTCGCACGAGGCCATCGTCACCGTCGAGGAGGGTTGCGTCATGGGCGGCGCGGGCAGCGCCGTGGGCGAATGCCTGGCCGCCAACGGCCTGGCGTTGCCGCTCCTGCAGTTGGGCCTGCCCGACCAGGTCATCGAGCACGGCGACCCGAACAAGCTGCTGGCACTGTGCGGGCTGGATGCCGCCGGCATCGAGCAGGCCGTGCTCAAGCGCTTCGGCAGCCGGCTGTCGGTGGTGCGGCCGGCGGCCAACCACTGACGCTCGGGCGACAGGCTGATCACCCTGTGCCAGCGTACAAACGCATTCGCTGTCATGCTGGCCGTCCGGGCTGGCGCTGCAGCACACATCAACCATGACCATCCTGAACGACGCCCTGCACATCCCCGACACGCAAAGCGAGCGTGACCAGAGGCGCCTGCCGATCCAGCGCGTCGGCATCAAGGATCTCAGCTACCCGCTGCAGCTTCGGGTGGCCGGCACGGTGCAGAGCACGGCCGCGCAGTGGGACCTGGACGTGGCGTTGCCCGCCGACAAGAAGGGCACCCACATGTCGCGCTTCATCGCCTGGCTGGATTCGCTGGACGAGCCGCTCGACGCACCCAGCCTGCGCCGGCAGCACGCGCAGATGCTTGATAGCCTGGGCGCCAGCGAAGGCCGCATCGAGGCCCGCTTCAGCTTCTTCCTGCGCAAGCGCGCGCCAGTGTCCGGCCTGCCCAGCCTGCTCGACTACCAGGCCCGCTGGATCGCCGAGACGCGCGGCGGCGCCACCACCGTGCTGGCCGAGGTCGGCGTGCCGGTGAAGACGCTGTGCCCCTGCTCGAAGGAGATCTCCGTCTACGGCGCTCACAACCAGCGTTCGCGCGTGACGATCCGCGTCGAGTTGCTGCAGCCCATCGAATGGCACGAGCTGGTGCGTTTTGCCGAGGACCAGGCCTCCAGCGAGCTGTGGCCGATGCTCAAGCGCGTGGACGAGAAGTGGGTCACCGAGCGCGCCTACGAGAACCCCAAGTTCGTCGAGGACATGGTGCGCGACGTGGCGCTGGCGCTGAACCGCGACGAGCGCATCGGCCGCTACAGCGCCGAAGTCGAGAACTTCGAATCCATCCACAATCACTCTGCCTATGCGCGCATCGACCGCGCATAGCCACCGCGACGCGGCGCTCGCGCGCAGCGCGTCTGGAAGTTCTTTGGCGTCTGCGCCCGGGCCCAAGGCCGGAGTGCGCCGCCTGAACCGCGGCGCCGGTGCCCTGATCGAGCGCTGAAGCGGGCACGCCGCCGGCGCGCGCCACCGATGTTGCAGACTGCCCAGTCCATCCACGACCCCGTGCGCATGCGCTGTGCGGGGGCCGACCTGTTGTCGCTGGCGCTGATCGATGCGCGCAACCACACGCTTCGCTGGCTGTCGGCGTTCGAGCCGCACTGCGCTGCGATCGAACCCTCGGCCGTCGTCGATCCGCCGCTGTGGCTGGTAGGCCACGCGTCCTGGTTCCAGGAGTACTGGGTGTCGCGCAACGTGCAGCGGCAGCGAGGCGAGGCCACCGACGCCACGCGGCTGCGGCTTGCATCGATCGAGCCGCGCGCCGACGACTGGTTCGACCCGGCCTGCCATGACCGGTTGCAGCGCTGGCGGCTGAAGCTGCCAGACGCGGCGGCGCTGCGCCACTACCTGGCCGAAACCCTGGAGGCCACGCTCGATCTGCTGGACGGCGCCGAAGACAGCGATGCCGGCCTGTACGTTTACCGCCTCGCACTGCTGCAAGAAGACCGCCTGAGCGAGGCGCTGGCGGTGGCGGCGCAGGCGCTGCAGCTGCCCGCCACCGCGACCGAAGCGCCCTGGCTGCCGCGTCCGGCGCGAGCCGCGCGCGAGCCGCTGTGGTTCGGCGCGCAGCGCTTCGTGCTGGGCAGCGAGCCTGGCGGCATGGTGCCACCCAACGAGCGCTGGGCACATGAAGTGCAGCTGCTCGAGTTCGAGATCGACGCCCAGGCGGTGAGCTGGGCGCGCTATGCCGAGTTCGTCGCCGATGGTGGCTACGACGACGCGCAGTGGTGGTCCGCTGAAGGATGGGCCTGGGTGCAAGCCGAGGGCCGTCGTGCGCCCCGCTATGTGGAGCAGATGCGCCAGGGCGTGCTGGCGCATCGTCAGGGCCAGCTGCAGCGCATCGGCACGGCTCAGGCCGCAGTGCATGTCAGCCGCCACGAGGCGCAGGCCTGGTGCCGCTGGGCCGGACGCCGCCTGCCGACCGAGCCCGAGTGGGAGCTGGCCGCGCTGACCGGCGCCTCGCGCGGCTTCGTCTTCGGCGACGTGTTCGAGTGGGTCGGCGGCAGTGCGCGGCCCTGGGCCGCAGGCGGCGCCGAGCTGCCGGGTTTTGCGCCGCTGCCCGAGCCGGCCGGATGCGGCGTGCTGCGCGGCGCGTCGTGGATGACCCGCGCGCGCTGCAAGCACCCGCGCTCGCGCCGCTTCGTGGCGCCGTGGCGCGACGAGCTGTTCTGCGGCTTTCGCAGCTGCGCAAGCTGAACGCGTTTCGTTCCGGTCGCCTGCCGGCACGCCGCCGATCGTGCCGGGACACTAGGGTTAGACCTGCGTTGTGCGCGGCCACGCCGCGCTCGGACAATGCACTGACGAGCCACGCCATTGGCGCGCGTGGCCACGACCCCCATGCAGGAGACACCCGTGAGCATTCCAATTTCCATGACGGTCAACGGCAAGGCCGTGCAGGCCAGCGTCGACCCGCGGACGCTGCTGGTGCAGCTGATCCGCGAGCAGCTGCAGCTGACCGGCACGCACGTCGGCTGCGACACCGCGCAATGCGGCGCCTGCACCGTGCACATGAACGGCCGCGCGGTGAAGGCCTGCGCGATGCTGGCCGTGCAGGCGCAAGGCGCCAGCATCACCACCATCGAAGGACTGTCCCAAGACGGAACAATGCACCCGATGCAGGCGGCCTTCCGCGAGTGCCACGGCCTGCAGTGCGGTTTTTGCACTCCGGGTATGGTGATGTCGGCGGTCCAGTTGCTGGCCGACAACCCGAAGGCCAGCGAGGCCGAGATCCGCGAGGGCCTGGAAGGCAACATCTGCCGCTGCACCGGCTATCACAACATCGTCAAGGCGATCCAGTTCTGCCAGTCGGGCCAGCAGCCCGCGGCGGCCTGAGCGCACAGGAGTCCATGCCATGACCGACATGTCCCAACCCCCCAACAACCCCATCGGCCAGTCGCTGCGCCGCCGCGAGGACGCGCGCTTCCTGACTGGCGCCGGCCAGTACACCGACGACGTGGTGCTGCCCGGCCAGACCTACGGCGTGTTCCTGCGCTCGCCCTACGCGCATGCGCGCATCAAGTCCATCGACACCGCCAAGGCCAAGGGCATGCCCGGCGTGGTGGCCATCTTCACTGGCGCTGACATGCAGGGCATTGGCGGCCTGCCCTGCGGCTGGCTGATCACCAGCAAGGACGGCACGCCGATGAAGGAGCCGCCGCACCCGGTGCTGGCGCAGGGCAAGGCACGCCATGTCGGCGACCAGGTGGCGCTGGTGGTGGCCGACACCTATCTGCAAGCCCGCGATGCGGCCGAGGCGATCGAGGTCGAGTATGAAGAGCTCAAGCCGGTCATCGACATGAGCAGCGCCGAGACCATCGGCTCGGCCGTGCATGACGACGTGCCCAACAACGTCTGCTACGACTGGGGCCACGGCGACAAGGCGGCGGTGGACGCGGCCTTCGCCAAAGCGGCGCACGTCACCACACTGAGCTTCCACAACAACCGACTGGTGCCCAACGCGATGGAGCCGCGTGCGGCCAACGCGCACTACACCCGGCACGACGACGCGTACACGCTGTACCTGGCCAACCAGAACCCGCACGTCGAGCGGCTGCTGATGTGCGCCTTCGTGCTCGGCATCCCCGAGTCGAAGATGCGCGTCATCGCGCCCGACGTCGGCGGCGGCTTCGGCTCGAAGATCTTCCTCTATGCCGAAGAGACCGCGCTGATCTGGGCCAGCAAGCGCGTGGCCCGGCCGATCAAGTGGACGGCCGAGCGCAGCGAGTCCTTCCTGACCGACGCGCATGGCCGCGACCATGCCACCACCGCCGAGCTGGCGATGGACGCGCAGGGCAACTTCCTGGCCATGCGGGTGAAGACGCTGGCCAACATGGGGGCCTACCTGTCCACCTTCGCCTCCAGCGTGCCGACCATCCTGTACGCCACGCTGCTGGCCGGCCAGTACAAGACGCCGGCCATCTACTGCGAGGTGAAGGCCATCTTCACCAACACCACGCCGGTAGATGCCTACCGCGGCGCCGGCCGGCCCGAGGCCACCTATGTGGTCGAGCGGCTGGTGGAAACCGCGGCGCGCGACATGAATATGGACCCGGCGCAGATACGCCGGCAGAACTTCATCACCACCTTCCCCTACGCCACGCCTGTGGGCCTGACCTACGACACCGGCAACTACGCGGCGCACCTGGACAAGGCCATCCAGATGGCCGACGTGGCCGGCTTCCCGGCGCGCAAGGCGGCCTCGGCCGCCAAGGGCAAGCTGCGCGGCCTGGGCTACAGCTGCTACATCGAGGCCTGCGGCCTGGCGCCGAGCAACATCGCCGGTGCCCTAGGCGCCCGCGCCGGCCTGTTCGAGGCCGGCGAGGTGCGGGTGCACCCCACAGGCACGGTGACGGTGTTCACCGGCTCGCACAGCCACGGCCAGGGCCACGAGACCACCTTCGCGCAGGTGGTGGCGGCCAAGCTGGGCCTGCCGGTCGAGAACGTCGAGATCGTGCACGGCGACACCGGGCGCATCCCCTTCGGCATGGGCACCTATGGCAGCCGCTCGCTCAGCGTCGGTGGCACGGCGATCGTCAAGGCGGTGGACAAGATCATCGCCAAGGGCAAGAAGATCGCCGCCCACCTGCTGGAGGCCTCGGACACCGACATCGATTTCGAGAACGGCGAGTTCAAGGTCAAGGGCACCGACAAGAAGCTGCCTTTCGGCGCGGTGGCGCTTACCGCCTATGTGCCGCACAACTACCCGCTGGACAAGCTGGAGCCGGGCCTGAACGAGAACGCGTTCTACGACCCGACCAACTTCACCTATCCGGCAGGCAGCTATGTGTGCGAGGTGGAGGTCGACCCGGAGACCGGCAAGACCACGGTGGCCAGCTTCGTCGCGGTGGACGACTTCGGCAACATCGTCAATCCGATGATCGTCTCGGGCCAGGTGCACGGCGGCATCGCCCAGGGCCTGGGCCAGGCGATGATGGAAGGCGCGGTCTACGACCCCAGCAGCGGCCAGTTGCTGAACGGTACCTACATGGACTACACCATGCCGCGCGCCGACGACCTGCCGAACTTCACCGTCGACCACACGGTCACCCCCTGCACGCACAACCCGCTGGGCGTGAAGGGCTGTGGCGAGGCCGGGGCCATTGGCTCGCCGCCGGCCTTCATCAACGCACTGACCGATGCGCTGGGCGTCAAGGACATCGCCATGCCGGCCACGGCCGAGCGGGTCTGGCGCGCCGCCAACAAGATCGCTTGAGGAGACACACCATGTACAACTTCCAATACCAGCGTCCCGGCGATCGCGCGGCCGCCGCCGCGGCGGTCAAGGGCAGCGACGCCCGCTTCCTGGCCGGCGGCCAGACCCTGATCCAGGCGATGAAGCTGCGCCTGTCGTCCAGCGATGCGCTGGTCGACCTGGGCGGCATCGCCGACCTGAACGGCATCAAGGTCGACGGCAGCAGCGTCACGATCGGCGCCACCACCACCCATGCCACGGTGGCCCGCTCGGCCGAGGTGCAAAAGGCCATCCCCGCGCTGGCCGAACTGGCCGGCGGCATCGGCGACCAGATGGTGCGCAACATGGGCACGATCGGCGGCTCGATCGCCAACGCCGACCCGGCCGCCTGCTACCCGGCCGCCGTGCTGGGCCTGGGCGCGACGGTCAACACCGACCGGCGCAGCATCCCGGCCGACAGCTTCTTCACCGGCATGTACGAGACCGCGCTGCAGCCCGGGGAACTGATCGTTTCGGTCAGCTTCCCGATCCCGCAGAAGGCGGCGTACATCAAGTACAAGCAGCCGGCATCGCGCTTTGCGCTGGTGGGCGTGTTCGTCAGCCAGGGCGCTGGCGGCGTGCGGGTGGCCGTCACCGGGGCGAAGAGCAGCGTGTTCCGCGCCACGGCGATCGAGGCTGCGCTGAACGCCGGCTTCACGCCGACGGCGGCCAAGGCCGTCAAGCTGCCGGCCGACGACATGAACAGCGACCTGCACGGCTCGGCCGCCTACCGCGCCGCCATGGTCAGCGTGATGGCCGCGCGAGGGGTGGAGAAGGCGCTTTCGCGCTGAGGCTTCGCCTGCGCATCAACCCGCCGGGCCGGCTCCGCAAGGGCCGGCCCTTTGCGTTGGGCGGTCGCTGCCGCCTGGCGCGACAATGCCGGGTCCGCCCCGGCCCGAGATCGTTGCCATGACCCTGCCCCTGCCCGAGTCCGTCGACGCCGTCATCGCATTGCTGGCGGCCGAGAACTATGTCTGCGACCGGCAACTGGCCACTGCGCTGTTCCTCAGCCTGAAGCTCAGGCGCCCGCTGTTCCTGGAAGGCGCGCCCGGCGTCGGCAAGACCGAACTGGCCAAGACGCTGGCCCGCGCGCTGAACACCCAGCTGCTGCGCGTGCAGTGCTACGAAGGCCTGGACGTGGCGCAGACCGCCTACGAGTGGAACGTGGCCCGGCAGATGATCGAGATCCGCCTGGCCGAGGCGGTGCACGACACCGACCGCGAGGCGCTGACGCGCAACCTCTATTCGCGGCAGATGCTGATCGAGCGGCCGCTGCTGCAGGCGCTGACGCAGACCCGTTCGCCCGTGCTGCTGATCGACGAGCTGGACCGCGCCGACGAGCCCTTCGACGCCTTCTTGCTGGAGGTGCTGGCCGAGAACCAGCTGACCATTCCCGAATACGGCACCGTGGTCGCGGCCGAGCCGCCGATCACGCTGATCACCAGCAACCGCACCCGCGAGATCCACGATGCGCTGAAGCGCCGCTGTTTGTACCACTGGGTGGGCTTCCCCAGCGTGGAGCGCGAGTTGGACATCGTGCGCCTAAAGGCACCCGGCGCGTCCGAGCGGTTGTACCGCCAGGTGGTGGAGTTCGTGCAGCGCATGCGCACGCTGGACCTGTTCAAGTCGCCGGGCGTGGCCGAGACCATCGACTGGACCAACGCCCTGGTGGCGCTGAACACGCTGCAGCTCGATCCGGCCAGCGTGCAGGACACGCTGGGCGTGCTGCTGAAGCACCAGGACGACCTGGTGAAGATGCAAGCCGGCGACACCGCCAAGCTGCTCGACGAGCTCAAGGCCAAAGCCTTGTTATGACCCACCCCCGCAGCGGCTTCTCCGCTCCCGCTCAAGAGGGCGACGCCAGCGGCCCGACCAAGCCGGTTCCGTGGCGTCCGCTCGAAGGTGTGGTGGCCGATCGAACCGATCGGCGCACTGGCCGAAGCCGCTTCCAGGAATGATCGCCGACAACATCGTCCACTTCGCACGCGTGCTGCGCGGCGCCGGCATGGCCATCGGGCCCGACCGGGTGCTGGCCGCGCTGGCCGCGGTGGAGCTGGTGGGCCTGCAGCGCCGCGAGGACGTGCATGCCGCGCTGAGCGCGGTGATGCTCGAACGGCACGAGCAGCAGCCGCTGTTCGACGCCGCCTTCGACACCTTCTGGCGCGACCCGAAGCTGCTCGAGCAGATGATGTACCTGCTGCTGCCCAAGATCAGCGGCCGCGGCGACAAGCAGCGAGCGCCGCGCGCCAACCGGCTGGCCGAGGCGCTGTCGGCGCCCAAGGCGCCCGAGCCGCCGAACCCGGCCAACCAGAGTGCCAGGGAGGAAGTGCAGTTCGAGACGCACTTCACCTTCTCCGACCGCGAGCGGTTGCAGAAGGCCGATTTCGAGACCATGACCACGGCCGAGTACGAGCTGGCGAAGAAACTGGCCGAGCAGATGCCGCTGCCGGTGGACCCGGTGCGCCGCCGCCGCCACGAGCCGGCGAACTCGGCGCGCGACGGCGGCCGGCTGGACCTGCGCGCCACGCTGCAGCGCATGGCCCGCCAGCCGCACACGCTGGCGCCCCTGTACACCCGGCCGCGCGAGGAGTTGCCCGCGCTGGTGGTGCTGCTGGACATCTCCGGCTCGATGGACCGCTACTCGCGGCTGATGCTTCATTATGTGCACGGCCTGATGCGCCGTGCCTTGCGCGTTCACACGCTGACCTTCGGCACGCGGCTGACCAACATCACCCGCTGCCTGAAGGAGCGCGACCCCGACGTGGCGCTGAAGCTGGCCGACGAGCAGGTGCAGGACTGGAAGGGTGGCACGCGCATCGCGTCCTCGCTGGAAGAGTTCAACCGCCTGTGGGCGCGCCGGCTGCTGGGCGCCAATGCCGCGCTGCTGCTGGTGACCGACGGGCTGGACCGCGACGAGCATGGCGACCTGTCGGCCGCCGCGGCGCAGCTGCACCGGCTGGCGCACCGCGTGGTGTGGATGAACCCGCTGCTGCGCTACGAAGGTTTCCAGGCCAAGGCCTCTGGCGTGCGTGCGCTGCTGCCGCACGTGGACCGCTTCCTGCCGGTGCACAACCTGGCCAGCCTGGCCGACCTGGGGGCCGCGCTGCGCAGCGCGCCGTTGGCGCCCCATTCCCTGCTGCATTGACGACGACGATACGACATGGAACTGCACGGTGAACGACTGATCCCCGCCCCGCTGGACAAGACCTGGGGGGCGCTGAACGACCCCGAGACGCTGAAGGCCTGCATCACCGGCTGCGAATCGCTGCAGCGCACCGGCGACGACAGCTTCGCCGCGCTGGTGGCGGTGAAGGTCGGCCCGGTCAGCGCGCGCTTCAAGGGCCACCTGAAGCTCAGCAACGTGCAGGCGCCGCACAGCTACACCATCAACTTCGACGGCCAGGGCGGCGTGGCCGGCTTCGGCAAGGGCTCGGCCGACGTCAGCCTGGCCGACGAAGGCGGGCAGACGCGGCTGAAATACCTGGCCAAGGCGCAGGTGGGCGGCAAGATGGCGCAGGTGGGCTCGCGGCTGATCGATGCCGCCGCGTCCAAGGTGGCCGAAGACTTCTTCAAGGCTTTCGAACAGCACCTGCGGCCTGCCGAGGCCGCCGCGCCCGTCGAGGCCGGCCAGGTGCCCTTGCCGCCCGACACCGAAAAAGGCAACCGTGCGCTGTGGTGGGGCATCGCGGCGCTGGTGGCGGCGCTGCTGGCCTACTGGCTCAGCCGCTGAGGGAGGGCAAGGCGATGGACAGTCTGGATCTGCAGGTACTGAGCCAGGCGCGCGACTGGTTCCGCGACGGCCACAAGGTGTGGCTGGTCACCGTCATCGAAACCTGGGGCTCGGCGCCGCGGCCGCCCGGTGCGCTGTTGTGCCTGCGCGGCGATGGCCTGGTGGTGGGCTCGGTGTCGGGCGGCTGCGTCGAGGACGACCTGATCGAGCGCGTACGCACCGGCGAGCGCGTCGCCCGTCCGTCGCTGATCACCTATGGCGTCACCAAGGAAGAGGCCGCGCGCTTCGGCCTGCCCTGTGGCGGCAACCTGCGCCTGGTGCAGGAGCCGCTGCTCGATGCCGGCTGGATCGACGACGTCCTGGTGCGCACGGCGCGGCACGAGCTGGTGGCGCGCACGCTGCAGCTGGACAGCGGCGCGGTGGCGGTGGAAACCGCCGCCCGGGGCGAAACGTTCGAGTTCGACGGTAACCGCTTGCGCGCGCTGTTCGGCCCGCGCTGGCGGCTGCTGATCGTCGGCGCGGGGCAGCTGTCGCGTGTGCTGGCGCAGATGGCGCTGGCGCTGGACTTCGAGGTCATCTGCTGCGACCCGCGCGAGGAGTACCACCTCACCTGGGACGTGCCGGGCACGACCTTCAGCAAGGAGATGCCCGACGACCTGGTGCTGCAGCTGGCGCTGGATCCGCACAGCGCGGTGGTGGCGCTGACGCACGACCCCAAGCTCGACGACATGGTGCTGCTGGAGGCGCTGAAGTCGCCGGCCTTCTACATCGGCGCGCTGGGCTCGCGCGGCAACACCGCCGCGCGCAAGCAGCGGCTGGCGCTTTTCGACCTGACACCGGCCGAGATCAGCCGCCTGCATGGCCCGGTGGGGCTGGACCTGGGCGGCAAGACGCCGGCCGAGATCGCGGTGTCCATCGCCGCCGAGATCGTCGCGGTCAAGAACGGCGTGGCGCTGGTGCAGAAGAAGGAAGGCTCGGCGTTGCCGGCAACGGCCAGCGTCTGCGCCACTGGCGGCGCTGCACCCCCTGTCGACTCGACGCCGTAAGGCTCCCGGCCAACCCTGAGTCGAGGCTGAACGGGCTCCAGGGCTGCAGGCGAACCGTCGGGTGCAGGCCGAATCGGGACAATACAAGGACTCAGGCGCCAGCTCCAAGCCCTGTGCAGCGGACTGGAGCGCTTTTGCTGAAGCATATGTCGGCGGGTTCCGGCCAACGTACGCTTGCAGCGCGCCGCCGCGGGACGGGTTGCGCCTAATCGGAAGACGCCGCATCGCGACGGCACGTCGCAGCCGGTGGATGGCCCCGCCGGCGTGTATGCAAGGGTTCGCCGCGTTCGCTCCAACACAGCGGCTGCACCCGTCATCGCGACACGCCCCCGCAGCGGTGCAATGGCGTCCGTCCGGCACAAGCACACGCTCGCCGGCCGCCTGAGGGTTTCCCATCGCCGCACAGCTCGCCTGCCGTGAATCATCTGGTCCAGGGTATTCACCAAGAGATCGTTTACCCTGGGTCATTTGCGCCTCGAAGGGGGTCAACTCTGCGGTTCGCGCGCTACATCACAGTTCGTGCGTTGCCTGAGCCGTTTCGTGCCGTTGTGGGACTATCGGTCACGCCCTGCACGATGGCGCGAACTGGTTCAACATACGAAGTTGGCCCAGAACCCCAAACGGAGACGCCGAGATGATCCCACCCGCCTTCGACTACCACGCGCCCCGGTCCGTCAGCGAGGCCCTCGGCCTGCTCGGCAGTCTGGGCGCCGATGCCAAGCTGCTGGCCGGTGGCCACAGCCTGCTGCCGATGATGAAGCTGCGCTTCGCACAGCCCGCGCACCTGATCGACCTGAACCGCATCACCGAGCTGCGCGGCATTTGCGAGGAAGGCAGTGATGTCGTCATCGGCGCGATGACGGCCGAGAACGATCTCATCGCCAGCCCGATCCTGCGCGACAAGCTGCCATTGCTTGCCGAGGCGCCGAAGCTGATCGCCGACCCGCAGGTGCGCAACCGCGGCACTATCGGCGGCGACATCGCCCATGGCGATCCGGCCAACGACCACCCGGCGCTCAGCCTGGCCGTCGACGCCACCTTCGTGTTGCAGGGCCCGAAAGGCACGCGCCGCGTCAAGGCCGACGACTTCTTCCTCGGCACCTACATGACCGCGCTGGCCGAGGACGAGATCCTGGTTGGCATCCGCGTGCCGGCCTTCGCTGCGGGCACCGGCTGGGCGTACGAGAAGCTCAAGCGCAAGACCGGCGACTGGGCCACCGCCGGCGCGGCGGTGGTGATGCGCATGGCCGGCGGCAAGGTCACGCATGCGCGCATCGCGCTGACCAACGTCGGCCCGACCGCTCTGCGCGCCGCCGATGCCGAGGCGGCGCTGATCGGCCAGCCACTGACCGACGCCAGCATCGAGGCCGCGGCGAAGGCTGCGCGCGACATCTGCGACCCCGCTGAAGACCTCCGCGGCGACCGCGACTACAAGACCGCGATGGCCGGCCAGATGGTCAAGCGCGCCGTCCGTGCCGCCGCCACCCGTTGTTCCTGAGGAGACCACCATGCCCAAGAAGATCATCAACGTCACCGTCAACGGCCGCGCGCACGAAGAGGCGGTGGAACCGCGCACGCTGCTCGTGCACTTCCTGCGCGAGCAGCTCAACCTGACGGGTGCGCACATCGGCTGCGAGACCAGCCACTGCGGCGCCTGCACGGTGGACATCGACGGCAAGAGCGTCAAGAGCTGCACCCACCTGGCGGTGCAGTGCGACGGCTCGCAGGTGCTCACCGTCGAAGGCCTGGCCCAGGCCGGCGTGCTGCATGCGGTGCAGGAAGGCTTCTACAAGGAGCACGGCCTGCAGTGCGGCTTCTGCACGCCGGGCATGCTCGTGCGCAGCTACCGACTGCTGATCGACAACCCTGATCCGTCAGAGGAAGAGATCCGCGCCGGCATCAGCGGCAACCTGTGTCGTTGCACCGGCTACCAGAACATCGTCAAGGCGATCCAGTACGCCGCGAAGAAGCTGCGCGAGCCGCAGGCTGCCGCCGCCTGAACGCCAAGGAGACCACCGCATGAACGCACCCACCGACCCCAAGCTGCTCGAACGCAAGGACGCCCTGCAGGGCATGGGCGACAGCCGCCTGCGCAAGGAAGACGCCCGCTTCATCCAGGGCAAGGGCAACTACGTCGACGACATCAAGCTGCCGGGGATGATGCACATGGACATCGTGCGCAGCCCGTATGCGCACGCGCGCATCAAGTCCATCGACAAGTCCGAGGCACTGAAGGTGCCCGGCGTGGTCGCCGTGCTGACGGCCGAAGACCTCAAGCCGCTGAAGCTGCACTGGATGCCCACGCTGGCCGGCGACGTGGCCGCCGTGCTCGCCGACGGCAAGGTGCATTTCCAGATGCAGGAGGTGGCGGTGGTCATCGCCACCGACCGCTACGCCGCCGCCGACGGCGTCGAGGCGGTGCAGGTCGAGTACGAGGAACTGCCGGTTGTGCTCGACCCCTACGACGCGCTGAAGCCGGACGCCCCGGTGCTGCGCGAAGACCTGGCCGGCAAGACCAGCGGCGCCCACGGCCCGCGCGAGCACCACAACCACATCTTCACCTGGACCGCCGGCGACAAGGCCGCCGCCGATGCCGCCTTTGCCAGCGCACCGGTGACGGTGAGCCAGCACATGTTCTACCCGCGTGTGCACCCCTGCCCGCTGGAGACCTGCGGCTGCGTGGCCAGCTTCGACCCGGTGCGCGGCGAGCTCACCACCTTCATGACCAGCCAGGCGCCGCACGTGGTGCGCACGGTGGTCAGCCTGCTGTCGGGCATCCCCGAGAGCAAGGTGCGCATCGTCTCGCCGGACATCGGCGGCGGCTTCGGCAACAAGGTTGGCGTGTACCCGGGCTATGTCTGCGCCATCGTCGCCTCCATCGTGCTGGGCAAGCCGGTGAAATGGGTCGAGGACCGTGTCGAGAACATCAGCTCCACCGCCTTCGCCCGCGACTACCACATGGACGGTGAACTCGCCGCCACGCCCGACGGCAAGATCCTCGGCCTGCGCGTCGACGTGGTGGCCGACCATGGCGCTTTCGACGCCTGCGCCGACCCCACCAAGTTCCCGGCCGGGCTGTTCCACATCTGCAGCGGAAGCCACGACATTCCGGCCGCGCACTGCAGCGTCAAGGGCGTTTACACGAACAAGGCGCCGGGTGGCGTGGCCTACCGCTGCAGCTTCCGCGTGACGGAGGCCGTGTACCTGATCGAGCGGATGGTCGACGTGCTGGCGCAGAAGCTCGGCATGGACAAGGCCGAGATCCGCGCCAGGAACTTCATCCGCAAGGAGCAGTTCCCCTACACCAGCGCCTTCGGCTTCGAATACGACAGCGGCGACTACCACACAGCTTTGAAGAAGGTGCTGGACGCGGTGGACTACCCGGCGCTGCGTGCCGAGCAGGCGGCCCGGCGCGCCGACCCCAAGGCCGAGCACCTGATGGGCATCGGCCTGGTCACCTTCACCGAAGTGGTCGGCGCGGGCCCCAGCAAGATGTGCGACATCCTCGGCGTCGGCATGTTCGACTCTTGCGAGATCCGCATCCACCCGACCGGCAGCGCGATCGCCCGCATGGGCACCATCACGCAGGGCCAGGGACACCAGACCACCTATGCGCAGATCCTTGCCACCGAGCTGGGCATCCCCAGCGAGGTGATCCAGGTCGAGGAGGGTGACACCAGCACCGCGCCCTACGGTCTGGGCACCTACGGCAGCCGCAGCACGCCGGTGGCCGGCGCGGCGATCGCGATGGCTGCGCGGAAGATCCACGCCAAGGCACGCAAGATCGCCGCGCACCTGCTGGAGGTGGGCGAGAACGACCTCGACTGGGAGATCGACCGCTTCAACGTCAAGGGCGACCCCGCCCGCCACAAGACGATGAAGGACATCGCCTGGGCGGCCTACAACAACGTGCCGTCAGGCCTGGAGATGGGGCTGGAGGCCGTGCACTATTACGACCCGCCCAACTTCACCTATCCCTTCGGCATCTACCTGTGCGTGGTCGACATCGACCGCGCCACCGGCGAGACCAAGGTGCGGCGTTTCTACGCGCTGGACGACTGCGGCACGCGCATCAACCCGATGATCATCGAAGGCCAGATCCACGGCGGCCTGACCGAGGGCTTTGCGGTGGCGATGGGCCAGCAGATGCCGTTCGACGCGCAGGGCAACCTGCTGGGCAACACGCTGATGGACTACTTCCTGCCCACCGCGGTGGAAACGCCGAAGTGGGAGACCGACCACACCGTGACGCCCAGCCCGCACCACCCGATCGGCGCCAAGGGCGTGGCCGAGTCGCCGCACGTCGGCTCGATCCCGACCTTTACCGCGGCGGTGGTCGATGCCTTCGCGCACCTGGGCGTGACCGACATGACGATGCCGCACACCAGCTGGCGCGTCTGGCAACAGCTGGTCAAGACTGGCGTGGCGCTTTGATCCCGGCGCGGCCTGCGGGCCGCGCCCCTTCTTGAGAATCGAACCCCATGGAAGTCAAGCTCGACAAGCGCTACCCGCTCGAGGTGAGCATCGAACAGGCCTGGGCAGTGCTGTCCGACATCCGCGCCACCGCCGCCTGCATGCCCGGTGCGACCGTCACCGAGCAGTTGGACGACACGCACTACAAGGGCACGGTGCGCAGCAAGGTCGGCCCGGCGGTGATGCAGTTCGGCGGCGACATCGAGGTCAAGGCGCTCGACCCCGCCACGAAGTCGATGCAGATGATGGCCAAGGGCGCGGACAAGAGCGGCTCGTCGGCGTCGATGGACCTGGCGGCGACGCTGGAACCCGGCGAGAAGCCCGGCACCTCGGTGCTGGTCGGCGCGGCCACGGTGCTGGTCAGCGGCAAGCTGGCGCAATTCGGCAACCGGCTGCTGGTGCCGGTGAGCGATGCCATGCTGGCGCAATTCGCCGACAACTTCCGCGCGGCCGCGGCGGCCGTGCCGGTCGTGGCCCCGCCGGGGGCAGGCACCGCTGCGCCGGCAGCGGCCGAGACCGCCGGCGCCGTCGCGCCGGCAGCCCCACCGGCACAGGTGAAGGAGCTCAACGCACTGGCGCTGATGTGGGCGGTGGTCAAGAACTGGCTCGCGGGCCTGTTCGGCAAGAAGGCCTGAGCCGATGATGCCCGCCAACGAGCAGGCACTGCGCGAACAGCTCGAGACGGCAGGCTACATCGCCGACGAGGACCTGGCCACCACGTTGTGGCTGGCCGGCGAACTGCAGCGCCCGTTGCTGCTCGAAGGCGATGCCGGAGTCGGCAAGACGGGGCTGGCCACCGCGCTGGCGCAGGCCCAGGGGCGGCGGCTGGTGCGGCTGCAGTGCCACGAAGGGCTGGACCTGTCGCAGGCCGCCTACGAATGGAACTACGGCCGCCAGCTGCTGGCCATCCGCCTGGCCGAGACCGGCAGCGAGCGCATGCGCGAAGCCGATCTCTTCGGCCGCGACTACCTGCTGCAGCGCCCGCTGCTGCAGGCGATGCTGAGCGAGCAGCCCTGCGTGTTGCTGATCGATGAGGTCGACCGTGCCGACGAAGCCTTCGAGGCCTTCTTGCTGGAGATGCTGGCCGACCATCAGATCACGGTGCCCGAACTGGGCACGCTGCATGCCCGCCACGTGCCCCAGGTGCTGCTGACGAGCAACGGCACGCGCGAGTTGTCCGACGCCCTGAGGCGACGCTGCCTGTACCACCACCTCGACTACCCGACGCTCGCGCGCGAGATGGCGATCGTCAAGCGCACGCTGCCGCAGACCGAGAGCGCGCTGGTCGAGCAGGCGGTGGCCTTCGTGCAGCGCCTGCGCCGCGAGGACCTGGAGAAGGTGCCTGGCGTCGCCGAGACGCTGGACTGGGTGCGCGCGCTGCACCGCCTGCAGTTCAAGGCCCTGCCCGAGGACCCGCAGGGCCTGATGCAGACGCTGGGTTGCCTGCTGAAGACCCGCGACGACCGCTTCCAGCTCGGCCCCGAGCGGGTGCGGCAGCTGATCGAGGGCCGGCGCAGCGTCGGCGTGGCCGAGAAGGCTGCGGCCTGATCGTGCCCGTGGAGATGCCATGCCCGCCGCCACCGCCCGCGCGCAGCCCCTAGAGGCCATTGCCGGCTTCGCCGCGCTGCTGCGCGAGCACGGCCTGAAGGTCGGCATTGCGGAACAGCAGGCCATGGTGCGGACGGCGCTGGCGCTGCCGCTGACGCGCGCCGCTGCCGTCGGGCCGGGGTGGCGCGAAAGCCCCATCAGCGCGGCGTGGCGCGCCGTGGCCTGCCGTGACGTGCGCGACTGGCGTCGCTGGCCCGAGCTCTTCGAGCGCTACTGGCATCCCGAGCGGCTGAAGGGCACGGTCAAGGTCAGCGGCCAGACACGGCCGTCGCGAGACCTGCGTGAGGTGGTGCAGCAATTGCAGCAGTCGCTCGCCGGCGGCTCGGATCAGCTCCCGCGTTCCGGCGGTCTGGCGTCCGACGCCGCGCTGGATGACCGTGGCGGCCATGCAGACGATCCCGGCGTGCCCCGTGCCCAGGGCGGCGCCAGCCGTACCGAGGCGCTGCACGACCGCAGCCTGACGATGTGGCTGCCCCAGGACCTTGCGCAGCTCGAGCACCTGGCCGAGCGCATTGCCGCGCGGCTGCGCCGGCGACTGACGCGCCGCTGGCATGACGATGTCCACGGCCGACGCCTGGACCTGCGCCGCACGCTGCGCGCGAGCCTGCGCACCGGCGGCCTGCCGATGCAGCCGGCCTGGCGCATGCCGCGGCGCGAACGGCCCAGGCTCTTCATCCTGGTCGACGTCAGCCGGTCGATGGAGACCCATGCGCAGCTGTTCCTGCGCATTGCGCGCGCTTTCGTGCAGGCGGCCGGTGCGCGTGTCTTCGTCTTTCACACCCGCCTGGCCGAGGTGACGCAACTGCTGCAGCGGGATTCGGCCGCGGTGCAGGACAAGGTCAACGCGGTGACCGCCGGTTTCGGCGGCGGCACGCGCATCGCCACCAGCCTGGCCGACTTCGTCGGCGTGCACGCGCGTGCCCAGCTTGGCCGCAGCGCGCGCGTGTGGATCTTGTCCGACGGCTTCGACGCCGACGAACCCCAGCTGCTCGCCGAGCAGCTGCTGCGGGTGCGTGGCCGTGGCGGGCGCATCACTTGGTTCCACCCCAACCCCGCAACCCCGGCTTCGGCCGCGATGCAGGCCTGCGATGGACTGATCGAGCGCTTCATTCCCCTGCACCGCCTGCGCGACCTGGCGCTTGCGCTGCCCCTGCTGCATTGAAGGAGAGTCATGATGAGCAACGCATCCCTCGACGTGCTGGCCGTTGCCCAGCGCCTGCATCAACAGGACGAGCCCTGCGCGCTGGTCACCGTGCTGCGCGTGCAGGCGCCGGCCTCGGCGCGGCCTGGGGACAAGGCCGTGGTCAGCGCCGACGGCATCGTCGCCGGCTGGATCGGCGGCGGCTGTGCGCAGCCGGCAGTGGTCAAGACGGTGCGCCAGGCGCTGGCCGACGGCCGCGCGCGCCTGATCCGCATCGCCCCGGCCGAAGAAGGCGAGATGCGCGAGCTGAACGACGTGCTCGAGTTCGGTATGGCCTGCCACAGCGGCGGCACGTTGGAGCTGTTCGTCGACCCGTTGCTGCCCCGCGCGCAGCTGGTGATCGTCGGTGATTCGCCGGTCGCCATGGCCCTGGCCGGGCTGGCGCCGCGGGTTGGGCTGCAGGTGACAGTGGTCGCGCAAGGTGCCGATGCCTCGCGCTTCCCCGAGGCCGCGCAAGTCGTCGCCAGCGACGACGTGGCGGAGCTTCCGGCACGCATCGCACCCGGCGCCTTCGTCGTCGTCGCCACCCAGGGCCGCCGTGACGTGCAGGGCCTGCGGGCGGCGCTGGCGCTGCGTGCGCGCCAGGTCGGCTTCGTGGCCAGCGAGCGCAAGGCGCAGGTGCTGCGTGCGGCGCTGGTCGAGGCCGGGCAGGATGAGCAGGCCGTGGCGGCGATCGTCGCGCCTGCCGGCCACGCCATTGGCGCACAGACGCCGGAAGAGATCGCACTGTCGGTGCTGTCGGCCGTGGTGGCGGCTCGGCGTGGCCAGGCGGCCCCGGCCAAGGCGCCCGCTGCCGTGGCACGACCCCGGCCGCTGCCGTTGCCAGAACTGCCGCCAGTGGCCGGCTCCTGCTGCGGTGGCGTCGCGGCGACGGCCGCCGTGGGGCCCGAACCCGTGGCCGTGCCCCAGGGCAGCGGCTGCGCAGGCACCTGAGATGGGCTGCATCCTGAAGGGCGGTGGCGGCCTGTACAGCCGGCTGGTGGTGGGCGCGGTGCTGCTGGCCGCCGGTGCCGGCTCGCGCATGGGCGGCCGCCCCAAGGCGCTGCTGGAACTTGGCGGCGTGCCGCTGATCCGCCGCCAATTGATCGCGCTGTCCGGTGCCGGCGTCGACGAGGTGGCGGTCGTGCTCGGCCACCATGCCGATCTGATCGAGCCGGTGGTGCAGGCTTTCCCGGTGACGGTGGTGCACAACCCGCATCCCGACGATGGCCAGGTGTCGTCGCAGCGCCTGGGCCTGCAGGCCTTGACCGGCAAGCTCGATGCGGTGCTGGTGGCCCTGGCCGACCAGCCGCTGATCCATGCACAGGACATCAGCGCGCTGATCGGCGCCTACAAGAAGCGCCCCGCCGGCACGACGGTCGTCTTCCCGCAAGTGAACGGCGAGCCCGGCAACCCCGTGATCTTCAGCGCCGAAGTGCGCGAGCAGATTCTTGCCGGCGACATCCGGATCGGCTGCCGCCAGTGGCGCCAGGCCCGCCCCGAGGCCGTCCATGCCTTCGTCACCGACAACCGACGCTACCGCGTCGACGTCGATACCGAGGAGGACATTGCCCGCTTCGAAGCCGAGACCGGCCACGCGCTGCGCTGGCCGGCGGCGCTGGCAGCGGCCTGAGTCGATGCTGGCGCCGGGCTTGCACGCGCTGTGGCCGACACCGATCGGCGTGCACCGGCTGCCCGGCGCCGACGAGTTGAACCCGCTGTTGGTGCGCATCTTCGGCGTGCTGCGCGCGCAGCAGGAGGGTGGAGAACCCCGGCCCTTCTTTGCCAGCGGCGATGACCTGCTGCATCGAATCCGCCTGCCCGAATGGCAGGAGTTCGTGCGCCTCGTCGTCGAGTCGCTGCGCGACACGGTGACGCAGGCCAACCGTGCAGCCTGGCCGGCCGAGGGCGCGGGGCAGGGATTGCCGCTGCGGCTGGCCATCGAGGGCATGTGGTTCCAGGCCAGCAACCGTGGTGCATTCCACGACGTCCACACGCACGGCAACTGCTCGTGGTCGGCGGTGTACTGCGTGCAGGTCGATGCCGAGCAACGACGTGTGCAGCACCCGACCTACGGCGCGGCCAACGGCGTGACGCGCTTCTACGGCCCGCCCTTCGGGCACCTGGGCGGCGCCCATGTCGACCTGGGCAATGCCTATCTGCAGCCGCCTCACATCGACGTGGCGCCGCTGCCGGGGCAGCTGGTGGTGTTCCCCGCCTGGCTGGCGCACCAGGCGCTGCCCTACGACGGCGAAATCGATCGCGTGATCGTCTCCTTCAATGCCAGCGTGCATGCGGCCCAGGGGGGTGACCGCCTGCACCGCTACGCAGCGACATGATGTGAATGCGCAGCGGCCTGCCATGGCCGGTGCGCCTGGCCTTGCCGCGAATGCTGGCCTGGGCGCTGCTTGTCGGGGCCGGGCTGGTGCTCGGCAAAGCCGGCCTAGTGGCCTGGCGCCCTTGGCGATGTGGCTGGCCAGCACGGGCCTGCCGCTCAGGTGGCTGCAGGGCCGCCGGGTGTCGATGGGCCGCTTGCGTGTCATGCTGCTGGTGACCGGCACCGTCCTGGCAAGCATTGGGCTCATGGCCGACCGCTCGGCCCACACATTGCTGGCGGCCTTGGGCTGGTCGATGCTGCTGGTGGCGGCCTCGTTGCCCGTGCAGGCGCTTTGCCGGGCTGCGCCGACGCGTCCCCCGGCGCCGCTGGTGCCCGCTACGGCCGGTTCGCTGCCCAGGACTGCCGCCGCGGCGGCGCCCAACGCGCGACGGCCAAATGAACGGAAGGCCGGAGTCGAGAGATGGCGGGAACTCATGCGGGCCTCGTCAGGTGGCTTCGGTTGTTGGAGCCACCCGGTGCGGCTGCGCCAGGCCGGCTGCTCGTTTCGAGCCTGGCTTCAGCTTTCCGGCCAATCCTGGGATCGCGTGCGCTGCGCTTGTTACCCACGGGGCGCTGCTCTGCTGCACGCAAGAATGTGGACAAGGCGTGCCAACGGCCCCTGGGCCAACCGCTGCAGCATGGCGCCGGCAGCCAAGGCCGCCGCCCAGCAGCCCAGCAGCATGGCCCACGCCGCGGCCGTGCCGCCCGGCGCCCAGCGCAGCCACAGCGCCGTGGCGGCCACGATCACCGCGTAGTGGATCAGGAAAAGGCTGTAGGAGGCATCGCTCCCGCCGGCCAGCCAGTTGGCCAGGCGTCCCTGCGGCGCCGTTGTGGCGGCCGCGGCCGCAGGCCTCGAACCGGCCCACAGCAGCAGCGCGGTCAGTGCCGCCAGGCCCAGGCGCGGCCGTCCGTCGAACAGGGCAGCCGCCAGCATCAGCAGCCACAGCCCGGCAAACAGCAGGGCCGCATGGCGCGAATGCCCGGCAAAGGCGGCCAGCGCGCCCAGCCCGTAGGCGGCAAAGAAGTACAGGCCCCAGACATCCAGCGAGGGGTTGCGGTTGACCACCGCGAGCGAGGCCAGAGCCAGGCCGGCCACCACCCAGGGCAGCGGGCCCTGCCAGGCCGGCCGCCCGGGGCGCCGCCATAGCACCGTGCCCAGCGCCAGCAGCGCGTACAGCTGCAAGTCGATGGCCACGTACCACACGCCGGCCGACAGCGACGGGATGGCCAGCAGGTCCTGCAGCAGCAGCAGGTGGGCGATGAACTGGCCGGCCGTGGGCCAGGGCGTCACCCAGTCCGGCCAGCGGCCCGGCGGCAGCAGCGCGCTGGCCGCCAGCACCGCCAGCAGGGACACTGCCAGCATCGGCACCAGCCGCAGGTAGCGCGCCCACAGCAGCCGGCCGAGCGGAGCGCGCTGCCGCGCCAGGCTCTGGGCCGCCAGATAGCCGCCGATGACCAGGAACACCTGCACCATGTAGCGCGCCTCGCCGGCCAGCAAGTCCAGCGCCTGCGGCCAGGCCTGCAGCACCTCGGCCATCGGTGCATAGAGCACGATGTGATGCAGCACGATCAGCTGCGCAGCCAGGACCTTCAGCCCGTCGATGAGCACCGAGCGCGGCAGCATGTGAGGCAGCGTATCCGGCCGGCACAGAGCTAAGCCGCCGCGAGGCGCGGGCCGGGGCTCAGGGCCGCTTCAGCCAGGCCTCGGCCAGCTTGACCCAGTAGCTCGCGCCGGTGGACAGCACCCGGTCGTTGAAGTCGTAGCCGGGGTTGTGCACCATGCAGCCGCCGTCGCTGCCCTCGCCGTTGCCGATGTTGATGTAGCAGCCCGGCACCCGTTCCAGGAAGAAGGCGAAATCCTCGCTGGCCGTCACCGGTTCGGCGTTGGCGATCAGACCATCGTCGCCCAGCCAGTCGCGCACCACCTGCTGGCAGAACGCGGTCTCGGCCGGATGGTTGTTCAGCACCGGGTAGCGGCGGATGTAGTCGACCTCGGCCGTGGCGCCGAACACGGCCGCCTGCTGCGTGGCGATCTCGGTGATCCGCCGCTCCAGCAGGTCGCGCACCTCCGGGCGCAGCGCGCGCACCGTCAGCCGCAACTCGGCCTCGCCCGGGATGACGTTGGGCGCATCGCCGGCCAGGAAGGCGCCGACCGTGACGATGCCGGCATGCAGCGGCGGCACGTTGCGCGAGACGATGCTCTGCAGCGCCATGACGATGGCTGCGCCGGCGACCACCGGGTCCACCGACGACTGCGGAATGGCGCCATGGCCGCCGACGCCGCGCACTTTGATGATGCAGGTGTCGCCACTGGCCATGGCATAGCCGGGGATGGCGAAGAACTTGCCGGCCGGCACGCGCGGCGCGTGGTGCATGCCGAACATCGCATCGCAGGGGAACAGTTCGAGGAAGCGGTCCTCGAGCATGGCGCGCGCGCCGGCCAGGCCTTCCTCGGCCGGCTGGAAGACCAGGTGCAGGATGCCGTCGAAGTTGCGCGTGGCCGCCAGGTGGCGGGCCGCGGACAGCAGCATCGCGGTGTGGCCGTCGTGGCCGCAGGCGTGCATCTTGCCGAACACCTTGCTCGCCCAGGGCTTGCCGCTAATCTCGGCGATCGGCAGCGCGTCCATGTCGGCGCGCAGGCCGATGCGGCGCGTCGACGTGCCCGCGCGCAGCGTGCCGACCACGCCGGTCTTGCCCAGGCCGCGATGCACCTCGTAGCCCCAGCGCTGCAGCCGCTCGGCCACCAGGTCGGCGGTGGCATGTTCCTCGTAGGCGAGCTCGGGGTTCTGGTGGATGCGCCGGCGGATCTGCACCATCTCGGCTTCGTGGGCGCGGATCCCGTCCAGGGCGGGCAGCGGCAGCGGTGCGTTCATGGCAGGGTGTCCAGGCTGGGGAAGGCGGCATTCTCGGCCAAGTCGGCGCGCGCCGGCGCTGCCGCGATACTTCGGTCCTGCGACGATGCGCTGCGCCCGAACGAGGACCCCTGCTTGACCCCCGTAGCCCCGATGCGCTGGCAGTTCTGGATCGACCGCGGCGGCACCTTCACCGACATCGTCGGCCGCGCGCCCGATGGCGCGCTGCACACGCTCAAGCTGCTCAGCGAGAACCCGCAGCAGTACGCCGACGCCGCGGTCGAGGGCATGCGCCGGCTGCTCGTCCTGGGCCCGAACGACGCGATCACCCCCGGCTTGGTCGAGTGCGTGAAGATGGGCACCACCGTGGCCACCAACGCGCTGCTCGAGCGCAAGGGCGAGCGCACGCTGCTGGTCACGACGCGCGGCTTCCGCGACGCGCTGCGCATCGCCTACCAGGCCCGGCCGCGGCTGTTCGACCGCCGTATCGTGCTGCCGGAGATGCTGTACGAGAGCGTGGTCGAGGCCGACGAGCGGGTCGGCGCCCACGGCGAGCTGATCGTGCCGCTGGACGCGGCCGCGCTGCAGCGCCAGCTGCAGGCTGCGCACGGCGACGGCCTGCGCGCCTGCGCGATCGTCTTCATGCACGGCTGGCGCCACAGTGCGCACGAGGCTGCCGCCGCGGCGCTGGCGCGCGACATCGGCTTCACGCAGGTCAGCGCGTCGCACCAGGTCAGCCCGCTGATGAAGCTGGTGTCGCGCGGCGACACCACCGTCGTCGACGCCTACCTGTCGCCGATACTGCGCCGCTACGTGGACCAGGTGGCGGCGCAGATGCCCGGCGTGCGCCTGTTCTTCATGCAAAGCAGCGGCGGGCTGACCGAGGCGCACCATTTCCAGGGCAAGGACGCCATCCTCTCCGGGCCCGCCGGCGGCATCGTCGGCATGGCGCGAACCGCGCTGGCCGCGGGCCACCGCAAGCTGATCGGCTTCGACATGGGTGGCACCAGCACCGACGTGTCGCACCATGCCGGCGAGTTCGAGCGCGCCTTCGACACCCAGGTGGCCGGGGTGCGCATGCGCGCGCCGATGATGAGCATCCACACCGTGGCCGCCGGCGGCGGCTCGATCCTCGGCTTCGACGGCGCGCGGCTGCGCGTCGGCCCGCAAAGCGCCGGCGCCGCGCCTGGCCCGGCCAGCTACAGGCGCGGCGGCCCGCTGGCCGTCACCGATGCCAACGTGCTGCTCGGACGCATCCAGCCGCAGCACTTTCCGCAGGTGTTCGGGCCGGCGGGCAATGAGCCGCTGGACGGCGAGGGCGTGCGCCATCAGTTCGAGCGCCTGGCGGCGAGGGTGCAGGCGGCCAGCGGCCGGCCGACCACCGCCGAATCGCTGGCCGCGGGCTGCCTGCGAATCGCGGTGCAGGCCATGGCCAATGCCATCAAGCGCATCTCGGTCGCGCGCGGCCACGACGTCACCGGCTACACGCTGCAGTGCTTCGGCGGCGCCGGCGGCCAGCACGCCTGCGGCGTGGCCGATGCGCTGGGCATGACGCGCATCTTCGTGCACCCGCTGGCAGGGGTCTTGTCGGCTTATGGCATGGGCCTGGCCGACCAGATCGCGATGCGCGAGGCCTCGGTGGAGCAGCCCTTCGACGCTGCCGGCCTGGATGTGGCGCGTGCCCGCCTGGCCGAACTGGGCGACGCGGCGGCCGCCGAACTGCGCTCGCAGGGCGTGCCGGCCCAGGCGCTGCAACGGCGCGAAACCTTGCACCTGCGCTACCAGGGCACCGATACCGCGCTGGCGGTGCCGCTGGCGCCGCTGGATGCCACGCGCCGGGCTTTCGAGGCTGCCTACGCCCAGCGCTTCGCCTTCCTGATGCCCGATCGGCCGCTGGTCATCGAGGCGGTGGCGGTGGAAGCCATCGCGCCGGGCGAGCGCTCGGCCGCCAGCGGCGCGCCGGCCGAGGCGGCGGCGCACCAGGCCGTGGCCGACGAGCGCGTGCGCATGTACGACGAGGACGCCGGCGGCTGGCACGATGCCGGGCTGTACCTGCGCGAGCGGCTGCGCGCCGGCGCCTGCATCTCCGGCCCCGCGATCATCGCCGAGGCCAATGCCACTACCGTGGTCGACACAGGCTGGCAGGCGAAGCTCGGCGCCACCGGGGCGCTGGAGCTTCGGCGCACGCACCCGCGCAGCGCGCGCCAGGCGCTGGGCACTGCGGCCGACCCGGTGATGCTCGAGGTCTTCAACAACCTGTTCATGAACATCGCCGAGCAGATGGGCCTGCGGCTGCAAAACACCGCGTACTCGGTGAATATCAAGGAGCGGCTCGATTTTTCCTGCGCGCTGTTCAGCGCTGCCGGCGAGCTGATCGCCAATGCGCCGCACATGCCGGTGCACCTGGGCAGCATGAGCGAATCGATCAAGACCGTGATCGAGCGCAACCCGCAGATGCGCCCGGGCGACGTGTATGTGCTCAACGACCCGTACCACGGTGGCACGCACCTGCCGGACGTGACGGTCGTGACGCCGGTGTACCTGGAGCCCGCGGCTGGCGGGGTGCCGCCGGCCACCCCAGGGGCTTGGACGGCCGCTGCGCAGCGGCCGGGCGCGGCCGGCGCCGCACCCCGGCCCAGCTTCTACGTGGCCAGCCGGGGCCACCATGCCGACATCGGCGGCAGCACGCCGGGTTCGATGCCGCCTTTCAGCCAGACCATCGACGAGGAAGGCGTGCTCTTCGACAACTTCCTGCTGGTGCGCGATGGCCAGCTGCGCGAGGCGGAACTGCTCGACGCCCTGAGGTCGGGGCGCTACCCAGCGCGCAACCCGCAGCAGACCATCGCCGACCTGCGCGCGCAGATCGCCGCCAACCAGAAGGGCGTGGACGAGCTGGTGGCGATGGTCGCGCAGTACGGACTCGACACGGTGGCGGCCTACATGCAGCACGTGCAGGACAACGCCGAGGAATCGGTGCGGCGCGTCATCACCGCGCTGGACCTCAAGCCCCCAGGCGCACCCAAGGACGCGCCGCCCCCCGAGGGGGCTGACCCGGCTTCGAGCGGCCGCGCACCGGGTCCGAACGGGTCCTTCGAACTGCCGCTGGACAACGGCGCGGTCATCCGCGTGCGGGTCACGGTGGATGCGCAAGCGCGCGCGGCCACCATCGACTTCAGCGGCACCAGCGCGCAGCTGGCGAACAACTTCAACGCGCCCAAGGCCGTGACGATGGCGGCGGTGCTGTATGTCTTCCGCACGCTGGTCGACGACGACATCCCGTTGAACGCGGGTTGCCTGAAGCCGCTGCGGGTGGTGGTGCCCGAAGGCTGCATGCTCAACCCGCGGGCGCCTGCGGCGGTGGTGGCCGGCAACGTCGAGACCTCGCAGTGCGTGACCAATGCGCTGTTCGGCGCACTCGGCGTGATGGCCTCGGGGCAGAACACGATGAACAACTTCACCTTCGGCAATCAGCGCCACCAGTACTACGAAACCATCTCCGGCGGCAGCGGCGCCGGTCCCGGCTTCGAAGGCTGCAGCGTCGTGCAGACCCACATGACCAACTCGCGCCTGACCGACCCCGAGGTGCTGGAATGGCGCTTCCCGGTGCGCTTGGACAGCTATGCCATCCGCACCGGGTCGGGCGGCGCCGGGCGCTGGCGCGGCGGCGACGGCGGCGTGCGCCGGGTGCGCTTCCTTGAGCCGATGCAGGCCTCGATCCTGAGCAACGGCCGCCACCATGGCGCCTTCGGCCTGGCTGGCGGTCATGCGGGTGCCGTGGGCGTCAACCGCGTCGAACGCGCCGGCGGCCGGGTCGAGCTGCTGGACCACATCGGCTCGTTGCAGATGCACCCGGGTGACGTCTTCGTGATCGAGACGCCGGGCGGCGGCGGCTGGGGCGTGCCACCGGAGCAGGGCGCTGCATGAGGCCCGCGCCGCCAATCCCGACACGCTGCCATTGCGACAGCCGGCTCGCCGCCGCGAGCGCCCGCAAGAAGGCGAAGATCGCCACCGACCGGTACCCAGTCGTGCCGCAGGGTCCGGCCCGCCGCTCCAGCAGCACTCAGGCCTGCCCGAAGCAGCCGATCCTGGTGGAAGACCTTGCGGCCTCCCTGCGCTGGGCCGACGATGCCATCGCCGAGCCCGAGTTCTGCAACCGGCTGGCGCGGCGCACCGGCCGCTGCCTGCCGCAGGACCTGAACAGCCTGGTCGTCAATGCGTTGAACGACGGTACCGACGCGGTGGCCGCCGCACTCGACGTTGCGTGCGCAGGCTTCGCCTTCGACCGCTGGCTGCCGCAAGCCCTGCGGCAGGGCTGGTTGCACGCCGTCGAATCCCGGCCCGTCGCCCATGCTTGACCGCGCGGCCATCGCGCTGCTGAAGCCCGGCCTGGAGCGTATGGCGCGCGCCCTGGTGCGCGTGCGCATCGGCGCCGACACGGTGACGCTGGCCGGCTTCGCGCTTGGCCTGGGGGCGGCGGCCTGCATCGCGCTGGGCGCACCGCTGGCCGGGCTGGCGCTGCTGCTCGCCAGCCGCCTGATGGATGGGCTGGACGGCGCGGTGGCCCGGCTCACCCGGCCCACCGACCGCGGCGCCTTCCTCGACATCACGCTCGACTTCCTCTCTTACGCCAGCATCCCGCTGGCTTTTGCCGTGGCCGACCCGGCAGCAAATGCGATGCCCGCGGCGGTGCTGCTGGCGGCTTTCGTCGGTACCGGCTCCAGCTTCCTGGCCTTTGCGGTGCTGGCCGAGCGCCGCGGCCTGACGAGCCAGGCCTATCCGCAAAAGGGCATCTACTACCTGGGCGGGCTGACCGAGGCCAGCGAGACGCTGATCTGCTTCGCGCTGATGTGCCTGTGGCCGCAGCACTTCGCGCTGTGGGCCTACGGCTTTGCCGTGCTTTGCTCCATGACCATCGCCTCGCGTATCGTCGGCGGTTGGTTCGCCTTGCGCGCGTAAGGCGACGGGCCTTGCGGCGACCAAGCCACAACCATCGAGGACCGGATTGAACAAGAAGAAACTTCTGCTGCTGGCCGGGTTGATCCTGCTGGTGATCGGCTTCTTCGCTCTCGACCTGGGCCGCTTCTTCAGCCTGGACTACGCCAAGGCCGCGCGCGGCGACTTCGTCGCGCTTTATGAATCCCGGCCGGCACTGGTGCTGGGCGTGTTCTCCGCCGTCTACGTGGCGGTGACGGCGCTGTCGCTGCCCGGCGCGGCCATCATGACGCTGCTCGGCGGCGCCGTCTTCGGCCTGTGGGTCGGCACGCTGGTGGTGTCCTTTGCGTCGAGTCTGGGGGCCACGCTGGCGATGCTGGTGTCGCGCTACGTGCTGCGCGACAGCGTCAAGGCGAAGTTCGGCGCGCGCCTGGCCGACGTGGACCGCGGCATCGAGCGCGACGGCGCCTTCTACCTGTTCACGCTGCGCCTGGTGCCGGTGTTCCCCTTCTTCGTCATCAACCTGCTGATGGGTCTGACGGCGATGAAGGCCGCCACCTTCTACTGGGTCAGCCAGCTGGGCATGCTGGCCGGCACTCTGGTGTACGTGAATGCCGGCACGCAGCTGGCGCAGCTCAGCTCGCTGCAGGGCATCCTGTCGCCGGGGCTGATCGGCTCGTTCGTGCTGCTCGGGCTGTTCCCGCTGGTGGCGCGCAAGATCGTCGACGCGGTGCAGGGCCGCAAGGTCTACGCCAGGTGGGCCGGGCGCAAGCCCAAGCGCTTCGACCGCAACATGGTGGTCATCGGCGCCGGCGCGGCGGGCTTGGTAACCAGCTACATCGCCGCAGTGGTCAAGGCCAAGGTGACCCTGGTGGAAGCGCACAAGATGGGCGGCGATTGCCTGAACTACGGTTGCGTGCCGAGCAAGGCGCTGATCAAGACCGCCACGCTGGCGCGGCAGATGCGCCACAGCGCCGACTACGGCATCGCCTCGGCCGAATACCGCATCGACTTTGCGCAGGTCATGGAACGCGTGGCCCGGGTCATCAAGGACATCGAGCCGCACGACTCGGTAGAGCGCTACACCGGCCTGGGCGTCGACGTGGTCGAGGGCCGGGCGACGATCGTCGACCCCTGGCACGTGAAGATTGTCCGGGCCAATAAAGCGGACGGGGGCGGCGAGCAGGTGCTGAGCACGAGATCCATCGTCATCGCCACCGGTGCCGCGCCCTTCGTGCCGCCGCTGCCCGGGCTGGAGGAGGTGGGTTACCGCACCAGCGACACGCTGTGGGACCTGCGCGAGCTCCCGGCGCGGCTGGTGGTGCTGGGCGGCGGGCCGATCGGCTGCGAGCTGGCGCAAAGCTTCGCGCGCCTGGGTTCAGCGGTGACGCAGGTGGAAATGGCGCCGCGCATCATGATCCGCGAGGACGAGGAGGTCTCGGCCTACGCGCGCAAGGCGCTGGAGGCCGACGGCGTGGCCGTGCTCACCGGCCACAAGGCGCTGCGTTGCGAGATGGACGGCGAGCAGAAGGTCATCGTCGTCGAAACTGCCGGACAGGAAAAGCGCATCGGCTTCGACCTGCTGCTGTGCGCAGTCGGTCGTGTGGCGCGCCTCAAGGGTTTCGGCCTCGAGGAACTGGGCATCCCGGTGAACCGCACCGTGCAGACCAACGAATACCTGCAGACCCTCTACCCCAACATCCTGGCCGCCGGGGACGTGGCGGGGCCCTACCAGTTCACCCACGTGGCCGCTCACCAGGCCTGGTATGCGGCGGTCAATGGGCTGTTTGGTACGTTCAAGAAGTTCAAGGCCGACTACTCGGTGGTGCCGTGGTGCACCTTCATCGACCCCGAGGTGGCGCGAGTCGGCCTGAACGAGCAGGAAGCCAAGGACAAGGGCGTGGCCTACGAGGTCACGCGCTACGGCATCGACGACCTGGACCGCGCCATCGCCGACAGCGCCGCTCACGGCTGGGTCAAGGTGCTGACCGTGCCGGGCAAGGACCGCATCCTCGGCGTGACCATCGTCGGCGCCCATGCCGGAGAACTGCTGGCCGAGTTCGTGCTGGCGATGAAGCACGGCCTGGGGCTGAACAAGATCCTCGGCACGATCCACACCTACCCGACGCTGGCCGAGGCCAACAAGTACGCCGCCGGCGAATGGAAGCGTGCGCACCAGCCGCATGGCCTGCTGCGCTGGGTGCAGCGTTTCCACGACTGGAGGAGAGGATGACGATGCGCAAGGGCTTGCTGTGGCTGGTGACGCTGCTGCTGCTGTGCAGTCCAGCCTGGGCGCAGTTCGACCAGGGCTACGCCGGCTGGGATGCGCTGCTTAAGAAGCATGTGCGCTGGCTGCCCGACCAGAAGCAAAGCCGCGTCGACTACGACGGCTTCAAGGCCGACCGCGCGGCGCTGAAGTTGGTGCTCGATGCCATGAGCGCGGTGCCGCAGACCGAATTCGATCGATGGAGCCGCGAGCAGCAGATGGCCTTCCTGGTGAATGCCTACAACGCCTTCACGGTGGAGCTGATCCTGACGCGCTGGCCCGAGCTGAAATCGATCAAGGACCTGGGCTCGCTGCTGCAGAGCCCTTGGAAGAAGAAGTTCTTCGTGCTGCTGGGCGAGCAGCGTCATCTCGACTGGATCGAGCACGAGCAGCTGCGCCCGCGCTACAAGGATCCGCGCATCCATGCGGCCGTGAACTGCGCGTCGATCGGCTGTCCGGCGCTGCGGCCCGAAGCCTTCGTCGCCGCGAAGCTGGAGGCACAGTTCGACGACGGCATGATGCGCTTCATGAGCGACCGCACGCGCAACCGCGTGGCCGGAGGCAAGCTAGAGGTGAGCATGATCTTCAAATGGTTCCGCGAGGACTGGGAGCAGGGCTGGCTCGGCTACAAGCAGCTGAACGACGTGTTCGCGCGCCATGCCGCCCAGCTGAGCGGCCAGCCGGACGAGCAGCGCAAGCTGCGCGAGAGCGCCCTGTCGCCCGGCTTCCTGGACTACGACTGGTCGCTCAACGCCGCGGGCCGGTGAAGCACTGGGTGCTGGCCTGTCTGCTGGCGGCCGCAGCCGCCCGGGCGCAGTCGCTGCTGGCGCCGCTGGACGGGCCCGGCGCGGCGCCGGCTCCGCCGTGGCGCGAGGTGCTGCTGCCGAAGCAGACCCTGCCAAAGACGCGTTTCGAGATCGTCGACCTCGACGGCCGGCGCGCGCTGCGAGTCGAGTCGCCGGGCAGCTACGGCAACCTGGTGCATGAACTGACGGAGCCTGTCGCTGCCACGCCACAGCTGTCGTGGCAATGGCGGCTGGACCAGGCCATCGCCGGCGCGGCGCTGCAGACCAAGGCCGGCGACGATGCCGCCGTGAAGGTCTGCGTGATGTTCGACCTGGCGATCGGCCAGGTGCCTTTCATCGAACGCCAGCAGCTGCGCCTGGCCCGGCTGCTCAGCGGCGAGGACCTGCCTGCCGCCACCTTGTGCTATGTCTGGGACCCGTCGCTGCCGCCCGGCAGCGTGCTGTCCAACGCCTACACGCGGCGCATGCGCTGGTTCGTGCTGCAGGGCCGCGGCAGCACGCTGGGCGAGTGGCGCAGCGAGCGGCGCGACCTGCGCGCCGATGTCCTGCACGCCTTCGGTGACGAGGCGCGCGAGCTGCCGCGCATCAAGGCGGTGCTGGTCGGCGCCGATGCCGACAACAGCAGCGGCCATGGGCTGGCCCACCTGGCCGCGCTGACGCTGCGCTGAAGGCCGCGCCGCCTGTGCAGGCGGCCCGCGCGCGGCGGCGTCAGGGCGTGAAGGTGATCACCAGCACCGGCGGCACTCGGCCGTCGGTGTCGCGCGGCAGCTCGGCGGTGCGGTCGATGGCACGCAGCACCGCGTCGTCCCAGTCCGTGTTGCCGCTGCTCTTGACCAGGCGGCGGCTGAGGATGGTTCCAGTGGGTGATGCGCGCACCTCGACATCGGCCGACGGATTGCCGCTGACGGTCTCGGTCAGCAGGATGTTCGGCTTGATGCGCGCGATCAGCTTACCGGCATAGCTGGCCGAAGGCGCCGCGTCCTTCAGCGCCGTGCCAGTGGAGCCAGGTGCGCCAGTGGCGCCGGCTTGGCCGAGCATGCGTTTCAGGTTCTGCTCGCGCTGCCTGGCCAGGCGCTCCTCTTCGGCCTGCTGTTCGCGCTGCTCCTGCTGTTCGCGGCGGGCCTGCTCGTCAGCCCGGGCCTTGGCCACGGCCTGGCGTTCGCGTTCGGCCCTCTCGCGTTCGGCCTTGTCCTTTTCGGCCTTGGCCAGCTTTTCGCGCTCCGCCTTCTCGCGCTCGGCCTTCTGGCGCTCGGCCTTCTCGCGCTCGGCACGCGCCCGCTCGGCCTGGGCCTTCTCCTGCCGGGCCTTGTCGATGGCGATCTGCGCGTCGACCGCCGGCGGCGGTGGGGCCACGCGCGGCGCAGGCGCTGGCGGCGGCGGCGGC
>JBEIHU010000010.1:0-35571 GCA_040381175.1 Burkholderiaceae bacterium
GTGGCGCAGCCGGTGCCTTCGCGCGCCACCGCCAGCCCGCCGCCGGCAAAGGCAAACAGCCCGGCCCGCACCGTGCGCGCCTCGCGGTCCACCGACACGCGCATCAGCCGCAGCAGCGGGTGGCCGGGGGATTGCACGTCGGCCTGCAGCACCTGGTGCGGATCGCGCGCGCTGATGAAGACGCTGGAGCAGACGATCTTGGCCGCATAGCCGGCGCCGACGCGCACCAGCTCCGGCGGAGCCGCCCAAAGCCACAGCAGCACCGCTGCCAGCAGCAGGGCCAGGAACAGGGGCAGGCGTTGCAGCAAGGTCTTGATCATCCGATCGATGATAGGAGCCGCCGGGCTGCGGCTCAGCGCCGCCGCGCGCCGCGCGACGGCTGCCTGCGCGGCGATGCGGGCCCGGCGCCGAACAGGCCCTGCAGCGTGGCGTCGAGGATCGGCCCCAGGCTGCGCTGCACATAGGCCTGCAGCCCGCCCGCGCCAACCAGCAGCTCGAACTTGCCGGCGATGGCCAGGTGGGCATAGCCGTGCACCAGCGACCATAGCGCGGCCGCCGCGTTCCATTGGCGCTCGTCCATCGCCGCGCCTTCGGCCAGCCCGAAGGCGCGGTGCACGCCGCGCGCCAGCACCTCGAAGGCCGCCTGGGCATGCTGCTGCAGCACGGCGTCGGCATGCAGCTTGCCCTGGCGGAACATCAGCCTGAAGCGGCCGGGGTGCTGCATCGCGAACTGCACATAGGCCAACCCCTGGCCGCGCAGCGCGGCACGGGCATCCGTGCCGCCAGCGGCGTCGGCCGCGTGCAGCGCCTGCGTCAGCGCCTCGAAGCCCAGGCTGGCCACCGCCGTCAGCAGCCCGGCTGCGTCGCCGAAGTGGTGCGCCGGCGCGGCCGGCGAGACACCGGCGCGGCGCGCCACCTCGCGCAGCGAAAAGCCCTCGGCTCCGCGCTCGGCCAGCAGCGATTCGGTGGCCTGCACCAGCGCGTCGCGCAGTGCGCCGTGGTGGTAGGGGGTCGCAGCAGCCTTCATGTCCACATGGTAACTTGACAATGTTCAGATCGTCGAGCACACTTTATCTAAACATCGTTCAGATCAATCCTCGCCATGCCCACCCTCGACCCCGACCTCGCCTTCCGCAGCGGCAACCTGCTGGCCTTGCTGGGCTGGCTGGCGCTGGCCGCCTCGCCGCCAAGCCGGCGCTGGGCGCCGCGGGTCTGGCAGCTCACCGGCTGGGTGCTGCCGCTGCTGTTGGCGCTGGGCTACGTGGCGCTGCTGCTGGGCCATTGGGGCCCGGGCGGCTTCGGCTCGCTGGCCGAGGTGCGGCAGCTGTTCGAGCGGCCCGGCCTGCTGGCCGCCGGCTGGCTGCACTACCTGGCCTTCGACCTGTTCGTCGGCACCTGGATCGCGCACGACGCGGCGCAGCGCGGCCTGCCGCACCTGGCGGTGCTGCCCTGCCTCGCGCTGACCTTCCTGTTCGGCCCGGCCGGCCTGCTGGCCTATGCCGTGCTCACCTTGTTTCGCCCGAGACACTCATGAACCACCGGCTGTGCATGAACGCCCCCGCCCTGCCCCTGTCCGCGCCTGCCGAACCCGCCTGGCTCCGCCTTTGGCAGCGCGAGCCGCGGCTGGTGGCCTTTGCCGCGCTGATGCTGGCGCTGATGATCCCGGCCGCCCTCGGCCTGGCGCTGGACGAGCGCACGCTGCGCGACGTGAATGTCTGGGTCAAGCCGATGAAGTTCATGCTGTCGGTGGCCATCACCGCGCTGACCACCGCCTGGTTCGCGCCGCTGCTGCCCGAAGCCGTGCGCCGCGGCCGCGCCTTCGGCCTGCTGGCGTGGACGCTGATCGCCACAGGCGGCCTCGAGGTGGCCTACATCACCGTGCAGGCCGCACTGGGCCAGGCCTCGCACTACAACGTGGGCGACCCCTTCCATGCGCTGATGTACACGCTGATGGGCTTCGGCGCGGTGGTGCTCACCGCCACCCAGCCCTGGCTGGCGTGGCTGATCTGGCGCCACGGCCGGCCTGGCGTGGCGCCGGCCTACCGGCTGGGCGTGCTGCTCGGCCTGGTGCTGACCTTCGTGCTCGGCGCCGGCGCTGGCGTTCTGCTGGGCGGCGGCGCGCCGGCCCTCGGACCGGGGCTGCCGGTGCTGGGCTGGTCGATGGTGGCGGGCGACGTGCGCGTGGCGCATTTCGTCGGCATCCATGCCGGCCAGGTGCTGCCGCTGCTGGGCTTCTGGCTGGCGCGGCGTGCGCCGCGCGGCGCCGCGGCGGGCGTGTGGCTGGGCAGCGCGCTGTGGTGCGCGCTGTTTGCCGCGGTGCTGCTGCAAGCGCTGGCCGGCAGGCCGCTGATCGGGCTGTAGCCGCGCCGGGAAAACCCTGGGGCGGGGTGTCCCGCCCTGCATTGCGGCGGCTTGGGCCCTGGCACACACTCGGCGCATGAACGATGCACCCGGCACCGCCACGCCCAGCGGCCTGGCCGCGATCGAGGCCGTGATCGCCATGCTGGCCGGGGTCGGCTACATCGCCACCCGGCCGATCGCCACCGCGCTGTACCTGGCGCACCAGTTGCGCAAGCCGGTGCTCATCGAGGGCCCGGCCGGCGTCGGCAAGACCGAGCTGGCCGTGTCGGCCGCGCGCGCGCTGCAGTTCGCGCTGCTGCGGCTGCAGTGCTACGAGGGCCTGGACGACCACAAGGCGCTGTACGAATGGAAGTACGGCAAGCAACTGCTGTACACGCAGATCCTGAAGGAGAAGATCGGCCTGCTGGTCGACGATGCCGACACGCTGCAGGGCGCGTTCGAGCGCCTGGCCGGCTTCCAGGACCTGTTCTTCTCGCGCGAGTTCCTCGAGCCGCGGCCGCTGCTGCAGGCGATGGAGCAGCGCGGCGGCAGCGTGCTGCTGATCGACGAGGTCGACAAGTCCGAAGAGGCCTTCGAGGCGCTGCTGCTCGAGGTGCTGGCCGACTACCAGGTGAGCATCCCCGAGATCGGCACGGTGCGCGCGCTGGTGCCGCCGCTGGTCATCCTGACTTCCAACAACACGCGCGAGCTGGGCGATGCGCTGAAGCGCCGCTGCCTGCACCTGCACATCGACTTCCCCGACGCCGCGCTGGAGCAGCGCGTGCTGCGCGCGCGCGTGCCCGGCATCGGCGCGACGCTGCTGGCGCAGCTGGTGGCCTTCGTGCAGTCGCTGCGCGGCTGCAACATCCGCAAGCCGCCGTCGGTGGCCGAATCGGTGGACTGGGCGCGCACGCTGGTGCTGCTGCACGCGCCGGTGCTCGACGAGGCGTTGGTGCGCGACACGCTGGGGGTGCTGCTCAAGCGCGAGACCGACGTGCGCGAGCTCGATGGCCAGCTTGGCGCGCTGACGCGCGCCGCAGTGGCGGCCGCGGGCTGAGCGGTGGACAGCGTGCTGGCCGGCTTCGTGCGCGCGCTGCGCGCCGCCGGCGCCGAAGCCTCCACTGCCGAAAGCATCGACGCGGCGAAGACCCTGGCGCTGATGGGCTGGGCGCCGCGCGCCGACCTGAAGGCCGCGCTGGGCCTGGTGCTGGCCAAGTCGGAGGAAGAAAAGCGCCTCCACGACGAGATCTTCGAGTTGTACTTCAGCCTGCCGCCCGGGGCCGGCGCGCCGGCCCCGGCCGAGGCGGCACCGGCCGAGCGGCTGCGCACTGGCGAAGCCGAGGTCGATGCGCTGCTCGAACTGGCCGACGACCGACGCGGCCCGGCCGGCGCACCCGGCGATGCGCTGCGCCAGGCGCTGGCGCGCGCCGCCGGCACAGCCGGCGTCGACGACATCCGCTTTGCCACGCAGGCCGGCTACTTTGCCGGCCGCATGCTCGACGCGATGGGCATCGCCGCGCTCGAAAGGCGGCTGGCCGAGCGCTTGGACGACGCCAGCCCCGCCGCCCAGGCCGAGGCGCAGGCGCTGGGTGCGGCGCGCGAGCGGCTGCGGCGCCAGGCGCGCGCGCTGGTGCAGCAGCGCTTCGAGCTCTTCGGCAAGCCCGCCACCGAGACCTTCATGACCGAGGTGACGGTGCAGCGAGCGCTGGGGCGGCTGGCACCGGCCGAGATGGAGCGCATGAAAGCCGCGATCGCGCGCATGGCCAGGAAGCTGGCCGCGCACCATTCGCGCCGCCAGCGCCGGCTGCTGCGCGGCCAGCTCGACCTGCGCCGCACGCTGCGCGCCAATGCCGGCCATGACGGCGTGCCCTTCGAGCTGGCCTTCCGCCAGCAGCGGCGCGACAAGCCGCGCATCGTGGCGGTGTGCGACGTGTCGGGCTCGGTGGCCGCGCAGGTGCGCTTCCTGCTGCTGTTCCTGTATGCGCTGCACGACGTGGTGGGCGAGCTGCGCAGCTTCGCCTTCTCGAGCCGGCTGAAGGACGTGACCGCGCCGCTGGAAACGCTGCCCTTCGACGACGCGATGGCGCTGATCCTCAAGGAAGCGGGCCATGGCTCCACCGACTACGGCCAGGCCTGGGTGGACCTGCACGACCGCCACGGGGAGCGCATCGACCGGCGCACCACGTTGATCGTGCTCGGTGACGGCCGAAGCAACGGCACCGACCCGCGGCTCGACCTGTTCGCCGAGCTGGCTGCACGCGCCAAGCGCGTGCTGTGGTTGTGCCCCGAGCCGCCCGGCCGCTGGGGCAGCGGCGACAGCGCGATCCTGCGCTACCGTCCGTTCTGCAGCAGCCTGACGCATTGCGCCACCGCCAAGGACCTGGAGCGCACGATCGACGAAGCGCTCGAGTCCTACCACTGAGCATCGACCACCCCTTCGCAGGATCCGCATGAGCCCACCGATCTCCCGCGCCGAAGCCATCGCCGCACTGACGGCACCCGGCATGCCGCACGAGCTGGTCGATGCCGAAGTGCGCGGCCGCCGGCTGCGCGTCTTCGCCCGGGCGCCGGCCTCGCTGCGCGCGTTGTACGAGGCCACGGCCACGGACCTGCCCTTCCTGGCCTACCAGGACGAGCGGCTGAGCTTCGCGCAGGCCTGGGCCGAGGCCGGCCGCATCGGCCATGTGCTGGTGCAGCGCTGCGGCGTCAGGCCCGGCGACCGCGTCGCCATCGCCATGCGCAACTACCCCGAATGGGTGCTGTGCTTCTGCGCCATCACCAGCATCGGCGCCGTGGCCGTGGCGATGAACGGCCATTGGCAGAGCGAGGAGCTGGTCTACGGCCTGCAGGATTGCGGCGCCCGCGTGCTGCTGGCCGATGTCGAGCGGCTGCAGCGGCTGGCCGTGCCGGCGGCGCGCGCTGCGCTGCCCGGGCTGCAATGCCTGGCGGTGCGCGCGGCCGAGCTGCCGCCGGGCGCGCTGTCCTTGCAGCAGCTGCTCGACGACGTTGGCGACGTGCCGATGCCGCCGGCCGCGATCGCGCCCGACGACTGGGCGACGATCCTCTACACCTCGGGCTCCACCGGCCATCCGAAGGGCGTGCTCTCGACCCACCGCAACATCCTGACTTCGCTGCTGTCGTGGGAGCTGGACCGGCTGATCGGCGAGCGCGTGGCCGGCATCGTGCCGCCGCCGCCGGCCGAGCAGCCTGGCACGCTGCTGGCCGTGCCGCTGTTCCATGTCACAGGGCTGCATGCCTCGTACCTGAACTGCTACCGCATGCAGCGGCGCATGGTGTGCATGTACCGCTGGGACGTGGAGCGCGCGGCGCAGCTGATCGACGCCGAGCGGCTGAGCAGCGTGGTCGCGCCGGCGGCACTGACTGGCGACCTGGTGCGCCTGGCGCGGCAGGGCAGGTACAGCCTGGCCACGCTGCTGTCGGTGGGCGGCGGCGGCGCGCCGCGCGCGCCCGAGCAGGTGCGCCAGATCGGCAGCAGCTTTGCCCAGGCCCTGCCGGCCACCGGCTGGGGCATGACCGAGACCAATGCCATCGGCGCCGGCATCGCCGGCGAGGAGTACCTGCAGCGCCCGGCCAGCTCGGGCCGCTGCTCGCAGGTGCTGCAGCTGAAGGTGGTCGACGACGCCGGCCGCGAGCTGCCGGCGGGCCAGCGCGGCGAGCTGCTGGTGCGCGGCACCTCGGTCTTCGCCGGCTACTGGAACCGGCCCGAGGCCACCGCGCAGGCCTTCGTCGGCGACTGGTTCCGCACCGGCGACGTGGCCTGCCTGGACGACGAGGGCTTTCTCTTCATCGTCGACCGCATCAAGGACCTGATCATCCGCGGCGGCGAGAACATCGGCTGCGGCCAGGTGGAGGCGGCGCTGCTGATGCACCCGGACGTGCACGAGGCTGCGGTCTACGCCGTGCCCGACGAGCGCCTGGGCGAGGAGGTCGGCGCCACGGTGCACGGCAAACCGGGGCTGGACCCGCAGGCGCTGCGCGAATTCCTGGCGCTGCACCTGGCGCGCTTCGAGATCCCACGCTACATCGAAGTCGCCAGCCAGCCGCTGCCGCGCACGCCCTCGGGCAAGATCCTCAAGCGCGACATCCGCCAGGCCGCGCTGCAGGGCCTGCGGCCGGCAGCGACGGGCGGCACAGGCGGCTGAGGGCGGCGCAGCTGCGCGCCGTGTGCCTTGCAGCGACTGCCGGCCGGCCCTGTTTTGCGCCAGAGCAACAACCCGGTGTACCGCCGCTTTGCGGATTGCCGCGGGGGCGCGGAAGATGCGCCTTCTTCGGGCGGTCGGCCTGGCGACGGCGCCGGCTGGCACGCCCCGTACGGTGACCGGCAGCTCGGCCGGTGCAACTCCTCAAACCACACAGCGAGACAGCCTCATGGACAAGTCCGACAAGCGCGCACCCACCACCCAGGATTTCGACCGCGAGTTCCGCGCCCAGGTGGCGCAGATGACGGCCGGACTGGCGCCGACCGCCTTTGCCAGCGCCTGGGCCGACTGGGCGATGCACCTGGCCCTGTCGCCGGCGCGCCAGCAGGAGCTGCAGCTGCAGTTGATGGAGCGGGCGCAGGACACCTGGGCCTTCGCGCTGCGCGCGATGGCCGGCGCGCCGGTGTCGCCGGGCGAAGGCCTGCAGGGCCAGGCGGACAAGCGCTTCGAGGCGCAGGACTGGTCGCAGTTTCCGTTCAACGTGTACGCGCGGGCCTACCAGAACAGCCGCGCCGTGCTCGAGGACGCGGTGCGCGGCGTCGGTGGCGTCAGCGACTACCACGCGCAGCTGCTGGAGTTCGCGGTGCGCATGCTGCTGGACAGCTCCTCGCCGTCGAACTGCCTTGGCTCCAACCCCGAACTTCTGGCGCTGACCCAGTCCGAACAGGGGCAGAACCTGGTTCGCGGGCTGCAGCACCTGATCGAGGACATCGAGCGCACGGTGCAAGGCGTCGCGCCGGCCGGCACCGAGGACTTCGAAGTCGGCAAGGCGGTCGCCGTCACGCCCGGCAAGGTGGTCTTCCGCAACGAGCTGATCGAGCTGATCCAGTACCAGCCGACGACGAAGCAGGTGCACGCCGAGCCGGTGCTGATCGTGCCCGCCTGGATCATGAAGTACTACATCCTCGACCTGAGCCCGCGCAACTCGATGGTCAAGTACCTGGTCGACCAGGGGCACACGGTGTTCATGATGTCCTGGAAAAACCCGGACGAGAGCGACCGCAGCCTCGGCATGGACGACTACGTCGACAAGGGCTTTCGCGCTGCGCTCGATGCCGTCACCGCCATCGTGCCCAAGCGCAAGGTGCATGCCGTGGGCTACTGCATCGGCGGCACGCTGCTGGCCATCGGCGCGGCGGCGCTCGCGCGCGACAAGGACGCACGCATTGCCACGCTGACGATGTTCGCGGCGCAGACCGACTTCTCCGAACCGGGCGAGCTGGCCTTCTTCATCAATCCCGGGCAGCTGGCGATGCTCGAAGCGACGATGCATCGCAAGGGCGTGCTCGAGAGCCAGCAGATGGGTGGCGCCTTCGCCATGCTGCGGGCGCAGGACCTGCTGTGGCAGCCGATCGTCAACAACTACCTGAAGGGCCAGCGCGACCGCATGATCGACCTGATGGCCTGGAACGCCGACGGCACGCGCATGCCCTGGCGCATGCATTCCGAGTACCTGTATCGCCTGTACCTGGACAATGAGCTGGCCGCAAACCGCTTTCCGGTCGGCGGCAGGCTGGTGCGGCTGTCCGACATCGGCGTGCCGATGTTCGTGGTCGGCACCGAGGCCGATCACGTGGCGCCGTGGAAGTCGGTCTACAAGGTGGACAACCTGGTCCGGTCCGACGACTTCAGCTTCCTGCTCACCGCCGGCGGCCACAACGCCGGCATCGTCTGCGGGCCGGCGCATCCCAAGCGCCACTACCGCTTGCGCACCCGCCGGCTGGCCGACCCGCACCTGGCACCGCAGGAATGGCTGCAGGCCGCGACCCGGCACGAGGGCTCCTGGTGGCCCGAGTGGCAGCGCTGGCTGGCCGGACATTCCAGCGCCACCACGAGACCCCCTTCAATGGGCGCGGCTGCCAAGGGCTACCGCCCGCTCGATGACGCGCCCGGTCAGTACGTGCGGCAGCGCTGAGCGCTCGCGTTCGGGCCGCCTGACCGGGTGAGGGGTGTCGGCGCAAAGCGGCTGCAAGCCGCTTTGCGGCTGAAGCGCACGCCGGGTTCGTGCGATCGAAACAAGCCACTTCAAGGCCGCGTCAGCGGAGCCAGCAGTCGGGTGGCGCTTTCATGTCCCGCCTGTAGCGACAGCTGCATTGCGTTGAGGCCCTCGCGGTCGCGCAACTGCGGGTTCGCGCCACGGCGCAGCAGCAGCTCCAGCACGTCGATGCGCCCGGAGGCGGCGGCGATCATCAGCGCGCTGTAGCCGCTGCCGTTCTGCGCATCGATCTGCGCCCCCTTGTCGAGCAGCGCCGAAACCACCTCGATCTGGCCGGCGTGCGTGGCCCACATCAGCGCGCTCATGTCGGGCTGCTCGTTGCCCGTGAACCCGGTGCGTGCGTTCACGTCCGCGCCACGGTCGATCAGCAGCAGCGCTGCGGCAGGCAGCTGCGAGCCGATGGCCAGCAACAGCGCGGTGGGCTGCCATGTCTGCATGGATTGCAGGCGGTCCTCGAGCGGCGCGCCGCGATCGAGCAAGGCGCGCAGCACTGCCATGCGTTGCTGCAGCATGTCCGGGCCTTCGGCCGAGCCGCGCGGCCGCAGCACGGCCAGCAGCGGCGAGTCGCCGAAATCCGACCTGGCGCCCGGGTCGGCGCCACGCTGCAGCAGCAGCTGCACGATCGCGGCATTGGCTTCGGCAGCCGCTTCGATCAGCGCCGTGGAATCGTGGCGGCCGCCACGCGCCTCGACCGCGGCGCCGGCGTCGAGCAGCGTCCGGACGATGTCGGTATGCGGGCCGCCGGCGGCAGCGTGCAATGCCCGGCCCAGCGCGGCGGCATCCGGCTGGCGCGCCAGCAGCAAAGCGAGCGCGTCGCGCCGGCCCTGGGCTGCTGCCCGCGGCAGCACGTCCGCGCCATCGGCGCCTCGGTCCAGCAGCGCCTGGACCACCTGCAGGTGGCCACCCGCCACCGCCCGGTGCAAGGCACCGATACCTTGGCCATCGCGGGCGTCGGGGCTGATGCCGGCGCGAAGCAGCAGCCCTACTGCCTCCACGTCGCCGGCGCCAGCGCGCCCGACCAGCGTGTCCGCGTCGTAGGCAATGCCCATCCGCGACAACTGTTCGCGCGCACGTTGCGGTGACGGCGCCTGCAGCTGCCACCATGCGAACCAGGAGCCCAGTGCGAGCAGCGCCGCGGCGCCGAGCACGGCCCCCCAGAGCCGCCTTGCCCGGGGCCGGCGCGGCCCCGCCAGGTGCCGCAGCAGCGCCTGGACATCGCGGTCGAAGCTGGCGTCACGCAGGTCCATCGCCTGGCGTCGCAGCAGCGGCCGCAGCGCTTCGGGCAGCTGGGCGTCACGCGGCAGTGCCGCGCCCTGCAGCAGCACCGGCACGACGCGCAAGCCGCGTTGCAGCGCCGCAGCGACCTCCATGTGAACCGGGTCGTCCGGCGCATCGAGCCGGCTCTGCCCCTGTGCATCGGCCGCTGCCAGCCAGCCCGGGCCGATCAGCACCAGCATCACATTGCAGGATTCGATGCGTTGGCGCAGCGCGACATGGAAATCCTCGCCCGCCGAAAGCGTGTCCACGTCGCGAAACACCTGGTCTGCCCCGCAGCGTTCGGCCAGTCGGTCGAAAAGCCGGCCGGCGTGCCCGGCGCTGTCGTCGCGTCGATAGCTGATGAAGACCTTGGGCGGGGCCATTGCGCATTGTCATTCGCCGTCGGCCGGGCGTGACGAGGGCCGGCCCGTTGCCGGCCTGGCGGTCAGCGGTAGAAGGGCTCGACCTTGCCCTTGACCTTGATCAGCAGCGGCTGGCCGCGACGGTCGCGCACCTTGCCGGCCGGCACGCGGACCCAGCCTTCGCTGATGCAGTATTCCTCGACATCGTGGCGCTCCTTGCCATTCAGTCGGATGCCGATGTCATGCGCCATCACCGCCGGCACATGGTGTGGGCTGTGCGGGTCGATGCTCAGGCGGTCGGGCAATTCGGGTCTGTCGGCGGTGTCGTTCATCGCTTCGTGCCCCTCAGCCGCGCAGCGCCGGCGCGCCCCAGACTGTCCAGGCAGCCATCAGCGCCCAGGCCGCCAGCGTGGCCAGCAGGTTGCGCCCGGCGTTGTTCTGGGCGAACAGCGCCCGGTTCCAGTAGGCCACGGTGGTGCCCGGCTGCGGCCAGCCGGGCACGAAGCGGCGCACCTGCCGGCAATAGGCCTCGTAGGGTGCGCCGAAGATGGGCTTCAGGTGCGCCTCTTCGCGCTGCACGCGCGCGTCCATGTACATCCAGTACACCACCGCATAGGCCAGCAGCAGCCACCACTGGCCGAGCAGCATCAAGAAGCCCAGCGGGATGAAGAAGCGGCCCAGGTACATCGGGTTGCGAACCATCGTGTAGGGCCCGCGGATGGTGAGCGTGGAGTTCTTGTCCAGCGAGGCGAAGCACCAGATCTGGATGAACTCGCCCAGCATCGAGACGATGAAGCCGGCGAGCAGCCATTCGCGCTGCACGAAGGGCGCCAGCAGGAGCAGCACCAGCACGAACAGCGGTCGCCGCGTGCGGATCAGGAAGCTGCGCAGGCCCGGGTGCTGGAACAGGCCGTCCGATGTCTGTTTCATCCCCTCATTGTCGCCGCGTCTGCCGGCCCGGCTACTTGCGCCAGCCGAAGTAGCCTCGGAAGACCCACAGCCGCCGCCAGCGGTTCATGCGCTCGAAGTGCTCGCGGCGCTGCGCGCCCATCGCCTCGGGCTGGAACTGCAGCCACTTCTTGTAGATGCCGCCGAGGTCCAAGACCTCGAACCAGCGGCGCAGCGGCAGGGGCATCCAGCGCGTGGACAGCGCGGCCTGGAAGTCGATGATGCCGGGGGCGCCGTCGGGCATCATCAGCAGGTTGTTGCCGCCGCGCGTGTCCAGGTGCACCAGGCCGCGTGCGTGCACCCGCTGCAGCAGCGCCTCGAGCGCGGCCAGGAACTGCGCGCTCAACGGCTCACCGTCCAGTCCCACGCGGCCCAGCGTGCGGCCGGGCACGAAGCGCGCCGCCATCGCGAAGCCGTCGACGCGGAAGGCCATCGACGGGATGCCGGGCAGGCCCTCCAGCCGCCGCAGCGCGCGCACCTCCCGCGCCAGCAGCAGGCGGCCGACACCGTGACGCACCCACCAGGCGCGCGACGAGAAGTCCTTGAAGATCCAGTCCACTCCGTCCAGGCGCACCCGTTCCACCTTGGCATTGGCGAAGCGGCCGTCGCGCAGCAGGTGGCGCTCGGCGCGGGCCAGGTCGGCGCGGGTGAAGGGTTGCGGCATCAGCGGCGCAGTACCGAAAGCCATTCCCGCTGCGCGTCGCTCAGCGCCTCGTCCGGCGTCAGCATCGCGTGCTGCAGCGCGCTGCGTATCTGCGGCTCCTCCGCGGGCAGCGGTCCGGCGAGCAGCGCGTCGAGCAGCGCGCGCGCGCGTTCCAGGCTCTCGCGGTACTTGGCCAGGATGGCGCTGACGCTGACGTGCATCGCCGGGTCGTCCATCCAGCAGTCGTAGTCGGTGGCGATGCACACGGTGGCATAACAGATCTGCGCCTCGCGCGCCAGGAAGACCTCGGGCACGTTGGTCATGCCCACCAGCTGGCAGCCCACCTGGCGCATGAACAGGCTCTCGGCGCGCGTGCCCAGGCGCGGGCCTTCGACGCAGGCGTAGGTGACGTTGCGGTGCATCCGGATGCCCATCGCCTGCGCCTGGCCGGCGGCCCAGTCGATCAGCTTCGCGCTGGCCGGCTCGGCGGTGGACACGTGCGCGGCCACGCCGTCGCCAAAGAAGCTGCGCGCGCGCGCGCCGCGGGTCCAGTCGAAGTACTGGCTGGGCATGGCCAGGTCGCCGGGGGCGATCTCCTGCACCAGGCTGCCCACGGCCGAGAAGCCCAGGATCTGCGTGGCGCCGGCGCGCTTTAGCGCGTAGATGTTGGCGCGGTAGTTGACCTCGTGCGGCAGGTGCTTGTGGCCGCTGCCGTGGCGCGCCAGGAACAGCAGCTCGCGCCCACCCAGCCGGCCCTTGACGATCTGGCCGGAGGGCATGCCGAAGGGCGTGGCGCCATCCAGGCGCTGGTCCACCTGCATGCCGGCCAGTTCGTAGATGCCGGTGCCGCCGATGACTGCAAGCATGCGTTCTCCCGTTGCGCGCTGCGAGTCCGGCATTCTGCCGCGCCGCGTCAGGCGGGCGCGCCGTCCAGGGGCACGACCGCCTCGACGCGGGTGCCGCCGCCTTCGGCGGCGGCGATGCTCAAGCTGCCGCCGAGGGCCTGCAGCCGCTCGTCCATGCCCAGCACGCCGAACGCGTCGCTGCGCCTCAGGTCCTGCGCCTGGATGCCCTTGCCGTCGTCGCTGACCGACAGCACCACGCGGTCGGCGCGGCTGAGGTCCAGGCGCAGCCGCACGCGGCGGGCCCGCGCATGCTTGTGGATGTTGTTCAGCGACTCCTGCGCCACACGATACAGGCAATTGGCCACGTCGCCGGGCAGCGCCGCGTCGGCGCCGTCGGCACCGAGCGCCTCGCACGCCACCTGCACGCCGCTGTGGTGGGCAAAGCCGCTGGCCGTCAGTTCGAGCGCAGCCACCAGCCCCAGGTCGTCGAGCACGGGCGGGCGCAGGTCGGTGACGATGCGCCGGGTGGCGGCGATGGCCTTGTCGGCCATTGCCGCCAGCTCCGATGCCTGCTGCGAAAATGCTCGCGCACGCGTGCGCCCGGCAATGCCCAGCGCCATCATCTTCATCGCCGCCAGCGGCTGCTGCAGCTCGTCGTGCAGGTCGCGCGCGATGCGCCGGCGCTCGTGCTCCTCGATGCTTTGCGTGCGCGCAATCAGCTTGCGCAGGTCGTTGCGCGAGCGCTGCAGCGCCTGCTGGATCTGCATTGGCTCGGTCAGGTCGCGCCCGGCTGCTGCATAGAAGCGCTGGCCGTCCACGTGCATCTGCGACAGCGTGATCTCGATCGGAAATTCCTGCCCGTCGGCACGCAGCGCGGTCAGGCCCTCGTTCTGGCCGCGCTGCAGCGAGGCCAGGACCTCGTGGTCGCGCGCCAGCAGCTCGCCGGCGAACAAGCGGTGGTGGCGGCGCGGAATCCAGATGTGGAACAGCGTGCCCACCAATTGCTCCAGCGTGCAGCGGTGCATGCGCGCCGCGGCCGGGTTGGCCATCACGATCTTCAGCGACGTGTCGGTGACGATCAGCGCATCGCCGGCCGACTCGAAAAGCGCGCGCATGCGCGCCTCGCTGGTGCGCAGCGCGATGTCCACGCGCTTGCGCTCGCTGATGTCCTGGAAGGTGCCGATCAGCATCTCGGTGCGCCCCGCGGCGTCGGGCAGCGCCTGGCCGAGCAGGCAGGCCCAGCCGGTGCTGTGATCGACGCGCACGAACTCCAGCTCCAGCTCGAACTTCCCGCCGCCCTCGACCGCACCCTGCAACGCCTGGCGCAGCCGCGCCCAGCTGTCGCCGACGAACAGGGTGTGGCCCTGATCGAAACCGACGGGCATGCCGTCCGGGTCCAGGCCCAGCAGCAGGTACAGGTTGCGGCTCCAGCGCGTCTCGTTTCGCCCGGGCCACCATTGCCAGCTCCCCAGCCGCGCAGTGCGTTCGGCCACTTCGCGCAGCAGCGTCTCCGGCCGCTCGGCGGGCATGCCGGGGGCGCTGTCGCCGTGCCAGGCGCTCGGGTTGCGGGTGGCCGATGCGTCGTCCATCTGTGTCGTCTTCGGTCGTACTGCGGTGCGAGGATCCCGTGCCCCGTCAAGCCCTGAGTTTGTAGCCGCTGCGGAAGATCCAGGTGGCGATACCCAGGCACAGCATCAGGAAAAGCAGCGTGATGCCCAGGCTGAGGCCCGGGTCCACGTCGGCGCTGCCGAAGAAGCTCCAGCGCAAGCCGCTGACCAGGTAGACCACCGGGTTGAACAGCGCGAGCTGCTGCCAGGGCGAGGGCAGCATGCGGATCGAATAGAAGGTGCCGCCCAGGAAGGCCAGCGGCTGCACCAGCATCAGCGGCACCACCTGCAGCTTCTCGAAGTTGTCTGCCCAGACGCCGAGGATGAAGCCCAGCAGGCTGAAGGCCACCGAGGTCAGTACCAGGAAGGCCAGCATCCACAGCGGGTGGGCGATATGGAACTCGACGAACAGCCGCGCCGTGGCCAGCATCAGCAGCCCCAGGATCACCGACTTGCAGGCAGCGGCACCGACATAGCCGAGCATGATCTCGGTGGCTGAAACCGGCGCGGAAAGCAGCTCGTAGATGGTGCCCGAGAACTTGGGCATGTAGATGCCGAAGGCGCCGTTGGACACGCTTTGCACCAGGATGGCCATCATGATCAGCCCCGGCACGATGAAGGCACCGTAGCCGATGCCGTCGATCTGCTCGACGCGCGAGCCGATGGCCGCGCCGAAGACCACGAAGTACAGCGAGGTGCTGAGCACCGGCGAGGCCACGCTTTGCATCAGCGTGCGCCGCATGCGTGCCATCTCGAAGCCGAAGATGGCCTTGATGCCGTACCAGTTCATCGGTGCACCAGGTCCACGAAGATGTCCTCCAGCGAGCTCTGCTTGGTCTGCAGGTCCTTGAAGTCGATGCCCAGCGCACCCAGGCGGCGCAGCAGCTCGGGCACCTTCGACGCGCCCAGCGCGGCATCGAAATCGTGCACCAGCGCATGGCCGCCATCGGCCAGTGCCAGCGGCCAGTCCGACAGTTCGGCCGGCAGCGAGCGCAGCGGCTGCTGCAGCTGCAGCGTCAGCCGCTTGCGCCCCAGCTGCTGCATCAGCCGCGCCTTGTCCTGCACCAGCAGGATCCGGCCCTTGCGGATGACGCCGATGCGCTCGGCCATCTGCTCGGCCTCTTCGATGTAGTGCGTGGTCAGGATGATGGTCACGCCGCGCTGCTGCAGGCCGCGCACCATCTGCCACATGTCGCGGCGCAGCTCCACGTCGACGCCGGCGGTGGGCTCGTCGAGGAACAGCACGTGCGGCTCGTGGCTCAGCGCCTTGGCGATCATCAGGCGGCGCTTCATGCCGCCGGACAGCGTCATGATGCGTGCGTCCTTCTTGTCCCACAGCGACAGCTGCTTCAGCAGCCCTTCCAGCAGCGGCGGGTTCGGCGCCTTGCCGAACAGCCCGCGGCTGAAGCTGACGGTGTTCCACACCGACTCGAAGGCGTCGGTGGAGATCTCCTGCGGCACCAGGCCGATGGCGCTGCGCGCGGCGCGCCACTCGCGGCGGATGTCGTGGCCGTCCACCGCCACCCGGCCGGCGCTGGCATGGACGATGCCGCAGACGATGCTGATCAGCGTGGTCTTGCCAGCGCCGTTGGGCCCGAGCAGCGCGAAGATCTCGCCGCGGCGGATCTGCAGGTCGATGCCTTCGAGCGCCGCCAAGCCCGACGCATAGGTCTTGCTCAGTCCCTGGATGTCGATGACCGGCCGCATGCAGGCATTGTGGTGCACACGCCGCGCGCGCAATCGCCGCGTGAAGGCGCTCAGCCGCGGCATCCCGGTGCTGAACCCGCGCAGCGAACTGTTGCCGTGCCGGGCCGCCGCCACTTTCCGTTGGGGCATTGCCAGGGGCAGCGGCCACCCCGGCGAGACGCCGCTGCAGACCGTCTTGCGCGAACCTGGCAGCCATGCGCACGCAGCATGCGCGCGAGCGCAACCCGCACCAGGTCCTCGTCATCCAGGGCCGCAATGAGCTTGGGCGAGGTTGCACCCAAGCCGTGGCGATGCTGACTCGGCCTACTTTGGAAACAACAGCGTGACCACGACGCGCACGCCCCAGCCGTGCGGCGCGCTCTCCGGGCCATCCACCCAGTAGCGCAGCCCGCCGCCCACACTGATGAGCTGGCTTCCGACCTTGGTGACCTTGGTCGCCAGGACGTTGAACGGCAGCGTCCACTGCTCGGCCTTCCAGTCGTAGGTCGATTCGGCGTTGATCGTGTAGGTCAAGGCGCCCTTGGTCGTGTAGCTCAGGAACGGTTGCAGGAACGTGCTGCTGATGTCGCGGCGCGCGCTGTCCCCGGCGAACGACCAGATGTGGTTGGCCAGCGCACCATAGGTCCAGCCCTTGTCCTGCTTGAGCAGCACCGCAGTCGGTCCGCCTCCCCACTTCTTGGCGCTCAGCAGGTCATCGGTTCCGGTGGGAATCAGCAGCACCGGGCCGGCACCCCAGATCCAGCCGCCCGCCGTCGGCGCCTTGGGCGAGAAGAACAGGCTTTGCACGGTGTCTCCGAGCCCGAACTGACTGCCGGCGCCGGGAACGATGTCGTCCTGCGCAATGACAGGCAGGATAGTGCGCGAGATGATGTTCCAGTCCTTGTTCAGTTCGATGGGCACCACGGGCTGCATGTTCAAGGTCCAGCGGTCGCCCTGCCGGCGCGGACCGATGTCCTTGTCGTAGTTCAACTGCAACGGCACGCTGATCAGCGCGGCCACCGGATTGCTGAGCTTCTTGGCAAGCTCCTGCGCGTCCTGTGCAAGCGCGGGCGACGCGATGGCGACGGCGCTGAGAACCAGGATCAAGCGGCCCATTGAATGCTCCCGATATCGCGAACTGACGGTGGTGGGCGCGCGCACCGGCTTGTAGACCACACGCACGCGGCTGTCCTTGAGCAGGCGCTGCAAGTCCGGCGACTGCTGGATGATGCTACCCGCTGCGACACGCAAGCGATCGACCGTCTCATCGGCCAGCACGAACGAGGTGGGCTGCGGGTTCAGGGAGTCCAGTTCGGCCTCGTCCTTGAGCTGCACAAACGAGACATCGTGACGGCGCCACCGTGGCCCTCGTCGGGCTTGAGCCCGGCCGCTTGCAGCAGATGGCGCGCGACCACGCGCTGCACCACCTGCAGCACCGGCGTGACCAGCTCGGGTTGTGCGGCCAGATGCGCACGCAACGGAATTTGCAGTGACAGCGCCCATTGCTGAACAGGCTCGTGCGTGAGCGAGCCCGGACACCGGCGCGCCGGCTGCCCCCGGCCGAATCGCCGCCAGGGAGCCCGGGCCTCAGGCCGGCAGAGCGGCGGCGGATTCAGCCTGGCGCCGGGCGCGACGCCGTACCCAGTGCGCCACGGCCGGCACGCCGGCGAGCCACAGCACCCAGGTGCCGGGCTCGGGCACGACCACCGCCATGTAGTCCGCGCCCACCACCGACGTCAGCCCGGTGATGTTGCCGCCGAGCTCGATGCTGGCCAGGCGCATCGAGCTGCTGAAGTCCACCAGTGTCGACCGATCGGCCAAGGACCCCGGGCAGGAGGCGTTGATGCCGTCGCCGGGCTTGTCGTCGCAGCCATCGAAGCCGGAGACGGTGGTGCGCAGCAGCATCGCCAGCGTGAGCTCCTGGCCGTCGGTGGCATCGAACTCCAGAACGAACTGATTTTCGTACGGCGTGCCCTCGGCCTGCGGGGTGCTCACGCGCAACGGCAGCATGTCGCGGAAGCCCTCCTCGCCGAGCAGCTGCCAGTACGACGGGGTGGGCGCGGCAGTGGCGTTGTAGACCACGCCGGCCAGCCGGTAGTCCTGCGGCGAACTCCAGTGCGGGATCACGAAGTCGCCGAATTGGTAGAAGCTCAGTTTCGAGCGGTCGTACAGGGCCAGCACGAACTCGAACGACCCGCCGCCGGGGTTGGGCCCGGAGTAGCCCGACTCGTGGATGCCATCCAGGATGAAGTTCATCTTCATCGGGCCGGTGCCGGAAACGGTGAACCGGTCGACGCTGACGGCGGTGGCGCGCGCGGTGGCGTCGGCGAACTCTCTCAGGCCGTGGTGCCCGGATTCGGTGGAGTGGCTGAAGGGCGAGCTGGTGCCCGGGGCCCAGCTCCAACCCTCGTCCTTGGTGTCGAGCGCGAAGGCGCCGGCGCGCAGCAGCTTCGGCCCGGCATAAGCGCGGGCCGCGGCGCCCTGGACCAGATTGGCGTTGTCGCCCCACCACCAGGGAAAGTCCGGCGTCGCGGGCTCGTAGATCACGCCGATGTTGGAGGGCAGCGGCGTCCGTGCCCTGGAGGTCGCCCAGGTGCCGGGCGTGGTCTGCTGCGACTGCGACTGGTCGTTGATGTAGACGGGCATCTGGCACGAGGCCACGTTCCTGCCGTCGATCACGCCCGTCCAGGCGCTGGTGCAGCCGTCCAGCGCCTTGGATTGGGACTCGGCCAGGGCGCGCACGCCCACGGCCGGCGCGGGCGGGCCAGCCACGGGGTCGCCGAAAATTGGCAGTGGGATGACCGGCGACGGGAAGGCGCGGGCCGACGGTGCAGCCGCGGCCAGCAGCAGGGCGACGCCCAGAGCAACCAGGTTGATGGACGGCGCCGCCGTCGGCGTGTGGTTCGGGGTGGGGGCCATGGCTGCGCTCCTGAGCGGGGGGAGACTCGCGTTCCGCAAACCATAGGAGTTTGGACCGCCCTGAGCAACCCCCCCAAACGGGGGTCATGATTTCCGCGTGTCGAAGGCGTCGCGCAGCGTGTCACTGAAGGTCGGCGCCGGCAGCAGGTGAACCCCGAGGGCCGTGCTGCGGCCGCACCGAAACGCCAAGACTGGGTGCCAAGGACCCTTTGAGCGCATCCGGCAGGTGATTGACCCTTTGCATGGAGTGGGCATGCCGCGCCCAAGAACGCTTTCGAACTCGACCCGAGGGTTGAGGCTTGGTCTTTCCGCATCGGGCCGCGTGCCCGGATCTGTGAGGGCGACGCTGAATGGCCTGGCTGCTCGAGCATCAACGCTCATCGCATTGCGCAGAGCAGACTTCAGACGCCGGACACCGCAACTTCAGGCTCTTGGTGCCGGCACCGCTGCCGCTGGCGGCAAGGGTGCGCGCAGCAGGGCCCCGATGTCGAGGATGCCCGCGCCGAACGCGCCTGCATTCCACCCCGAAGGCACGCGCGACGACTGAGCAGCAAGCCTCCGAAAGGCCTCTATACGCTGCCAAGGCTGCGGATAGGCCGCATCCAGCGCGGCGCCATGGCGCGCGAGCCACAGGGCCGCCGCGCCGCTGGTGGTGGCGGTGGCATAGGACGTGCCGTCACCGCCACCCGCATAGCCAAAGCGCGGGCCGCGGTCCACATTGGCGCGGCGCAGACCGTCGGCATAGCTTGACCAGTCGGTTTCCGGGCCGTAGCTGCTGCCTGACCATGGCACGTCGGCCGCAGTCACCCCACCTACCGCCAGCGTGCGGCTCAGCCGCGCGGGCGCCACCACCGGGTTGACGATGTTGCCGGCAGCACAGACCATGATCACGCCCGCGTCATAGGCCTCGTTGACGGCATCGCGCAACGCGCGATCGATTTTCGCCAGGAACACTCCCAGGCTGACATTGATGACGCGCACGCCCGCGACGCCGAGCAGGTGCCGCACGCCCTCACGAAACGCGCGCTGCCGGGTATTGATCCACACGCTGTCGGTGATGCGCACCGGGACCAGCGGTACCTTGGGCGCGACACCGTGGAACGCGCCGCCCGGCGCGCGTGGCGCATGGCCGCAGATCGTGGCACCGATACGCGTGCCGTGGCCGGCCGAGCCGCCGATCAGGTTGTCCCGGCCGCCGCCGGGCTCGGCCGACGGAAGCATCGCCTCGCCGATGGGCGGGTCGGGCATGAAGGTGCGGCCGTTGGCCTGGTCGATCCAGCTCGCCCCGGGAAATCCGAAGGCCGGATGCTCGCTGTAGCCCGCGTCAATGTGGCCGACCTTGATGTCTTGCCAGTCGATCGCATCCGGGCCGCCCAACAGGGCCCAGGCCTCGGGTACCTTCGACTGTGTCAGGTGCCAGTCCAGCGCGCCGCGGGCGGCGCGCACTGCCGGCGCGGCGCGCGGCGGCAGTTGCTGAACGTCGCGCAGGGCGACCAGCGTCGCCGAGGTGGCATCGTCGATCGGGTCGATGCGCGCGATACCCAGCACGGCCAACAGCGGTCCGGTGCCGATCGACGGGTACTCCAGTTCGATCGCGCGCACCAGCGGGGCCCGTAGCACGGCCTGCGTGGCGCCGACCAGCCACAGCCTGGTGTCCAGGCCGGGCAGATAGCGTTGCAGGCTGCGTTCGACGTCGGCAGGTGAACGCCCGTCGGTGGTGAGCAAGACGTTGCTGGTCATCGCACGCATCCTCGTGGTCGAATCGGAAGCGCGTTGTAGCGCAGCGCTGAGGGATTGCGCATCCCTCAATCGATCGAAGCGGCCGCGCGAAGCGCGAAGGGCTGCGCTTGCACGCCATCCCCAGAGGTCCGAATCGAAGTGCAGACGGGTCCTGTCGAACCTGCCCGCGAAGTCCTTCGATGCGCCTTGACCGGCGGGGTGGGGGGCTGCGGAGGATCAAGCAGGCAAAGAGCCCGCATTCACTGGGGCTGCCCGCGTCCCTCAGGAAGGCAGCGGCCACTGGCGACCTTGCCTTCACCTCCAGCACGAGGACCGCAAGGTCGCAACAGCAGAGATCCAGCAGCCGACTGGAGGGCCGCCGCGCGCTCTGCAAGCCGGCTCCGAGGTCAATGCAGGCGAAGCCGTGGGACCTCAACCCGCGATGCGCTGCGCCAACGCCACCAGGCTGCGATCGCTGCCCGGCGGGCCCACCAGGCTCAACCCCAGCGGCGCGCCCAGCCGCGTGGCCCAGGGCAGGCTCAGCTGCGGCAGCCCGGCCAGGCCGGCCAAGCACAGCATCTGCAGCGCGCGGTTGCGATAGCTTTCCAGCCCGGCTTCGTCGTCGCTGATCAGCGGTGCGATGTCCGGCATCGTCGGCATCAACAGCACGCCGTCGGTGCCAAGAATCTCGGCCATGCGGGCGCGGAAACGCGCGCGATAGGCCTGGCCCGCGGCCAGCTTGGTGTCCGGGATCTGCCGCGCCCAGGCGAAGCGTTCGGCCACGCCCGGCCCCAGCGGCGGCTCGTAACGCGTGATCAGCGCGCCGTCCACCGTCCAGGCCTCATGGCCCTGCACATGGCGGTAGTGCCAGTACATTGCCTCCAGGCTGTCCAGCACCACCGTCACCGGCGCCGCGGCGCCCAGCGCGGCCTCGACCCGGGCGCAGGGTGCGGCGAAGGCGTCCAGCACCTCGGGCGTCAGCAAGTCCCACAGGTCGGTGGGCCGCAGCAGTCGGGGTGCGGCCGGCAGCGGCGCGGGGTCGGTACCGAGCAGCAGGTCAGCCACTCGGGCGAAAGTCGTCAGCTCGCGGGTGAACCAGCCGCAGGTGTCGAAGCTGGGCGACAGGTCCAGTGCGCCTTGCAGGCTGACGCGTCCGTGGGTGGGCCGCAGCCCCACCAACCCGCAATGGCTGGCCGGTGCGCGCACGCTGCCGCCGGTGTCGGTGCCCAAGGCCATGTCGCACAGGCGGCTGGACACGGCCGCGGCCGAGCCCGAGGACGAGCCGCCGGTGATGCGGTCCGGTGCCGCGCCGTTGACCGGTGAGCCGAAGTGCGCGTTCTGCCCGTTCATCGAGAAGGCCAGCTCATCGGTGATCGTCTTGCCGACGAAACGAGCGCCGGCATCCAGCAACTTCTGCACGGTGGGCGCGGTGCGCGTCTTGATGCCCGACAGCGCCAACAAGAAGGGCTGGCCGCCGCTGGTGGGGTAGCCGGCAACGTCGAACAGGTCCTTCACCGCGAAGCTCAGGCCGGCGAGCGGGCCGGTCGACGCCTGCGGCACCGGCACTTCCGGGTAGGGCATGAAGGCGCGGGCGGTGTCGTGAACCACAGGCATGGCAGCTCTCAGAGGGCGACAGACGATTTTGCCGTCGCGTCGGTGCGCAGACAGCGTGCGCCGTGGCCGGGCGCCAGCATCACCACCTCGGGCGCGCTCTGGCGGCAGCCTTCGTTGGCAAAGCCGCAGCGCTCCGCGAAGGCGCAGCCTGGGGGCAGCGCCGACAGGTCCGGCGGCGCGCCGCCGATGGTTTCCAGCCGCGCGCCCTTGGCCAGCGCACCGTGGGCGCGGCTCTTCAGCAGCGCCAGCGTGTAGGGGTGGCGCGGCTCGCGGATCAGCGTGCGGGCCGAGCCCACCTCGACGATGCGTCCGGCGTACATCACGGCAATGCGGTCGGCCACTTCCAGTGCGGCGCCGATGTCGTGGGTGACGAAGATCACCGACAGCCCCATTTCGCGCTGCAGCTCGCGCAGCAGCAGCAGGATCTGGATCTGCACCGTGGCATCCAGCGCGGTGGTCGGCTCGTCGGCCAGCAGCAGCTGGGGCTTGCAGGCCAGGGCCAGCGCGATCATCGCGCGCTGGCGCATGCCGCCGCTCATCTCGTGCGGATAGGCCGCCAGCCGTCGCTCGGGGCTGGGGATGCGTACCCGCTCGAACAGCTCCAGCGCACGCTGGTGCGCCGCCCTGGCGCCGACGTTCTCGTGCCGGCGCATGCTTTCGGCGATCTGCGCACCGACGGTGTACACCGGGTCCAGCGCCAGCAGCGGTTCCTGGAAGATCATCGAGGTGACCTTGCCCCGGTAGTCGGTCAGCTGCGAAGACGACATCTTCAGCACGTCCCGCCCGCCGACGAGCAACTGCCCGCCCATCTGCGTGCGTTTCGGCGGGTGCAGCCGCAGCAGCGAGCGCAGCGTCACGCTCTTGCCCGAGCCCGATTCGCCGATCAGCGCGACCACCTCGCCGCGCTGCACCTGCAGGTCCACGCCGCCGACGGCGCGCAACGGCTTGCGCCCGCCAGTGAAGGTGACGGTGAGGTTGCGGATGTCGACGAAGGCTTCGTTCATTCGACCACCCTCCGCGCTGCGCGCTGCGGGATCAACGCTTCGCAGACGCCGCGCGCGTTCATGCCGCCACCTTCTCGGCCGCGCCGTGGCCGCTGCCGGCTTCGTACATCAGGCAGGCCACCGGGTGCCCGGCCGCGCCGCCGGCCAGGCTTGGCACGCGCTGGCTGCACACGGCTTCGGCACGACCGCAGCGGGTGTGGAAGCGGCAGCCCGAAGGCGGGTTGATCGGGTTCGGCGGGTCGCCGGCCAGCGCCGGTTTCTCGGTGCGGTGGTCCGGGTCCATCGACGGGATGCTGCCCAGCAGTGCGCGCGTGTAGGGGTGGCGCGGGTCTTCGAACAGCGTCTCGCTCTCGCCGATCTCCACCAGCTGGCCCAGGTACATCACCATCACCCGGTCGCTGATGTAGCGCACCACGTTCAGGTCGTGGCTGATGAAGATGTAGGTCAGCCCGAACTCGTCCTTCAGGTCGAGCAGCAGGTTCAGCACCTGCGCCTCCACCGACTTGTCCAGCGCCGACACGGCCTCGTCCAGGATGATGATGCGGGGCTGCAGCGCCAGGGCGCGCGCGATGTTCACGCGCTGCCGCTGCCCGCCCGACAGCTCGTGCGGGTAGCGTTCGGCAAAGCGCTGCGGCGCCAGGCCGACACGCGTCAGCAGGTCGCGCGCGCGGGCCACCGCCTCGGCGCGCGGCGTGCCGTGCACCTGCGGCGCGAAGGCGATGCTGTCCTCGATGGTCAGCCGCGGGTTCAGCGACGCATAGCTGTCCTGGAACACCATTTGCACCTGGCGGCGGTAGTCCTTCAGCTCCAGTTCGCGGCCGCCGACGGCGCGCCCTTCGAAGACGATGTCGCCGCGGTCGGGCTCGATCAGGTGCATCAGCAGCCGCGCGGTGGTGCTCTTGCCGCAGCCCGATTCACCGACCACGCCCAAGGTCTCGCCGCGATGCAGCGCAAAGCTGATGCCGTCGACCGCACGCACCACGCCGCCGCCACGGCCCAGCAGGTCCTTCTTCAGCGGGAAGTGTTTGACCAGGCCTTGCACCTCCAGCAAAGGCGTGGCGTTTCCGCTCATTGCTTGATCTCCATTGCCGAGCGCAGCCCGTCCGACAGCAGGTTGAAGGCGATCGAGGTGAAGAAGATCATCACCCCGGGCAGCGCGGCGATCCACGGCTGCACGTAGATGGGGGTGCGCAGCGTGTTCAGCATCAGGCCCCATTCGGGCTCGGGCGGCTTGACGCCCAGGCCCAGGAAGCTCAGGCCCGACGCCAGGATCATGCTCACCGCAATCAGGCTGGTGGCATAGACGAAGATCGGCCCCAGCACGTTGCCCAGCACGTGCACCCGCACGATGGTGAAGGCGCCGGCCCCGCTGGCGCGCGCCGCCTCGACGAAATCGCGGCTGCGGATCTGCGTGGTCACGCTCTCGGCCACGCGTGCGATTGGCGGGATGAACACCACCGTCAGCGAGATCAGCGAATTGGTGATGCCCGCCCCCAGCGCGCCGCTCAGCGCAATGGCCAGCAACACCGACGGGAAGGCATAGAACACGTCGATGGTGCGCATGACCACCGAGTTCACCGCGCCACCCGCGTAGCCGGCCACGATGCCGATGGTGCCGCCGATGGCGAAGGCCAGGATCACCGGCGTGATGCCCATGAACAGGCTCAGCCGTGCGCCGACGATCAGCCGGCTGAGCATGTCGCGGCCCAGCTCGTCGCTGCCCAGCGGGTAGCCGTCGGTGCCGATCGGCTTCAGCCGGTTGAGCATGCTCGACGCATAGGGGTCGGCCGGCGCCAGCCAGGGGCCGAACACCGCCAGCACCAGCAGAAACAGGATCATGCTGCCGGCCACCAGCGCGGAAGGGTCGCGCAGCAGCCGCCGGCCCACCGTCTGCCAGTAGCCGGGGCTGCGCTCGACGGGCAGGGCCGGCACCTTGGCCGGATCGACGGTCACGTTGAGCGCGTTCATCGGGCAATGCGTGGATCGAGCGCGCCCTGCACCACGTCCACCAGCAGGTTCAGCAAGACGAAGAACATCGCCAGCACCAGGATCGTGCCCTGCAGCAGCGGCAGGTCGCGCTGGAAGATCGCGCTGTTCAGCAGGAAACCGGCGCCGGGCCAGGAGAATACGGTTTCGATCAGGATGCTGCCGCCCAGCAGGTAGCCCAGCTGCAGGCCCATCACCGCCAGCGCGGTGGGCGCGGCGTTCTTCACCACGTGCAGGAAGATGCCGGGGTCGGTGAGGCCCTTGGCGCGCAGGCCGACGATGAACTCCTGAGCCAGGATGTCGGCCACCAGCGCGCGCACCGTGCGCGCGATGATGCCCATCGGGATCACGCTCATCGTGATGGCCGGCAGCACCAGGTGCTTCATGTGCTCCAGGTCCCAGACCCAGTCGCCCGAGCCGCCGGGCCCGGCGCCGCCCGGCGGCAGCCAGCCCAGCAGCACGGCGAAGACGATCACCATCACCATGCCCAGCCAGTAATGCGGCACGCTGACGCCCAGCACGGCCGTCAGCGAGGCCGCCTTGTCGACCCAGCTGCCCTGGAAGTAGCCGGCCACGAAGCCGAACAGGCAGCCGAACACGAAGCCAATCAGCGTGGCGAAGACGGCGAGCCGCAGGGTGTTGCCGACGGCATTCAGCACCTCGGCCGCGACCGGACGGCCGCTGGCGATGCTGGTGCCCAGGTCGCCCTGCAGCGCGCGCCACACCCAGCTGGCGAACTGCTCCGGATAGCTGCGGTCGAAGCCGTACAGGGTGCGCAGCTGCTGCTGCATCTCGCCGGAGGCATCCGGCGGCAGGATCGACACCAGCGGATCGCCCGGCGCCAGGTGCACCAGCGCAAAGCACACCAGCGCCACGCCCAGCATGATGGGCAGCGTGTAGACCAGGCGGCGCAGCAGGAAAGCAATCATGAATTCGTATTCATCCGCTGGACGCCGCGGACCCGGCTTTGCCCGGCCGCTGGCGTCGCCGACAGCGTGGACGCTGCCGGCGCTCGCAGGCGCAGAACAGTCCGCAGGGACTGTTCCACGTCCGGCTTGCCCCCCTTGAGGGGGAGCGCGGCGAAGCCGCTTCGGTAATGTTCACTCGATAGTCATCGGCGCGATGTCGATGAACCAGCTGCGCGGCTGCACCACACCCTTCACCTTGGGGCTCATCGCGCGCGGGCCCACGTCGTGCGCGATCCACACGAAGGGCGCCTCCTCGACGATGCGCGCATGCAGCTTGGCCAGCGCCGCGTCGCGCGCCGGGCCCTCGAAGCTGGTGCGTGCGTCGGCGATCAGCTTGTCGAATTCGGGGTTGCCGAAGTAGCCCCAGTTGTTGCTGACCGGCGGGAAGGTCTTGGTGCTGGTGAAGCGCACCATCGCGAAGAACGGGTCCATGGCTGCGAAGCTGACGTTGGTGGCGTTGGCGCCGTTGGCCGACGGGTCCTTCGCGCCCTTGCGCCAGTTGGTGAACAGCGTGTTCCACTCGATGACGTCGAACTGCACGTCGAAGTAGCACTGCTTCAGGCTCTGTTGCACGAACTCGTTCATCGGCAGCGGCTGCATCTGGCCGGAGCCGGAGGCCGAGATCTGCACCTTCACCTTCAGCGGCTTGGCGGCGCTGTGGCCGGCCTCGGCCATCAGCTTCTGCGCGGCGGGCACGTCGTAGCGGATGTCGAACTTGGGGTTGCCCCACCACGGGTGGCCCGGCGGCACGGTGCCCTTGGGGACGGCCATCATGCCGCCCAGCAGCTTCATCAGGCCCAGCCGGTCGACGCACAGGTTGGCGGCGTGGCGCACGCGCTTGTCCAGCCACGGCGAGCCTTCGGCGAAGCTCAGCTGCCAAGGCCACACGTGCGGCTGCTGGTTGAAGTAGATCTTGTTGCCGCGCTGCTGGATCGAGCCCATCGCGTCGGGCGAGGGCGCCTCGATCCAGTCCACCTGGCCGGACAGCAGCGCGGCGGTGCGGGCGTTGGCCTCGGGCATCGGCAGCAGCACCACGCGGTCGATCTTGGGCGTGCGCTTCGGGTCCCAGTAGGCCTTGTTGGCCACGATTTCCAGCCGCTCGCGAGGCACGAAGCGCGCCATCTTGAACGGGCCCGAGCCGCTGGCGTCGGCGGCGAAGGCCACCCACGCGGCCTTGGACTTGTCGGCCGGCGTGGCGCCCGGCGCGGCGTCGAACTTCTTCTGCCAGTGGGCCGGGCTGGCCATGAACAGGTTGGTCAGGTTCAGCGGCAGGAAGGCATCGGGCTCGCTGCTGGTCAGCTCGACGGTGAAGTCGTCGATCTTGCGCGCGCTGCGCAGCGTGGGCATGCGCGAGGCGGTCACCCCCACCTGGCTGGCGTCGAAGTGCACCGCGTCCTTGTCCAGCACCTTGCGGACATTCCACACCACGGCGTCGGCATTGAAGGCGCTGCCGTCATGGAACTTGACATCGTTGCGCAGCTTGAAGACCCACTTGGTCTTGTCCTTGGAATCGACCGCCCAGCTGGTGGCCAGCCCCGGGATCAGCACGCTGGGCGCGTCGGCCTTGGACAGATCCCACTGCGTCAGCGAGTCGTACATCGGGATGCCGGTGAAGCGGTTGCCCTCGAAGCCCTGATCGGGCTGGCCCAGCGTGCGCGGGATGTCGGCGGCGGTCATCGCGATGCGCAGCACTCTTTCCTGGGCGGCGGCCGGCCAGCAGGCGAGCTGGGCGGCCGCCATCAGTGCGACGGACATGAACGGACGGTGAGTGGTTTTCATCGGGTCTCCTGGTGGGCTGAACGGGGTTGGGGGGATACAAGGCTGTGGGAGCGAAGGGCGCAAATTGCGTGCCAGGCTCAGGCCGGGCCGAGCCAGCGGGCGAGTTGGGGCGACAGGCCGCTCCAGGGGCCGGCCTCGGCGTCGCGGGCCGGGTTGGCCTGCGCCTGGTCTGCCTGCAGCGTGAGTTGCAAGGCTTCGGCCAGGTTGTCCAGCACGGGGCAGGACAGGCGTTCGGCCAGCGGCGCCGCCAGGCCGGCCAGGCCGGCGCCGCCCAGCAGCACGCTGCGAGCGGCCGGCCATCGCACCAGGGCATGCCGTGCGGCGTCGTGCAGCAGTTGAACGGCGGACTGCGGGTCGGCGGCCAGTTCGCCGCCGCTGCGCGCTACCGCCTGCACACCCAACAGCGGTGCGGCCAGCGGCAGCACGGCGACCAGCCGCTGCAGCATCGGCACCCAGGCGGGGCCACCGGTGACGACGACGAAAGGCCCGTGTCGCGAAGCCGCCTCCATGGCGGCCTCGGCCAGGCCGCGCACCGGCACGCCAGCCACCGCGCGCAGCGCGAAAAGCCCCGGGTCGCCGAAGCAGGCCAGCAGCACCGCTGCCGGCAGGCCATGGGCCTGCACGTGCGCGGCATAGGCATCCAGCGCGGCATGGCCGGCCACTGCGGCACCGGCCTCGCCGGTGATGTAGCGCGGCCCGAAGCGCGCGGTGGTCACCGCCAGCGACATTCCGGCCGCGTGCACCACCGGCGCGGCATGTCGCTGCAGCAGCGCGCTCACCTCGGGGCTGGTATTGGGGTTGAGCAGCAGCAGCGTCTTCACGCCGGGCTGCCCTCGTCCAGGCCCAGCAGCATGGCCAGGCCCGGGCTCGCCTTGGGCTCGTCCTGAAAGCGCAGCTGTGCCTGCAGCCGCGCCAGGTGCGCCAGCATGGCGCGGCTGGCGGCAGCGGCGTCGCGCAGCTTCAGCGCGGCCAGGATGGTGCGGTGCTCCTGGCAGTTGCAGCCGGCGTCGCGTTCGTCTCGGATCTCCTGAGGGCCGTAGCGCATCAGCACCAACGACGTGCGCATCACCAGTGGCCGCAGCAGCCGCGCCAGCGTGCGGTTGCCGGCATGCTCGGCAATGTGCAGGTGGAAGGCGCCGGCGTGGCGGATGGCGTCGTGGCGGCGGGCCTCGCTGCGTGCGCGTTCCTCGTCGCGGATCCAGCCCTGCAGCGCGCGCAGGTCGGCGGCGGTGGCGCGCGCCACGAAGCTGGCGAGCAGTTCGGGTTCGAGCAGGCGGCGCGCGCCGAAGACCTCGCGCGCCTCTTCGGGCGTGGGCCTGGCCACGCGCGCGCCGGCATTCGGCACCAGGGTGACCAGGTCCTCGCTGGCCAGGCGGATCAGCACTTGGCGGATGCGCGTGCGCGACACCCCGAAGGCCTGGCCCAGCTCGTCTTCGCGCAGGCGCTGGCCGGGTGACAGGCGCTGGTCCAGCACCGCCTCGGACAGGCGGGCATGGATGTCGGCATCGGTCAGCACGGCACTCATCTTGAGCAGCCTTCCAGCAAGCTTCGTACCCGGCCTTCAACTCTGCATGCACACCATCGAAGCCGGGGATTGCATACAAAAAGGTGCGGGATCGTATCTTGCTGGTGCGCACGCGCCAAGCGGGTGCGCACCCCGGAGATACCCGCAGGCCGCAATGCTCGATGCATTGGGTCGAGGTCAGCTGCAAACCGGCCCAGCAGCACACCGCCTGGATGTAAGGCAGCGCCATCCAGCCCACCCGGGCGCGCTGCAGCGCAGCCGGCATCTCGCGCAGCAGTGAGGTGTGGATCGTCTGGGCCATGCGCGAGCTGGCTGGGCCGGCCGGCATGGCCATGTCGCGGTGGTGACCGTGCTTGTATTCGCCGAAGAAGCGGTTGTAGCCGATGGGTGCCGGATTGAACCGATGAACCCGGTTCACCGCACCGGCACGGTGCCACAGGTCACCCGGCGGTGGCGGCGGTCGGCCTCCAGCGCCCGGGACCCGCCGGGCTGGCCTCTCAAGTGCACGAGCGGCGGGCCGCTGCCGATGAAGGTGGGCGACAGGATCGACAGCAGTCACGCATGGCCCTTACGGTCGCGGCACGGGGTGTCGGGCAGGGCCGCGACGGGGGCGTCGTTCACGCCTGTCTCCGTGATCCCGGAAACAGCCTGCACTGTGCCCACACACTCGCCGCGGGAACACCGTCGAAGCTGCAGATGCCTCGTCATGAACCGACACGCAGCTCCCGCGGCCGCCGGCGCCGGGCCGGACTTGGGCCTGCACATGGGTCAGGCGCTGCGCGTGTCCACGCATGGGCCAGGGGGCTGTGCAGCGGCTTCCAGCCCCAGCCTGCGCCCCAAGCTGCGCGCGGGTGGGGCGGCATGGCATGCTGCGCAACGCCAGCCTGGGCTGCCGCGTGCGCGGTGCGGCGGCTGGCGCGGACATGACGCTGGCGCAGCGCATCGACCTGGGCCCCACGTGCAGCTTCTCGCCCGTCGGTGATGTGCCTGGTGCTGCTGCAGACGATGGAAGCGATGGTGGACCCGGCGGTTCAACAGCTGCGGCTGGACCTGCCGCTCACACAGGCCGACTGGCAGTCGCGCATCGCCCGCCATGTTGGCGGCCCAGTGCGCTATGGTGCAGCGCGCCTGGTGGTACCTGCTGCGCACACCACTGCCGGTGCAGGAGATCGCGGCGCGGCCGGGTTACCAGGACACGCGCAACTTGAGCCGCAGCCTCGGCCGCTGGCACGGCAGCGCGCCCCCGCGCGGTGTGCAGGCTGAACGGCTTCCGAGCCGCTGCGCCAAAATCGCCCAATGCACACCCACGACCACGCCCATTGGCGCCACGAGCATGTGTTCGACACCGGCAATGCCGCCGGCGAGCGCGGCACGCGGTGGGTGCTGTGGATCACGCTGCTGGCGATGGTGGTGGAGATCGCCGCGGGCTGGTGGTTCAACTCGATGGCGCTGCTGGCCGACGGCTTCCACATGAGCAGCCATGCCCTGGCCATCGGCCTGAGCGTGCTGGCCTACGCTGCCGCACGCAGGCATGCGCGTGACCCGCGCTTCGCCTTCGGCACCTGGAAGATCGAAGTGCTGGGCGGCTTCGCCAGCGCGGTGCTGCTGCTGGGCGTGGCGGCGTTGATGGCCTGGGCTTCGATCGAGCGCCTGCTCGAACCCGCACCGATCCGCTACCGCGAGGCGCTGCTCGTAGCCGTGCTCGGGCTCGCCGTCAACCTGGTGTCGGCGCGCATCCTGGGTGCGGCGCATCACCATGGGCACGACCCTGGGCCTGGTCACGACCATGCTCACGCGCACGACCTGAACCTGAAGTCGGCCTACGTGCACGTGCTGACGGATGCCGCCACCTCGGTGGCGGCCATCGTCGCGCTGGCCGGCGGCTGGTGGCTGGGCTGGGCCTGGCTGGACCCGGCGATGGGCATCGCCGGTGCCGTCGTGATCGCATTCTGGGCCCGCGGGCTGATCGTCGACACCGCCAAGGTGCTGCTCGACCGCGAGATGGACCACCCGGTGGTCGACGAGATCCGCGACGTGATCGCCACGCGCGGCGCGGCCAGCGACACGCTGGTCACCGACCTGCACGTGTGGCGCGTGGGCCGCGCCACCTATGCTTGCGCGCTGACGCTGGTGACGCACGACGAGCCGCTGACGCCGGCCACGGTGCGCGAGTGGCTGGCGGTGCACGGGGAAATCGTGCACTCCACCATCGAGATCCACCGCTGCCCGCAGGGCTGATGCGCTCGGGCGTACAAGCGCGTGGAAGCTGTCCGCGCTTGCGCAGAGCAGCGGTTGGATGGGCCCTGAAGCAGCAGAGATCCTGAGGCTCCTTGCGGCCATCAGCTGCCGTTCGCGGCGGGCAGCTTTACGGCCATTCACTCGGCCCGACCTGACCGGCAACTGACCCTCACCCGTCCGGTCACACGTTGTGTGCCCGCCCTGAACAGCAGCACTGACTGCATCTGTCGCGAGGTGGAGCACGAAACCCTTGCACTCCACCGGCGGCCTGTTCAGAAGCGCCTGCGGCGTTCATACCTCAGGGCTCGCGCCTCAATCGCTGGATGCAGGCGCATGAACTATTCGTCTCTGGCATCGGCCGCGGCAAGCTCGGTGGCGGCGCCCGGGCCTCGCAGACTGTCCCGCGCCAGCCGCCAGGCGGCGCGCATCAGCCGCTCGGCCTCGTCCTGGGCTTCGCGCACTGCTGGCGCGTCGGCCTCGGTAGGCGGCAGCGCCACGAAGCTGCCGCCGATGTGGTTGGCGGTGTCGCGGTGGTCGCGCAGCACGGCCAGGTAGTCAGAGGTCTGTTCGGCCGGCACGCGGTCGTTGATGCGGCCGACCGCCGCGTAGTGTGCCAGCGCCGCGCCCATGCAGCCGCTGTAGATCGCCAGCGCCTTGCCGGCGTCGGTGTGTGCACCCAGCAGCAGCGCGGTGTGCAGACGCAGCAGCAGTTGGTTCAAATACAGCGGCAGGCACTCGATCGGCTCGTGGTCCAGTGGGTCGACTTCACGCGCCAGCTGCGCGTGCAGCGTGTGAAGCGCGGCCAGCGCATCGGGTTCGATCGCCGGCCGCCAGCCAAATGGAAGCCCCGCCACAGCCGGCCGCACCGCACCCGGCGCCAGGTTGCCGCACAGCCGCGCCGCCACCTCGGGGGCCCCGGCCTCGAAGGACTCGGGCGTGACAACGGTGAACACCTGCGACAGCTCGGCCTGCAGCGCGTCGATGTCGGCCGATGTGTGGTGCGGCTTGGGGCTCAGCCACACCGGCCGGCCCATCTGGCCGCCGGGCAGCTGGTCGTGGATGCCGGTGTGGAGGGCCTTGGTCTCGATCGCCGTGCGGTCCAGGACCACGGTGGTGCGCGGTGCCAGACCGTTGAGCCGCAGCCAGTCGAGCTCCCAGCGCGCGCTGTCGGTGATCGACGACACGTACACCACGTAGGCATCCATCTGTGCGGCCAACGTTGCCACGTCCGCCTGCCAGCGGTGGGCCTGCAGGCAGAAAGCGCGGATGGGCTGGCTGCAGCTCCGGTCGATGGCTGGGTAGTCGCTGTAGAAGTGCCGCTGCAGCCGTTCGGCCTCGCGTGCCACGTCATTCGGGCTCATGACCATGAACAGCCGCACCGCGCTGCCCAACGCCTCCCCCAGTTGGATGGTGAAGCGCGCCGTGTCCACGGTGCCGATGCCCAGGCCCACCCCGCTGCCGGGGGCCGGGGTAGTCGCCACCTCATAGTCGTAGCCGCGCAGGTACAGCACGCGCGGCTTCGCGTCGTCGCGCCTCAGAACTCGGTTGGCCTTCTCATGGCTGGCGCGGACCACGTAGTTGACGCCGCAAACCAGTGTCAGCGCCTCCAGGTCCAGCGCATTGAAGTCAAACACCACGCGCTTGAACAGCGCCGTGGGCTGGCCGTCGTCGCCAAGCAGCCCGGCGTGCACCCAGCGCTGGAGGTTCAGCGTCAGCACGCCGAGGAACTCACGGTACTGTCGGTAGACGAAGAAGCCCAGCAATGCGCGGGCGGCGCTGTCCAGAGGTGTGAAGTCGCGGACTAGCGTAGACGGCGGGCGGGGCATGGCGGGCGCGTGGGTGGGGGTGGCTGCAGCATGCGCGACACGGCAGTGCTTGGCAAGCTCCGGCTGACCCCCGGCCCGCAGCGGGTCGGCGCGTCGGCCGCTCTCCTTCTGCATAGCCACCGGAGTGGCGACCTGCTGACAACGGCCATGAGGAGTCGTTCGCCATGGTCGGTTCCCGCAGGTCCACATCGGCGCTGCGCCGCCAAGGCGTCTTGCCGCGATCGAACAGCCCTGTCGATCGACGCGCCCTGGCGACTGCTCCCAAGACGCACTGGGATCCACGTGCCGTGCCAGCTCCATGGCGTCGTGCAACACCCGACCGACAACGACCAGGCCTGTCTGAAGACGATAGACAAAAACCGCGTGGTCGGTGGACGATCCTCACACCGGGTTTCGTGTGTTCCCGGCTCAGGCGCAGGTGCCAAGATCGAACACCTTTGCCAAGTTCGGTCCGCGCGAGACGGCCCGGTGTGTCGGGCTGGCTTGCCGCGTCGCGGAGTGCGGCGACGATCAGGCGCTCGTAAGGCAGTCGGGCCGCCTCACCGAAACGCTCATGTGTCCATGCGAGGATCTCGAGCACATCGCCCTGTGCGGCTTCCGACAGCCGACAGCAAGACATCAACTCGCCGTCTTGGCAGCCTGCGCCGCACGGCGACCCAGCTGCCCGACGAAGTCTTCGAGTTGATCATCGGCAACATCGGCATACCGCCCCGCGGACACATCCGCCCAGCCCTGGCGGGCTGCCTGCTTCAGGGCCTTGAGCTTGGCATCCTCGAGCCGTTCCCGCTCCTCGACGAGGCGCAGCCCATCTCGCAGTACCTCGCTGGCGTTCTGGTAGCGACCGGACTGCACCAGGGATTCAATCAGCTGCTGTTGATGTTCGCTCAGGACGACGTTGCGGGTGGGCATGCTGCGGGACTCCAAAGACCGCGAGCAACAAGCCCGCTGGGTCGACGTTGGCAGATCATGCCAATCCCGGCCGCACCGCCGAAGCGCTCGGCTCGCACTGACACGTTGCGCGCAAGCGAAACGACCGACTCAGAGTTGGCAGCGGGTCGCAAGCCGCCATCAGCCAGAAGGGGACGGGATGCCGTCCAAGCGGTGGCTACGCGTTGTCAGCGGTCGAATACTTCGAGATCCGAATCACGGACGAATACGGGCGGCACTCATCGCAGCGGCAATTTCAGCATCGCTCCGGCCGCCACGCTGTAGCGATCCACATGGCCGGAGACGCTGGCGGTGGCATCGACATAGTGGAGGTGGAAACGCTCGCCCGGATGCGAGACCACGCCTTCCAGCGCCTCCCCGCTATAGACGCCGACCAGCTGCCCGCTGGCCCCGGGCTGGCGGAACAGCCGCATGTCGGTGAGCTTGTTGGCGTGGCCGCCGCCGTGCCCCCCGCCGTGACCCCCGCCGTGTTGTCCATGCGCGCCATGCGCGCTGCCGGGCGCCGGCTCGCCGGTCACCACGTGCCACAGCAGGTGCGGAAAGCGCCCCTCGACGCGGAAGGCGAAGGGCCGCTCCGGCGCCAGGCCCAGCGCGCGCGCCTGCTCCTGCACGAAGGCCTCCAAGGCGGCCGAATCCATGTCGCGTGGCACCGGCACGTCCTGCCAGGCCTGCACCGTCACAGCGGCAAACAGCAGCGCCTGCTCACCCGCCTGCGGCGCGCGTACACGGCCCTGCGCGTCGCTGCCGGGGCTGACCAGCAGCCGGCCGTCGATCTGCACGATCTCGCCCTTCAGCCCCGCTGTCGCACCCAGGCCCCAGCGGCCCGGCTGCCGCGGCAGTGCGGCCAGTGCCACCTGGCCTGCGGTATCGGCGCTTTGCACCATGCGCTGGAAGTTGCCATGGTGCTGGAAGTCGAAGGCCAGGCTGGCTGCGGCGGCAGCGGCAGCCGGCAGCAGGCCCGTCAGGGGCCAGGCACGGCGAAAGATCGGATGGGACATCGGCAGGACCGGGCTGGGCACGAACGCGCGCAGCGCACAGTGTGTGGCGGCCGCCGGCAGGGCGCCTGTGATTTCGATCATATGGCTGTCCCCGACGAGACCCCGCCCGACGAACTGCGAGCCCTGCTGCCCGCCGCCCTGCA
>JBEIHU010000011.1:0-35157 GCA_040381175.1 Burkholderiaceae bacterium
ACGGCCGCAGGTTTGGCGAGCGCACGCCGCCGCCGTTCTGGCCCAGCACCGCAATCGCCTTGAGCTGCCAGCCCGCGGCCTTGAAGGCAGTCAGGTAGGAAGCAGCATCGGGCAGGCGCTGAGGATGATCGGGGTCGGCTGTCGGCGCCAGGCAGCACAGCACCGCGTTACAGCGCGCCCGGGCGACCTCGGCGATGAAGTCCTCTGGCGCGCACTTGCTTTCCTGCAGCGCGCCGGCGCGGGCATACAGCCGCAGCGGTGTCTTGCCGTCCAGCAGCTGGATGTCTCGCACGCTGCGGTTGAAGCAACCCGCAAGGCTGCGCACCAGCGAGGCCTTGCGGGTGTTGGGGTTGCCGATGACGATGTAGGCATCCATGCGCACTCTGCTGCACCTGCGGACGGATGGCCGGCCATGCAGGCTCACACGACGATGATAAGCCGGACACAGTCTCAACCGGCCTCGCGCCGGGCGGATGGGGCGCAGGATCGGCCCGCGGATCGGGCAACCGCGCGCGTCGCAGCGGCCGAAGCTGACGGCCTGCGCGCCCCGTGTCGCGGCGCGGCAGGCGGGGCAAGGGCGGGAGCGCCGGGGCCCTTTGCCGTGCAGTGCAGGCCAGGTCGCAGTGCGTCGCGGGAGATCGTCATGGACCCCCTGCTCGCCCCTGGATCACTCCTCGCGCAGGCCGCCTTCGAACTGCATTTCGCCTCCTCGTTCTACCCCAGACGCGGCGTCGTCGTGCCTTGCTGCCTCAGCGGCGAGGTGAAGCTGGACGAGCTGCCCGAGCGGCGCGCACGGCCTGCTTCGGCGCCCGCACGATGGTCGGACGCGTCCGCGCTTGCCCGCTGTTGACGCCAGGTCACCGAGCAGCTGGCGCTTTCCGGCTTCAAGGCCGCGGCCTGCGGCCGGAGCGGCGGCACGGTGTGCCCCCTTTGCGCCGGCAACAGCGATCCGGCCGAGCTGTAGATCGGAGCCGACGGCCGCGCGCGGCTCAAGGTCAACGCCGCCTTGCCGTCGAAGACCGACTGCGGGAAACGCTGAATGCCGCTGCGGCCGCGGCGCAGCGGTATGCGTGCACCTGGCGCGCCGGACCATCGGCCACGTCGAGCAGCTGCAGCAGCCGTTTGCTTGGCGGCCGGCGGGGCCGGCGCGTCCTGTGGCGTGGCCAAGGCGATCATCGAGACGCCTCCGGCCCAGGTGTTCGATATCGTGAAGGCGATGCCGGGCAAGAACACCGAGGTGCGCGTGGCCCGGACCGGTGAGGCGCGGCGTTTGGTGGAATTCACCGACGGGCGGCAGATCGGCGGCATCCAGGTCAGCCAGTTCGGCGGCAACCTGGTCCAGCCGGTGGTGTCGAGTGCGCACCCGGACTTCGCCGCGTCCACCAGCTCGACGATATCGAGCACATCCTGAACGCGTGCCGGCAACTCGGCGTCAGCTGCGAGCGAAGCGATTCCTGAGCGCGCCACAGCCGCTGCGGCCCCGAGCCTGCGGCGCGGTCGGAGCTGCGGTCAGAACAACGGCGGCGGCAGCGCGCTGGCTGGCGCAGCCGGCGGCGTGCTGCCGGTCATGCCGTCGGCCCGGCCGACCCAGCCGCCGCCCATGGCCTTGTAGATGTTGACCGTGGAGCTGAACAACTGGGCGCGGATCGACACCAGGTTCAGCTCCGCCGGGAACAGCGCCTGCTCGGCCTGCAGCACGGTGCTGTAGCTGGTGTAGCCGCCATCGAACTGCAGGCGCGCCAGTTCGTTGTACTGCTGCAGCGCGGCCACCAGCCTGACCTGCGCGTCCAGCTGCTCGCGCAGCTTCTGGTTGGCCACCAGCGCGTTGTCGACATCGGCGAAGGCATTGCGGATCGACAGCTGGTAGTTCAGCAGCGCAGCCTGCTGCGCCGCCTCGGCCTGCGCCACCTGCCCGCTGACCGCGCCAAAGGTGAAGATCGGCCCGGCGACCGAGCCGGCATAGCTCCAGACCCTGGCCGGCCCGCTGAACAGCTTCGACAGGTCGGCGCTGGCGCTGCCGAAGGCGCCGGTCAGCGAGATGACCGGGAAATACAGCGCCTTGGCCGCGCCGATTTGCGCGTTGGCGGCGATCAGCTGCGCCTCGGCCTGGGCCAGGTCGGGCCGACGCTCCAGCAGCTGCGAGGGCACCCCCGCCGGCACCTGAGGCAGCTGCAGCTCGTCGACCGACTTGCCGCGCGCGATCGGCCCCGGGTCGCGGCCGATCAGCACCGCCAGCGAGTTCTGCGCCTGCTCGATCTGCGACTGCAGCAGCGGGATCTGCGCGGCGGCGGTCTCGTACTGCGACTGCGACTGCGCCACGTTCATCATCGACACCTGGCCGTACTGGAACTGCAGCGTGAACAGGTCCACCGATTCCTTGTAGGTCTGCAGCGTTTTCTTGGCCACGTCGAGCTGGGCGTCCAGACCGCGCAGCTGCAGGTAGCTGTTGGCCACCTGAGCCACCAGCGACAGGATCACGCCGCGCCGCGCCTCTTCGGTGGCCAGCACGTTGGCATAGGCGGCTTCCGACTGGCGGCGGATGCGGCCCCAAAGGTCGATCTCCCAGCTGGCCTGCAGCGCCGCCTGGTAGGCAGAGGTCGGGTTCGGGTAGTTCGGGATCTGTGCCGCGAAGGACGGCTCGCGCGCGCGCTCGCGCCCCGCGCCCGCACCATAGCCCAGGGTGGGGAACAGCTGCGAGCGCGTGGTCGTCAGCAGGGCCGCCGCCTGCTCGACGTTGGCCGCGGCGATCTGCACGTTGGTGTTGTGCTTCAGCGCTTCGGCGATCAGCTGTTCGAGCTGCGGATCCTGGAACTGCCGCCACCACGCGGTGTCGGCAGTCTGTGCCGCTTGCGCGGGCTCGTACTGGAAGGCCGCCGGCGCCTTCAGCTCGGGCCGCTGGTAGTCGGGGCCCAGCGTGCAGCCGGCCAGCAGCGCGGCGCCCAGGCCGGCCACGACTGCGCGCCGCGAGGGCTGCATCTCAGTGGCCCTCGCCTTCGGCCGCGGCCTTTGCGGTCCGGGTCCTGGCCGCCTTGTCCTTGCGGCGCTCGCCCCAGCGGTCGAAGATGTAGAAGAACAGCGGCACGTACAGCATCGCCAGCGTGGTCTCGCCGATCATGCCGCCGATGATGCCGGTGCCGATGGAATGGCGCGCGTTGGCGCCGGCGCCGACCGCGATGGCCAGCGGCAGGCAGCCCACCGCGAAGGCCAGCGAGGTCATGATGATCGGCCGCAGGCGCTGCTCGCCGGCCAGCCGCGTGGCCTCCATGATGTCGTGGCCGGCTTTGCGGAACTCGACCGCCGCCGACACGCGCAGCACCGCGTTCTTGGCGCCCAGCCCGATCAGCACCAGCAAGCCGATCTGGAAGTACACGTCGTTCTCCAGCCCGCGCGCGTAGTTGACGAGCAGCGCGCCGAGCACGCCGAAGGGAATGGCGGTCATGACCGCGCCGGGCAGCGTCCAGCTTTCGTACTGCGCCGCCAGCACCAGGAAGACGATCAGCAGGCCGAAGACGAAGGCCAGCGCGGAAGTGCCTCCGGCTTGCTTCTCCTCGAAGGCCAGGCCCGACCAGGCGAAGGTGTAGCCCGGTGGCAGCGCGCCCGCCAGCTCCTCCATCGCGCGAATGGCCTGGCCCGAGCTGTAGCCGGCAGCCGGGTTGCCGATGATCTTGGCCGCCGGGAAGCCGTTGAAATGGGGCAGCAGGTCGGGCCCGCCCGTCCATTCGGTGCTGACCACCGCTGACAGCGGCACCATCTTGCCCTGGCTGGAGCGGGTGTACAGGCGCGTCAGGTCGCCCGGCTGCTGGCGGTAGGGCGCGTCCGACTGAAGGATCACCCACCACACGCGGCTGTACTGGCTGAACTGGCTGGCAGTGAGCGAGCCGAACTGCGCCTGCACCGCGCTGTACACGTCCTGAACCGGCACCTGCAGCAGCATTGCCTTGTCGCGGTCGACGTCGGCGCGCAGCTGCTGCGAGTTGGCGTTGAAGGTGGTGTTCAGCCCGGCGAGCTCGGGCCGCTCCCGCGCCTTGGCCAGGAAGGCCTGCACGTTGTTGCCCAGTTCCACCGGCGAGCCGGCGGCGGTGTCCTGGATCCAGAACTCGAAGCCTCCGGTGGAGCCGATGCCGGGGATGGCCGGCGGCGCGATCGGCAGCACCAGCGCCTCGCGGATGTGCCTGGCCTCGTCGTAGAAGCGCGTCAGGATCGCACGCGCGTTTTGCTCCTTGGCGGTGGCGATGTCGGCGTAGCGTTCCTTGAAGTCGGTGAAGGTGACGAAGAAGGTGGCGGCATTGGTCTTGAATCCGGCGTCCACCAGGCTGTAGCCGGTGACCAGCGAGCGCGTGGCCACGCCGGGGATCTTGGCCAGGATCGCGTCGGCGCGTTCGGCCACGGCCTGCGTGCGCTCCAGGCTGGCGGCCTGCGGCATGATGATGGCCACCATGGCGTAGCCTTGGTCCTCCTGCGGCACGAAGCTGGTGGGCAGGATGCTGAACAGGTGCCAGATGGCGTACAGGAACACGCCCAGCAGCGCGAAAGCCACCGCCATGCGCTTGATGACGAACTCCACCGCGTGGCCGAAACCGCGGGTGAGGCGGTCCACCTGCCGGTTGAACCAGCCGAAGAAGCCTCGCGTCGCCGGCGGCGTGTGCTTGAGCAGCAGCGCGCACATCGCCGGGGTGAGCGTCAGCGCGACGAAGCCGGAGATGATCACCGACACCACGATGGTGATGGCGAATTGCTTGTACAGCTGACCGGTGGTGCCGGGCAGGAAGGCCGCCGGGATGAACACCGAAGCCATCACCAGCACCACCGCCACCAGCGAGCTGCCGATCTCGCCCATCGAGCGGATCGTCGCCTCCTTCGGCGACAGGTGGTGCTGCTGCATGTTGCGCTCGACGTTCTCGCACACCACGATGGCGTCGTCGACGACCATGCCGATGGCCAGGATCAGGCCGAAGAGCGTGAGCAGGTTGATCGAGAAGCCCAGGGCGAGCATGCCGCCGAAGGTGGCGACCAGCGAGACGATGATCGCCACCGCGCAGATCAACGTGGTGCGAAAGCTCTGCAGGAACAGGTAGACCACCAGCACCACCAGCACCAGGGCTTCGGCCAGCGTGTGGATCACCTCCTCGATCGACAGACGCACGAAGTCGTTGGTGTCCAGCGAGATGCTGACTTCCAGGCCCTCGGGCATGCGCGCCTTCATCTCGTCGAGCGTCTTGCGCACCGCGTTCGACACCAGCAGGCCGTTGGCCCCGGCCTGCTGGTAGATGGCGATGAAGGTCGCCGGCTCGCGGTTGAGCTGGCTGTCGACGATGTACTGGCGCAGGCCCACCTCGGCGCGCGCCACGTCGCCCAGGCGCACGATGGCGCTGCCGTCGGCATTGGCGCGCAGGATGATGCGCTCGAACTGGCGCGGGTCGCTGAACTGGCTCTGCGTGACCACCGGGAAGGTCAGCTGCACGTTGCCGCTGCCAGGCTCCTGCCCCACCTGGCCGGCGCCGAACAGCGCGTTCTGCTGGTTGACCGCGTTGGCGATGTCGCTGGTGGTGATGCCCAGCGAGGCCATGCGGTCCGGGTTCATCCAGATGCGCATCGCCTGGTCGGGCACACCCATGATCTGCGCCTCGCCGGCGCCGTTGACGCGCTTGAGCGCGTCGAGCACGTAGACGTTGGCATAGTTGGCGACGTAGTTCGGGCTGTAGCGCCCGTCCTTGCCGGTCACCGCCACCAGCATCATGATGGACGAGCTCTTCTTCTGCACCGACACGCCCTGCTGCTGCACCGACTGGGGCAGCGTGGGCAGCGCCAGGTTGACGCGGTTCTGCACCTGCACCTGGGCGATGTCGGGGTCGGTGTCGAGCGAGAAGTACACGGTCAGCACCAGCTGGCCGGTGGCCGAGCCGGTGCTGCTCATGTAGAGCATGTTGTCCACGCCGTTGATCTGCGCCTCGATCGGCGAGGCCACGCTGTCGGCCAGCGTCTTGCTGTCGGCGCCGGGGTAGCTGGCCTGCACCGTCACCTGCACCGGCGTGATGGCCGGGTACTGCTGCACCGGAAGCTGGATCATGGACACCAGCCCGGCCAGGCACAGGATGATCGCGACCACCGCCGCGAAGATCGGCCGTTCGATGAAGAAGCGGGAGAACATGCGCGCGCCGAGCTAGCGTGCGGCGCTTGCGGCCGAGGCCGCCGTGCCCCCCGCCCTGGGCACGCCGTCGGCCTGCGCAATGACGACCTTGGCGCCGGGCGTCAGGCGCTGTCCGCCGTCCACCACCAGCTGGTCGCCGGAGCGCAGGCCTTCGTTGACGAACCAGTCGTTGCCGTACCAGTCGCCCAGCACCAGCGGGCGCTGCTCGGCCAGCCCCTGCGCGTTGACCACCCAGGCGAAATGGCCCTTGGTCCCCTGCTGTACCGCGCGCTGCGGCACCAGGACGGCATTCGGCCGCAGGCCGCCTTTCAGGCGCGCGCGCACGTCCTGGTTGGGGCGCAGCACGCCCTTCGGGTTGTCCACCGTGGCGCGGATCAGGAAGGTGCCCGTCTGCGGGTTGTAGGACGGATCGGCGAAGGTGATCCTGCCTTTGAACGGGAAGACGCTGCCGTCGGGTTGCACGACTTCCACCGTCAGGTTCATGTCCGGCGGCAGCTGCAGCCGGCCGTCGCGGATTTCGTTCTGCACGCGCAGGAACTCGTTCTCCGACAGGCTGAAGTTCACCCACATCGGCGACAGCACCGACACCGTGGTCAGCTGTGCGTTCTGCGGGCTCAGGTAGCTGCCGTCGGCGACCGCCGCATAACTGCTGACGCCAGTGACGGGCGAGCTGATGACGGTGTAGCTCAGGTTGAGCCTGGCCGTTTCGACCTGTGCCTTCGACTGCTCGACGGCGGCCGCCGCCTGCTCGTACTGGCCCTGTGCATCGTCCAGGTCCTTCTGCGACAGCGCGTTCTTTGCCGCCAGCGGCTTGGTGCGGTTCAGGTTGGCCGTGGCCACCGTCAGCGCCGCCTGATTGCGCTGCAGCGCGGCATTGGCCGCATCCAGCTGCGCCTGGAACGGTTTCTGGTCCATGCGGAACAGCACCTGCCCGGCCTTGACCACCGAGCCCTCGTTGTACACCCGCTTGTCGAGAAAGCCCGAGACGCGCGCCTGGATGTTCACCGCCTGCGAGCTCTGCGTCTGCGCGATGTACTCGGCGGAGATCTCGATGTGGCGCGGCTTGATGGTGACGACGCTCACCTCCGGCGGCGCCGGCGCCGGCTTGGGCGCCTCCTTGCCGCAGCCGGCCAGGATGAACACGACCGCAAGGGTCATGAGCAGGGTTGTGTGGCGCGGGTTCTCGAGCATGGGCGGCAGTAGACGGCGCGATCGCAGGCAACCCGATTCTGCCGCAGTCGTCCGGACCGGGCGCCCCGACGCTTCAGGCGGTGGACGGGTCCGCGATGCCCAGCATCAACTCCAGGTTGCGCACCGCCGCGCCCGCCGCGCCCTTGCCCAGGTTGTCCAGCACCGCGGCCAGCAGGATCTGCGTGCCGGAGCGGTCGGCGAAGACCATCAGCCGCAGCCAATCGGTGTCATTCAGCGCGCGCGGGTCCAGATGGCTCAGTGCCGCACTCTCGTCCAGCGGCACGACCTGCACCGCAGCGGATGCCGCATGGTGCCAGCGCAATGCCTCGTGCATGCGCGCGGGCGTGGCCTCGCGTGGCAAAAGGTACCGGTGCAGCGCGATCGTCAGCACGATGCCCTGGGAATAGGCCCCGCAGCTCGGCAGGAACAGCGGCGGGCGCGCCAGGGCGGCATGCTGCTGGATCTCGGGCACGTGCTTGTGGTCGCCCTGCAGCGCATAGACCTGGAAAGGCGGCTGCGCCGCCGCCTGCGCGCCCTCGTAGGCCTCGATGCCGTCGCGACCGCGGCCGCTGTAGCCGGAACAGGCCTGCACCACCACCGGATGGTCGGCTGCCAGCAAGCCCGCGTCGCGCAGCGGCCGCAGCAGCGAGATCGCTGCGCTGGCATAACAACCCGGATTGCTGAGCCGGCGTGCCGCGGCGATGCGCGACGCCTGGCCGGCATGCAGCTCGGGCAGGCCGTAGACCCAGTCGGCATGCACACGATGGGCCGAGCTGGCGTCGAGGATGCGCACCTGCGGGTTGTGCACCCAGGACACGGCCTCGCGCGCCGCGGCATCGGGCAGGCACAGCAGAGCGATGTCGCAGGCGTTGAGCATCTGCGCGCGATGCCGAGGGTCCTTGCGCTGCGCTTCCGGCAGCGTCAGCAGTTGCAGCTCGGCCCGCGCGCGCAGCCGCTGCACGATCTGCAATCCGGTGGTGCCCTGGTCGCCGTCGACGTAGATCCGGTGGGCCATCGCGAGTCCTCCTTCGGGACGAGCATGTTCGCTCGGCACGGACATGCAGGAAAGTCGAATCTGACAAACTTGGCATTCACGTTTCACGAACGGAGCACCGATGCGCGAGATCAACCTGGACCGCCTGCGTACGCTGCTGGCGGTGGCCGAGCTGGGCAGCTTCGCGCAGGCGGCGCGGGCGCTGCACCTGGCGCCGCCGACGGTGACACAGCACGTGGCCGAACTCGAGGCGCGCTTCGGCGTGGCCTTGCTGCTGCGTGGCCGGCGCGTGGCGCCCACCAGCGCCGGCCAGGTGCTGGCCGCGCGCTCGCGCCGGCTGCTGGCCGATCTGGACGAGCTGGTGGCCGACGTGCGCCTGCATGCCAAGGGGCAGCGCGGCCGCGTCCGCCTGGGCGCCAGCACCGGCGCGATCGCGCACCTGCTGCCGAGCGCGCTGCGCGAGCTGGCACGCGAGCATGCGGGCATCGACCTGCAGGTCAGCGTGGCGACCTCGGCCGAGACGCTGGCGCGCCTGGCCGCCGGCACGTTGGACATCGGCATCGTCGCACTGCCGCAGCCGCCGCTGGCAGGGGTGCGCATCCAGGCCTGGCGGCGCGATCCGGTGCTGGCCGTGGTGCCGGCCGGCTGGGATGCGCCGGCGCGCCTGACACCGGCCTGGCTGGCCAGCCGGCCGCTGCTGCTGAACGATGGCAGCACCCATTTGTCACGCCTGACCGACGCCTGGTTCGCGCGCGCCGGGCAGCGGCCGACGCCGCGCATTGCGCTCAACTACAACGACGCGATCCGTAGCCTGGTGGCTGCGGGTTGGGGCGCTTCGCTGCTGCCGCTGGAGGGCCAGGCTGCGGCGGCCGACCCACGTATCGCCTATCGCGCGCTGCGGCCGGCGCTGTGGCGCCCGCTGGGTCTGGCCTGGCGCGTCGGTGCCGACGAGGGCGCGATCCGGCAGGTCATCGAGGTGCTGAAGGCGGTGCGGGAAGAGCGCTAGATGCGTTCGATGATCAGCGCAATGCCCTGGCCGACGCCAATGCACATGGTGCACAGGCCGTATCGGCCGCCGACGGTTTCAAGCTGGTTCAGCGCGGTGGTCGCGAGCCGCGCGCCGCTGGCGCCGAGCGGGTGGCCGAGCGCGATGGCCCCGCCGTTGGGGTTGACGCGCGGGTCGTCGTCGGCGATGCCCAGATCACGCAACACTGCCAGGCCCTGTGCGGCGAAGGCCTCGTTGAGCTCGATCACGTCCAGCTGCTTGAGATTCAGGCCGGTCAACTCCAGCACCTTGCGCACGGCCGGTGCCGGGCCGAAGCCCATGATGCGTGGCGCCACGCCTGCCGTGGCCATGCCGACCACGCGGGCGCGGGGTTTCAGGCCGTGGCGTGCGGCGGCGCTTTCGCTTGCCAACAGCAGCGCGCAGGAGCCGTCATTCACGCCGCTGGCATTGCCGGCGGTCACCGTGCCCTCGGCCTTGACCACGCCCTTCAGCTTGGCCAGCGCTTCCATCGAGGTTTCGCGCGGGTGTTCGTCCTTGGACACCACCAGCGCATCGCCCTTCTTCTGCGGAATGCTCACTGCAGTGATCTCACGCTCGAAAAAGCCGCTCTTCTGCGCCGCCACCGCCTTCAGCTGGCTGGCCAGCGCCAAACGGTCCTGGGCCTCGCGCTCGATCTTGAACTGCTCGGCCACGTTCTCTGCCGTCTCGGGCATCGAATCGACGCCGTACTGCGCCTTCATCAGCTTGTTGACGAAGCGCCAGCCGATGGTGGTGTCGTAGACCGCGTTGGCGCGCGAGAAGGCGCTTTCGGCTTTGGGCATGACGAAGGGAGCGCGGCTCATGCTTTCCACACCGCCAGCGATCATCAACTGCGCCTCGCCGCAGCGGATGGCGCGTGCCGCGCTGCCCACCGCGTCCAGGCCCGAACCGCACAGCCGGTTGATGGTGGCGCCCGGCACCTCCACCGGAAGCCCGGCCAGCAGCGCGGCCATGCGCGCCACGTTGCGGTTGTCCTCGCCCGCCTGGTTGGCGCAGCCGTAGAGCACATCGCCTACCGCCTGCCAGTCGACCTTGGGGTTGCGCTGCATCAGCGCGCGGATCGGGATGGCGCCCAGGTCGTCGGTGCGCACCGAGGACAGCGCGCCGCCGTAGCGGCCGAAAGGGGTGCGGATGGCGTCACAGATGAAGGCTTGGTTCATGGTCGGGTCTCCGGGAAGAGCAAAGGCACGGCGTTCAGCGCCTGCAGCGCTTCGGCGCTCGGGCCGGCGTGATGTCCAGCACCACCAGGGCAGTGTAGATGCGGCTGACGCAGCCCAGGCCGGTGAGCGGGTGGCTGCAGCGCGGCACGATCTTGCTCTTGCCGGCCGATACCTGGAAGGCGCCCAGCACGCCGCGCCCGCCTCCACCGTCGCGTGCACGCTGGCCACGGTGATGCGCGCGGCCATCGCCGTCACCGGGCCGATGTTGTGCACCGCCAAAGTCCGGTGCCCAGGCCCGCGGGCCTGAAGAAGCCGCCGATGCCGGCGCCCGCGGCGCGGATGCGCTCGGCCGGGTTGCCCTGCGGCACCCGCTCCAGCTCGATCTTGCCGGCGCGGCACAGACGGTCGAAGGGGTGGCGGTGCGGCTGGCGCGGCAAGCTGCGGTCGATCTTGCGCACCCGACCGGCGGCCAGCCCGCCGTCCGCGCTCGAGGCGCCGGCCGGACCGGCCGCTGCGGGATTCGCCGCACTTGCGCCGGGGCGGCCACGTGCTAGCGTGAACCCCTGCACTGAACGGGAACGCCACCATGACACTGACCCTGTCCCACGCCGCCGGCCCGACCGAACCGCCGCTGCGCGACATCACGCTCGGCCAGTTGCTGGCCTGGGCGGCCGAGACCACGCCGCAGCGGGTGGCGCTGATCGCCGGCGTCCCCGACCCGGCCGCGCGCCGCCAATGGACCTATGCCGAGCTGTACGCGCAGACGCTGCGCACCGCGAAGGCGTTGCGCGCGCAGTTCGAGCCCGGCGAGCGCGTTGCGGTGTGGGCGCCGAACCTGCCCGAGTGGGTGATGCTGGAATTCGGCTGTGCGCTGGCCGGCATGGTGCTGGTGACGGTGAACCCGGCCTTTCGCGCGCAGGAGCTGGAATACGTGCTCAGGCAGTCGCGCTCGGCCGGCATCTTCGTCGTCGACAGCTTCCGCGGCAACCCGATGCATGCCACGGTACAGCAGGTGGCGCCCAACTGCCCCGAGCTGCGCCAGGTGATCCGCTTGGACGCCTGGGACGAGTTCCTCGCCGGCGGTGACGCGCCGGGCATCGTGCTGCCGGCGGTCAGCCCGATGGATCCGGTGATGATCCAGTACACCTCGGGCACTACCGGTTTTCCCAAGGGCGCGCTGCTGCACCACCGCGGCCTGGTCAACAACGGCGCGCACACGGCCCACCGCATGGGCGTGCCGGACGGCGCCGTCTGGGTGACGACGATGCCGCTGTTCCACACCGGCGGCTGCGTGTGCTGCGTCATCGGCGCGGTGTCGCAGCGCTGCACCCAGGTGCTGGTGGAGGCTTTCGAGCCCGGGCTGGTGCTCGAGCTGTTCGGCCGCTACCGCGGTAACGCGATGATCGGCGTGCCGACAATGCTGGTGGCGATGATGGAGCATCCCGCCTTTGCCGCCACCGACCTGTCGGGCACGCAGGCCATCTGCTCGGGCGGCTCGCTGGTGCCCGAGGCGCTGGTGCGGCGCTTCGAGCAGCAGCTGGGCGCGCCCTTCACGATCGTCTTCGGCCAGACCGAGTGTTCGCCCGTGGCGTCGATGACCCGGCCCGACGACACCGTCGAGGACAAGGCCGGCACCATCGGCACGCCGATGCCTCACGTGGAGGTGAAGATCATCGACCCGGCCAGCGGCGCCACGCTGCCGGTGGGCCAGGTGGGCGAATATTGCACCCGTGGCTATCACGTGATGCACGGCTACTTCGAGAACCCCGAAGCCACGGCCACGGCCATCGATGCCGACGGCTGGCTGCACACCGGCGACCTGTGCGCGATGGACGCGCGCGGCTACTGCACGGTGGAAGGCCGCCTGAAGGACATGATCATCCGCGGCGGGGAAAACATCTATCCGAAGGAGCTTGAGGAGCTGCTGTTCAAGCACCCCAGCGTGGCCGAGGTGGCGGTGGTCGGCCTGCCCGATGCCAAGTGGGGCGAACAGGTGGCGGCTTTCCTGCGGCCCAAGCCCGGTCAGGCGATCGACAAGGAGGCGCTGGTCGCCTACGTGCGCGAGCATCTTTCGCCGCACAAGACGCCGCGCCACTGGTTCCAGCTCGACGCCTTCCCGCTCACCGGCTCGGGCAAGATCCAGAAGTTCAAGCTGCGCGACGGCTGGGCCAAGGGCGAGTTCAGCGAAATCTGAACCTCGCCCGCGCCGTGGGCGCGGCCGATGCAGAATCGGCGCCTTTCGGAGCAGGTGGCCGCATGCACAACCGGGTAGGCATCATCGGCGTCGGTTCGGTCGGCGCCAGCGTCGCGATCTCTACCTTGCATTCGGGCGCGGCCGACGAGCTGTGGCTGCACGACCTGAACGCCGCGCGTGCCGAAGGCGAGGTCATGGATCTGGCCCATGGCGCCTGGTTCTATCCGGCCTGCAAGGTGCGCACGGCGGGCGTCGAGGAGATGCGCAAGGCCCAGGTGGTGGTGGTGGCCGCCGGGCGCGGTGGCCGCCCCGATGAGACCCGGCTCGATTTGCTGCGTGACAATGCCCGCGTTGCCCGCGACATCGGCCGCACGCTGGCCGGCTTTGATGGCACCGTGGTGGTCGTCAGCAATCCGGTCGACGTGCTGGTACGGGTGCTGGTCGAGGCCAGCGGGCTGCCGCCGCAGCGCGTGCTGGGCACCGGCACGATGCTCGACACCTCGCGGCTGCGCCAGATGCTGGGCCACAAGCTGCACCTGGATTCGAACTCGGTGCATGCCCAGGTGCTGGGCGAGCATGGCGACTCGTCGGTGCTGCTGTGGTCCAGCGCCGATGTCGGTGGCGTGCCGCTGCGCGACTGGCCGGGATGGCGCCGCTCGCAGGAGGCAGCGGTGACTCAGCAGGTGCGCGGCGCGGCCTACGAGGTGATCCAGCGCAAGGGCTTCACCAACCATGCCATCGGCCTGGTGACCGCGCAGCTGCTGCGCAGCATGCTGCGCGGCGACCAGCGGGTGCTGACGGTGTCCCGCATGCAGGAAGGCGTGCTCGGCCTGCGCGGCGTGGCCCTGTCGCTTCCGACCGTCGTCGGCCGGCAGGGCGGCACGCGTGTGGTGGCGCCGGCCATGGACGAGGGCGAGCGCGCCGCGCTCGAACACTCGGCCCGAGTGCTTCGCGACGCCTACGCCTCGATCACCTGATCTGGGGTCGCCTTCGAAGATGCTCAAGCGATCTTCGCCTTGATTCGGCTGAAGAAAAGTCCGTATGAGCCGGGTCTGGGCCGTGGTGCACACTGCGGGTGATGACCGTTCGCCTGTACCTTGACGCTGCCTTGCAGCGCGATGCCGAAATTGACCTGCCAGCCGCCGCCACGCGCCATGTTCAGGTGCGCCGGCTGCAGCCCGCCGACCGGCTGCGCCTGTTCGACGGCCGCGGCGGCGAATGGGCGGCCACGGTTTTGCACATGGGCCGCAGCCAGGTGCGCGTGCGGGTCGAATCCTTCGACCCGGTCGAGCGCGAACTGCAGTTGCCGGTGATGGTGGCGCTGGGCATGCCGGCCAACGAGCGCATGGACCTGCTGGTTGAAAAGGCCACCGAGCTGGGCGTGCACTCGATCCAGCCGTTGCTGTGCGAGCGCTCGGTGCTTCGCCTGGCGGGCGACCGCGCGCTGCGCAAGCGCGCCCATTGGCAAGGCATCGCCGCGGCGGCGGCCGAACAATGCGGGCGTACCCGCGTGCCCGCGGTGGCCGCGGTGCAGACGCTCGACGCCTTTCTCGCCCAGCTGCCCGGGCAGGGGCTGCGGCTGCTGCTCAGCCCGGGCGAAGGCGTGGCCGCGCTGCACCGGGTGGCGGCCGGCGCACAGGCCCTGCTCACGCTCAGCGGCCCCGAGGGCGGCCTGTCCGGCATCGAGGAGCATGCAGCCTTGGCGCGCGGTTTCATTCGCGCCCGGCTGGGCGATCGGGTGCTGCGCGCCGAGACTGCGCCGCTGGCGGTGCTGGCCTGGGCGGGACTCAAGCAACCATGAACCGAAATCTCTTCCTGCTGACGCTGTGCCAGGGCCTGTTCCTGACCAACAACGTGGTCTTCATCGCCATCAACGGCCTGGTCGGGCTGCAGCTGGCGCCCTCGGCCTGGATGGCCACGCTGCCGCTGACGGCTTACGTGGCCGGCGGCGCGCTCAGCACCGCGCTGGTGGCGCGGCACCAGCGCAAGGTGGGGCGCAAGCGCGCTTTCCAGGTGGGGCTGCTGTGGGCCATTGCCGCCACGGCGCTGTGCGCCTACGCAGCCTGGCAGCGCAGCTTCGGGCTGCTGGTGCTGGGCACCGTGCTGGCCGGCTACTACCAGGCCAACGGCTCGCTGTACCGCTTTGCGGCGGCCGAGCTGGTGCCGGCGGCGGCGCGCGAGAAGGCCATCTCCTGGGTGCTGGCCGGCGGCATCATTGGCGGCGTGTTCGGGCCGAACCTGGCCTCGGCCACGCGCGAGCTGCTGCCGCAGCCCTTTACAGGCGCCTACCTGTCGCTGGTCGCGGTGGCGCTGCTGGCGCTGCTGCTGGTCAGCCTGATCCATTTCCCGCCGCTGCCGACGGCGGCGCAGGCAGCCGGCGGCCGGCGGCTGAGCGAAATCGCGCGCCAGCCGGTGTTCATCATCGCCGTGGCTGCCGCGGCGCTGAGCTATGGCGTGATGAACCTGCTGATGGCAGCCACGCCGATCGCCATGGCGCAGTGCTCGCACCCCTTCTCCGATGCCGCGCTGGTGCTGGAGTGGCACGTGCTGGGCATGTTCGTGCCCAGCTTCTTCACCGGCCACTTGATCAAGCGCTTCGGTACGCTGCCGGTGATGACCGTGGGCCTGCTGCTCAACGTCGGCTGTGTCGCCTTCGCGCTGTCGGGCACCGACCTGATGCACTTCCTGGGCGCGCTGTTCGCACTGGGCGTGGGCTGGAACTTCCTCTACATCGGCGGCACCACGCTGCTGACCGAGGCCTACCGCCCCGAAGAGCGCACTACCGCGCAGGGCGCTATGGACTTCTGGGTCTTCACCATGATGACCATCACCTCGTTCAGCTCGGGCGCGCTGGTCACCACCGGCGGCTGGACCTCGATGAACCTGGGCTCGCTGCTGCCGCTGGGCCTGCTCGGCGCGGCGCTGCTGTGGCTTGCCAGCCACCGGCGGGCCCAGCAGAATCTGCCTTCCACAACCGGAGGATGAACATGGGGCTGCTGGACATCGTAGGGGGCGCGCTGGGCGGACAGGGCGGACAGGGCGGCGCGGACGGCGGCCAGGCCGAGTTGCTGAACATGGTCATCGGCATGCTCGCGGGGGCTGGGCAGGGTGGCCAGGGCGCAGGTGCCGCCGGCGGCCTGGGCGCGCTGCTGCAGCAGTTCCAGGCAGCCGGCCTGGGCGAGCAGGTGAACTCCTGGGTGGGCACTGGCCAGAACCTGCCGATCACGCCTGATCAGCTGCAAAGCGTGTTCGGCAACGACGGCATGTCGCAGATGGCCGAGAAGATGGGGCTTTCCACCGGCGACCTGGGCGCGCAGCTGTCGCAGCTGCTGCCCCAGGCGGTGGACCAGCTCACGCCCGGCGGGCAGCTGCCCGGCGACCTGGGCGGCCTCGGCGATCTGCTCGGCGGCCTGCTGCGCCGCTGACCTCCTCGACACGAGCCCTCAGCAGGTCGCGCCCGGCACCAGCCTGGGGGCATCGAGCTGGATGCCGAACTCGCAGGGCCAACCTCGGCCTGCGTCCGGTTCGGTGCAGCGCGACGCGCCCTGCGTCTTGCTGCGGGAACAATCGTCGTCCGACCTGGGGTCGCGAACGCTGCGCGCCTTCACGCGCCGGTACTGCTCGCGCGCCGCCGGGCCTTCCAGTTGCAGGCCAAGGAGGGTGTCGGCGGCTTCGCCCGGCGGCGGGTCGACCAGGTTCTTGCCATGGGAGCGGTACTCGCCGCGCAGCGCTCCGTCCTGGACAGCCGTGCGGCACCGGCCCGCTGCCCGGCAGGACAATCCGCAAGCCAGCAGCCCGCAGCGCAGACGCCTGTCGCGGCTTGCGCCGCGACCGCAGGCGGTCCGTCGCACAGGGCTCAGGCCCGCCAAGCCTGCTGCGGCTGCAGATGCCGGCCAAACAGGCTGAACAGCCGCTCCCAGTGGCGCTCGGCGGCATCGCGGTTGTAGATGCCGGCGCGTTGCGGGAACACGAAGCCGTGCTCCGCGCCGGCGTACCACTCGATGCGGTGCGGCGTGCCGGCGGCCAGCAGGGCCTGCTGCAGCGTCTGGATGTCGGCAGGCGGCGCCCATCGGTCGATTTCGGCGCAGGCGAAGTAGCACTCGCAGCGGATCTTCGGCGCCATGCAGTGTGGCGAGTCCGGCTTGTCGGTGGCCATGTTGGCACCGTGGATCGAGGCGATGCAGGCCAGCCGCCCGGGAAAGGCCGCGGCGGCCCACATCACGAAGGGCCCGCTCATGCAGTAGCCCACCGCGCCAATGCGCGTGGCATCGGCCTGCGGCAGCGCGTCGGCAAAGTCCAGCAGTGCCTGGGTGTCGCAGCGCGTTGTGCTGGCGTCCAGCGTGTTCATCAGGCCGAACATCTCGGCCATCGCGGCGTCGGTGCGTTCCTTCAGGCTGAAGTCGCGCGTGTGTCGGTAGTACAGGTTGGGCAACAGCACGCAGTAGCCCACGGTGGCCAGGCGACGCGCCATGTCGTGCAGTTCCTCGCGCTTGCCCGGCGCGTCCATGTAGAACAGCACCACCGGGTGCGGCCCGCCCTCTTCAGGGTGGACGACGAAGGTGTTCATGGCGCCGTCGGCGCTGCGGATGTCCAGGTGCCGTTCGATCATGCCTGGCCCCCGCTGGGTGCGCGGGCCGCGGCGGCCGCGTCCCAGGCGCCTTCGCCGCGCGCGATCGCGGCATCGAACATCGCTGCCACGCCCGGCATCACGAACAGGTCGACGCCGCCGCGCTGCGCTTCTTCGATCATCAACCGCACGTCCTTGCGCGCCATCGCAATCTCGAACGACGGCTTGTCGAACTCGGCTGCGCTGATGCGCGCCGCGCGCGCCGGCAGCGTCTGGCCCGGGTTGAACTGCTGGAACAACGAGAAGGCGTCCTCGGTGGAGATGCCGACGGCATGCGCCAGACGGTTGACATCGCCGAGCACGCCCAGGATGCCGATCAGCGTCAGGTTGCCGAACAGCTTGAAGGCTGCGGCGCGCTCGGCCGCCTCGCCCAGATAGAGGACCTTGCCGGTCATCTGCTGCAGCGCCGGCAGCAGCGCGTCATGGCGCGCCTTGTCGCCCGACACCAGCATCAGCCCGCTGCCTTCGGCGCAGTGGGCCGGCGCCATGAACACCGGCGCGTGCACGAAGCGGCGGCCTCGGGCATCCCAGCGGGCCACGCGCTCGGCGGTGGGGCGCACCGCGGTGGTGGTGTGGTCGACGATCCAGGTGGCGGCCGGGATCGCGGCGGCCAGCGGCTCCAGCACCGCATCGACCGAGGCATCGTCGGCCAGCGACAGGTGAATGCGCTCGACGCCGTGCAGCGCGGCTAGCGGATCCTCGCAGGGCGCGGCGCCCAGGGCGGCCAGGGCCTGGGCCTTGGCGGGGCTGCGGTTCCAGACATTCACCTGCCAGCCGTTGGCCAGCGCGCGGCGCACGAAGCCGGTGCCCATCAGCCCGGCGCCGAAAAACGCGATCTTCATCAAACAACTCCTGCGTCGTGGAGGCCCGACGATACCGCGCGGGCGCCGCCGCGGTCGGAATGGCGGCCCAGCAAGGACAGAGCCATGCCGATCTTCGAATAAGCCTGCCACGACTGCGGCCACGGGCTCGCGCTGCTGGTGCGTTCGGACACGGTGCCGGCCTGCGCGCAATGCCATTCGCAGCACCTGGACAAGCTGCGGTCGGTGTTTGCCACCGCGGCGTCGGGCTCCTAAGGCGCTACCGGAGTCGGTGTCGGCAAAGGCAGGCCGCGGCGCTTCATCTCCTCGCGCAGCAGGTCGGGCCGGTCGGTGACAATGCCGTCAACTCCCATGTCCATGACCTGCGCCATGCGGGCAGGATCGTTGACGGTCCAGGCGAGCACCGTCAGGCCAAGGCCCTTTGCCTCCTTCACCTTGGCCGCGTCGAGGTCGAGGTGAAAGCTCGACCAGATGCGCCCCCCGGCAGCGCGGATCATTTTCGGCACCGAGCCATGCTCGCCATAGGCGATGCCGGCCGTCCACGGCGACGCGCCCGGCTGGCCGGCACCGATGTTGTCGAACTGCGGCCGCTGGATGCTCAGGTAGACGGTGCCGATTTCGGGCGCGATCTTCTGCACCGCCTGCAGCACACGCCAGTCGAAGGACAAGATGGTGGTGCGCGCTTCGAAACCGGCGGCACGCACCGCGTCGACCAGCTTGCGCGCAAAGGGCTCGGGCGCCATGGTCTCGCCGGGTGCATCGGGCCGGACCTTGATCTCCAGCGCGAAGCGCACCTGCGTGTTGCCCGACTTCTTCACCAGCGCGAACAGCTCGTCCAGCTGCGGCAGACGCGCGCCGTCGTGCGGCCTTTGCTCCGGGTATTGCGCCGCATAGCGCGTGCCGGGCTTCAGGCGGCCCACGTCGTAGCGTTGCAATTCGGCAAAGTCGGTATGCCAGATCACCGGCCCGCGCGTTGCCAGGAACTGCCCGTCAGGGCCGCGCGTGATGTCGGGGTTGAGGGCAGGGTCGTGAGAGATCAGCAGCACGCCGTCGCGGCTGACGGCCAGGTCGGTCTCCAGCGTGGTGACGCCCAGCGCCAGCGTCAGCGCAAAGCCGACGATCGTGTTTTCCGGCGCCAGGCCGCGCGCGCCGCGGTGGCCTTGCAGGTCGAAGGCCTGGGCCTGCAGGCCCAGGCCAAACAGCAGCGCGGTGATCCAGGCTCTCATTGCTTCTCCGGCAGCGTGGGCGGGGTGGGTCGGCTGCCTGCCGGCCCGGTTGCGGCGTTCACTTCAGCTCGCCGAAGTCCTCTTCCCAGAACTCCAGCGGTCCGCGCTCGCCGCGCGCGCGGCGCTCGTCCTCGGCCTGGCGCAGCTGCACGCGGCGGATCTTGCCGGAGATGGTTTTCGGCAGCTCGGCAAACTCGATGCGGCGCACGCGCTTGTAGGCGCTGAGCCGGCCGCGCAGGAAGCGCAGGATGTCCAGTGCCGCTGCGCGCGTCGGCGCCTGGCCGGGCTTGAGCACGACGTACGCCTTGGGCACCGCCAGCTTGATGGCGTCCGGACTGGGCACCACCGCGGCCTCGGCCACCAGCGGGTGCTCGAGCAGCGCGCTTTCCAGCTCGAAGGGGCTGATGCGGTAGTCGCTGGCCTTGAACACGTCGTCGGCGCGGCCCACGTACCACAGGTAGCCGTCGGCATCGCGCCGCGCCACGTCGCTGGTGCGGTAGTAGGCGCCGCCGAGCGCGGCCTGCGTCTTGTCGGCATCGCCGGCATAACCGGCCATCAGCCCCGTGGGCGCGGGCCGCAGCTTGACGGCCAGTTCGCCCTCGTCGCATTCCCGGTCCTCGGCATCTAGCAGCACCATGCCGTAGCCCGGCATCGGCTGGCCCATCGAGCCGGCGCGCACCGCCAGCCCCGGCGGGTTGCCGACCATGCAGGTGCTCTCGGTCTGGCCGTAGCCGTCGCGCAACGTCAACCCCCAGCCGGCGCGCACGCGTTCAATGACCTCGGGGTTCAGCGGCTCGCCGGCGCCGATCACCTCGTTCAGCTTCACCGGCCACTTCGCCAGGTCTTCCAGGATCAGCACGCGCCACACCGTGGGCGGCGCGCACAGCGAGGTGACGCCGCAGCGCACCAGGGTGTCGAGGGTGAACTTCGCATCGAAGCGCGCCTGGTTGAGCACGAAGATGGTCGCGCCGGCATTCCACGGCGCGTAGAAGCTGCTCCACGCATGCTTGCCCCAGCCCGGCGAACTGATGTTCAGGTGCAGGTCGCCGGGCCGCAACCCCAGCCAGTACATCGTCGTCAGGTGGCCCACCGGATAGCTCGCTTGAGTGTGCAGCACCATCTTCGGCTGGGCGGTGGTGCCGCTGGTGAAGTACAGCAGCAGCGGGTCGTCGGCGCGGGTCGCGCCGTCGGGCTGGAAATCGGCCGGCGCGGCATCGGCCAGCGCATAGTCGGTCCAGCCCGGCAACGCGCCGCCGACGATGGTGCGCGTGTAGTCGCCGGGCACTTCGGCAAAGCGCGCCGCGCCAGCGGCGTCGGCGATCACGTGGCGCATCTGCCCGCGTTGCACCCGGTCGGCCAGGTCGGCGGACGACAGCAGCGTGGTCGCGGGGCTGACCACCGCGCCCAGCTTGATGGCGGCCAGCGTCAGCTCCCACAACGGCACCACGTTGCCCAGCATCAGCAGCATGCGGTCGCCGCGCTTCACGCCGCGCGAGCGCAGCCAGCAGGCGACGCGGTTCGAACGCTCCGCCATCTGCGCGAAGCTCAGGCGCTGCTCGCTGCCGTCCTCGTTGACCACCCACAGCGCGGCGGCGTGGTTGCCGCGCGCCAGCACGTCGAACCAGTCCAGCGCCCAGTTGAAGTGCTGCAGCTGCGGCCAGCGGAAGCCGGCCACGGCCGCGTCGTGACGGCCGCGCTGCGCCAGCAGGAAGTCGCGCGCCTCGCGGAAGGACTGGGTGGGCGAATCGTTCATCGTGTCGTCTCCGGAATCCGCGCGCCGCCCACCTGGCAACAGACAGGCATGTCGGCATGGCGCTATTCCCCGCGATTGTGTAGGCTTTGTGCCTTGTGTGAACGGAGGGCCGCGATGAAACCCGTTTCCGAACTGCTCAAGGGTCGCGAAGGCACGCTCTGGCACGCGCGGCCCGACGACACCGTGTTCGAGGCGCTGCAGCTGCTGGCCGAATACGAGGTCGGCGCGCTGATGGTCATGGACCAGGGAAAGGTGGTCGGCGTGCTGTCCGAGCGCGACTACACGCGCAAGATCGCGCTGCAGGGCCGCAGCTCCAGGGACACGCGGGTGCGCGACATCATGACGCGCGAGGTGCTCTACGTGGCGCCGTCCACCGGAACGCGCGAGGCCATGGCCCTGATGAGCGAGAAGAAGATCCGCCACCTGCCGGTGCTCGACGGCAGCACGGTGCTGGGCATGATCTCGATCCGCGACATCATGGACGACATCATCGCCGACCACGAGTCGACGATCGAGCAGCTGGAGAACTACATCCGCTCGTAGCCGCGGCCCGCGGCCGCGCTGCGTGCGCGGGGCAGAATCGGCCAAACTCCTGCCTCGACGCCATGAACATGCCCGCCTCTGCGCCCCCGCTGCGCGCCCTTGTCTTCGATGTCTTCGGCACGGTGGTCGACTGGCGCAGCTCGATCGTGCGCGAAGGCCGGATGCTGTCGGCCGCCAAGGGCCTGCAGGTCGACTGGGGTGCCTTCGCCGATGCCTGGCGCGCCGGCTATGAGCCGGCGATGGACCGCACCCGCGGCGCCGGCCAGGCCTGGGCCGACATCGACACGCTGCACCGCCAGATCCTCGACAGCCTGGTGGGGCGCTTCGGCCTGCAGTCGTTGAGCGCAGACGAGCTGGGGCAGCTGAACCGGGTGTGGCACCGGCTGATGCCCTGGCCCGATGCGGTCGGCGGGCTGAACCGGCTGCGCTGCCGCTTTCCGATCGGCACGCTGTCCAACGGCAACGTCTCGCTGTTGGTGGACATGGCCCGCAACGCCGGCCTGCCCTGGGACTGCGTGCTCTCCGGCGAGCTGATCCAGAAGTACAAGCCGGATCCGGCGGTCTACCTGATGGCTGCGCGGCTCCTCGGCATCGCGCCGCAAGAGCTGATGCTGGTGGCCGCGCACACCAGCGACCTGCAGGCCGCCCGGGCCTGCGGGCTGCGCACGGCCTATGTGCACCGCGCGCTGGAGTTCGGCCCCGACGCGCCGACGCGCCCCGCGCGGCCCGCAGGCTTCGACTTCGTGGCCGCCGACTTCCTCGACCTGGCGCATCAACTCGGCGCATGAACGAGCCGGCCGCGGGCCAGGTGCTGCTGCTGCGCGCCTTCGAGACCACCGGCTACGCGCGCTGGACCGATGCGGACCGGGCCTGGGCCAGCCGCAGCGCGCTGCAGGCGGTCGGCAGCCAGGCGCCGGCCGAGGCCTTCCTGGTGGCGCGTGCCCAGGCCGGACTGCGCCGGCTGGAGCCGCTGGACCCCTTGCTGCCACGCTGGCGGACCTTGCGGCCGTGGCGCAGCCAGTGGGCCTGGGTGGCGCTTGCGCTCGGGCTGCTGCTGGGCCTGGCGGTCGACCACATCGGTAGCGCGCAGCTGATCAACCTGCTGGCCCCGCCGGTTTGGGCGCTGACCGCCTGGAACCTCGCGGTCTATGCGCTGCTGCTGCTGCGCCGCGTGCTCGGCTCGGGCTCGCCGGGGCCGCTGCGCCCGCTGCTGGGTGCGTGGTGGCGGCGCTGGCGGCTGCGCGGCCTGGCGCCGGCCGGGGACAGCGCCGCAGCCTGGACGCAGTTTGCCGCCGACTGGGCCGCCTGCAGCCGGCCGCTGTACGGCGCGCGCCTGGCAGCGCTGCTGCACCTGGCCGCTGCCGGCGTCGGCCTGGGGGTGATGGCCGGCCTGTACCTGCGTGGCCTGGTGCTGGACTACCGCGTCGGCTGGCAGAGCACCTTCCTCGATGCGGCCGCGGTGCATGCGCTGCTGTCCGCGCTGCTCGCGCCGGCGCTGGCGCTGTCGGGCCAGAGCCTGCCCGATGTCGCGGCGCTGCAGGCGCTGCGCCTGCCGCAGGCAGGCGAGGCGGCTGCGGCTTCGGCGGCACCGTGGATCCATCTGTATGCGCTGCAGCTGCTGCTGCTGGTGCTGATGCCGCGGCTGCTGCTGGCGCTGTGGGCTGGCCTGCGCGCGCGCCGCCTGCAGGCGCAGCTGCCGCTGCCGCTGGCCGAGCCCTACTTCCAGCGGCTGCTGCGCCAGCAGCGCGGCGGCCACACGCCGGTGCAGGTCTGGCCGCATGCACGCGCCGCCGACGGCGCGGCGCAAGCGGCACTGCTCGCCCTGCTGGTGCGGGTGCTCGGCGACGGGGTGCAACTGCAGCTCGCGCCCACCGTGGCCTATGGCAGCGAGGAAGCGCCGGCCGGGCTGCACGGCGACGGCGCCTGGCGCTTTGCGCTGTTCGACATGACGGCCACGCCGGAGCCCGAAATCCAGGGCCGGCTGCTGAAGGCGCTGTCCGCTGCAAGAGTGCCGCCGCCGCTGGCGCTGGTCGATGAATCGGCCTTCGTGCAGCGCTTCGGCGCGGCCTCGCCGCGCCGCGCTGAACGCCGCCAGGCCTGGACCGACCTGGCTCGGGCCTCGGGCAGCAGCGCGGTGTTCGTCGACCTGCGGTCGGGCGACATAGCGGCAGCCGAGGACGCACTGGCCCGCGCGCTGCAAGCGACCACCGGCCCATTAGCATGACGAAGAGCGACCCGCCGCGCAGCCTGCAGCTCAGCCTGGTGTCGCACACCAACGTCGGCAAGACGACGCTGGCGCGCACGCTGCTGGGCCGCGATGTCGGCGACGTGCGCGATGCGCCGCATGTCACCGAGTTCGCCGACGCCTACGAGATGCTGCGCACGCCGAAGGGCGAGACGCTGCGCCTGTGGGACACGCCCGGCTTCGGTGACAGCGTACGGCTGCTGCGGCGCATGCAACAGTCCGGCAACCCGCTGGGCTGGTTCCTCAGCCAGGTGTGGGACCGCTGGCGCGACCGGCCCTTCTGGGCCAGCCAGCAGGCGCTTCGCCACGTGGCCGAAACCACCGACGTGGTGCTGTACCTGGTCAGCGCGGCCGAGGAACCCGCGGCCGCCGCCTACGTGCCCAGCGAGATGGCGCTGCTTGGCTGGATCGGCAAGCCGGTGATCGTGCTGCTCAACCAGCTGGGCATGCCGCGCGAGCCGGCGCTGGAGTTGGCCGACGTGCAGCGCTGGCGCGAGCACCTGGCACCCTTCGAACAGGTGGTTCAGGTGCTGCCGCTGGACGCCTTTGCGCGCTGCTGGGTGCAGGAGCTGGTGCTGCTGCAGGCCATCGAAGAATGCCTGCAGGGCGACCAGCGCACGCTGATGCAGCGCTTCAGCGCCGCCTGGCGCGACGGCCGCCTGGCGTGCTACCAGTCGTCGGTCGATGCGCTGGCGCAGAGCATGGCGCGGCTGACCGCCGCGCGGCAGGAGTTGGCCGATGCGCCCGGGCTGCGCGCCGGCATGCGCAAGCTGGGTGCCGCGCTGGGCCTGCGCGCCGACGAGCGCAACCCGGCGCTGCTGGCCCAGGCGGCGCTGGCCGAGCAGCTCGACGCCGAGGTGCGCGCCAGCACCGCGCAGCTGATCGAGCTGCACGGCCTGTCGGGCCAGGCGCAGGGCGAGATCCTGCAGCGCATGGCCAGCCACTACCAGCTGACGCTGCGCATGGACGAAAGCAAGGCGGCGCTGATCGGCGGCGCGCTTACTGGCGCGCTGGTCGGGCTGAAGGCCGACATTGCCGCCGGCGGACTGACGCTGGGCGGTGGGCTGCTCGCCGGCGGCCTGCTCGGTGCGCTGGGCGCCGCCGGCCTGGCGCGCGCGGTCAACCTGGTGCGCGGCACCGACAAGTCGTGGATCGCCTGGAACTCAGAGGCACTGGACACGCTGCTCGAAGCCGCGCTGCTGCGCTACCTGGCGGTGGCCCACTTCGGCCGCGGCCGCGGCGATTGGGAGCGCGCCGAAACCCCGGCCCACTGGAAGCCGGTGGTCGAGGCCGCGCTGGCCGGCGAAAGGGCGACGCTGCAGGCGCTGTGGGGCGGGCGCAGCGCAGCCGCCGGCAGCGACGAACTCGTGGCCGAGCTCGCGCCGCGGCTGCGGCCGGTGATCGACAGGCTGCTGCGCCACGCGCTGGCGCAGCTGTACCCGCAGTCGCCACTGCCGCCGCCTGCGTGAAGACGGAACCGATGCCCGGGCGCGCGGCTCAGAGCCTTGCCATGCCGAACGGTTGCCCTGCGTTGCCGACACGCCGCCAGCTGCTGGGCGCGGCAGGCGCCCTGGCGCTGCCCTGGCGCGCGGCCGCGGCCGATGCGCCGCTGACACGGCCCATCCCGTCCAGCGGCGAGGCGCTGCCGCTGGTCGGGCTGGGCAGCTGGATCACCTTCAACGTCGGCGCCGACACCGCCGCGCGCGCCGCCTGCGTGGAGGTGGTGCGCGCCTTCTTTGCCGAAGGCGGGCGCATGATCGATTCGTCGCCGATGTACGGCTCGTCGCAGCCGACAATTGGCTTCGCGCTGGCGCAAATCGGCCGTCCGGCGGCGCTGTTCTCGGCCGAGAAGGTGTGGGTCGGCGACGGCGCGCGCGGCCCGGCGCAGATGGAAGCCTCGCGCGCCCACTGGGGCGTGTCGCGTTTCGACCTGATGCAGGTGCACAACCTGCTGGCCTGGCAGGAGCACCTGCCGCGACTGTTCGACATGAAGGCGGCCGGCCGCTTGCGCTATGTCGGCATCACCACCTCGGAGGGCCGGCGCCAGGCCGAGATCGAGCAGGTGATGCGCAGCCAGCCGATCGACTTCGTGCAGCTCAGCTACAACATGCTCGACCGCGAGGCCGAGCAGCGCCTGCTGCCGCTGGCACAGCAGCGCGGCATTGCCGTCATCGTCAACCGGCCCTTCCGCGAAGGCGCGCTGCTGCGCCAGCTTGCGCGCCACCCGCTGCCGGCCTGGGCCGCCGAGATTGGCTGCACTTACTGGGCGCAGGTGGCGCTGAAGTTCGCCTTCAGCCACCCGGCGGTGACCTGCGCGATCCCGGCCACCAGCCAGGTGGCGCACCTGCGGCAGAACATGGCTGCCGCCCGCGGCCCGCTGCCCGACGCCGCGCTGCGCAGCCGCATGGCCCGCGACGTGGCCGCGCTGTGAGCGCGCCGGACCGCTGCCAAACGCCCGCCCCGCAGCGCGCAGCGCGCGGGCTCGTCGATTGAGCGCGCCGACGTGAGCGAATGGTGGACCTACCGCCCGTCGGACTTCCTGATGTTCGCGCCGCGCCTGTACTGGCGGCTGTTCGAGTCGCTGAACCTCGCGTGGTGGCCGCTGCCTGTGCTGCTGCCGATCGTCGGCTGGGCCTGGCTGCTGCACCTGCGGCGGCGCGGCCGCGAGGCGGCGCCACGTGTCCAGGCGCTGGTGCTGGGGCTGCTCTGGCTGTTCGTTGCCTGGGCCTTCCTGTGGCAGCGCTACGCGCCCATCAACTGGGCGGCAGAGGTCTTTGCTGCGGCATTTGCACTGCAGGGGCTGGGGCTGCTGCTGCGGGCCGCCCTCGGTTGGTCGCCGCCTAGCCAATCGGCGCTGCGGCGGCGTGTCGGCTCGGGCTTGCTGTTGTGGGCGCTGTTGGCCCACCCGCTGCTGGCCTTGCTGGACGGCCGGCCCTGGCACCAGGCCGAGGTCTTCGGCCTGGCGCCGGACCCGACTGCCATAGGCACGCTGGGCTGGCTGCTGCTGTTTGGCGGCTCTCCGCTGCTGTGGGTGGTGCCGCTGCTGTGGTGCGCGGTGACGGCGGCGACGCTGGCGACGATGGGCTCGGCGCAGGCACTGGTGCCGCTGGCCGCCGCTCTGCCGGCGCTGGCCGCGGCGTGCCGCCGTTGACGCTCAGGTTCGCCAGGGCAGCCCGATCGCCTGGCGGTCGGGCAGTTCGGTGTGCGCCGGCGCGGCGACAAGCACGGCCAGCAGCTGCAGCAGTTCGTCGCTGACGTTGAACAGCTGGTGCAGCTGGTCCCCGGGCTGCGCCAGCGTTGCGTCGGCGCCGAAACGCTGAACGCGGCCCTGGCTGCGGACTCCGCCCTGGCCGGCGAGGCACATCAGCTTGTCGCATTCGTAGCGGTGCGGCGGCAACGCCGCGCCGGGCGGCAGCGTCTGGCGCCACACCGACGGCTGGCTCAGGCCTTCTTTCGAGCAGGCCCAGGTGCTGTGTTCGATGCCGCAGATGGCGGTGGCCTTGGGCCGGGCCCGCACGCTCGGGTTCATGAAACGGCTCCGGCGGAAGATCGACGGACGGCTGTGTCGTGTCGCGCTGGTGGATCGGCAAGACGATGCAATGTCATTAGATTGACGACATTCGTTCCAAAATCAAATGCGAGGGCTGCAGCAGTTCATCGCCTTCGCCACCCCCGCCCTGCACGGTGGCTTTGCGGCGGTCGGGCGCGTCGATCGGCGGCAGCTGGTTCTGTGCGCCAGCCCGGCCGACCTGGCGGTGCAAGGCAGGCCGCGATGCATCGAGGACCTGGCCGCGCATGCGCTGGTGATGTGAGGCCTGCCGACCTCGCGGCGGAGCCGGCCGTGGCAGCTGCGCCAGCGAGGCACCCAGATCGAGCTGACGCGACCGGTGCAACTGTGCATCAACGACGGCGAAGGCCTGGTCGAGGCGCTGAAGCTCGGCATCGGGCTGTGCCGGCTGTCCGACATGATCATGCAGGCCGAGCTGGCAAGCGGCAAGCGGGTCGAGCTGCTGTCCTCGTCCCGCCCCGAGCCGATGCCGATCCACATCGTCTGCCCGTTCGGACGGCTGCTGCCGCAGCGCGTGCTCGTGGCCATCGACGCGCTGGCGGAACTGCCCCAGCGCGGATGACGATGCTGGTCTGGTCTCTGGACGACAGCCCCGCCAGCGCTTAAGGTACCAGCCATGAAGACACCAATCGACTTCCATTTCGACTTCACTTCACCCTACTCCTACATCGCGTCCGAGTGGGTGGAGGCGCTGGCTGCGCGCCATGGCCGCACGGTGCGCTGGCGCGCCATCCTGCTGGGCGCCACCTTCCAGGCGGCCGAGCTGAAGGGCCCGGCGGCCTATCCGATCAAGCGCGAGTACAGCCTGCGCGACTTCCGCCGCTCGGCGCGCTTCGAAGGCGTGCCCTACCAGCAGCCGCAAGAGTTCCCGATCCCCACGCACAACGCCGCCCGCGTCTTCTGGTGGCTGCACGACGGCCATGACGCCGGCGCGGCGGTGGCCTGGGCGCGCGCCGGGCTGCGCGCCTATTTCACCCGCGGGCTGTTGCTCAGCCAGCCGGTGGCGCTGCGCGGCCTGGCGGCCGAAGCCGGCCTGGACGCCGATGCGGCCGAGGCGGCGTGGAACGACCCGCAGTGGAAGGCCCGTCTGAGGCGGGCCAACGACGAGGCCATCGCCGCCGGCGTGTTCGGCGCGCCCTTCTTCTTCGTCGACGGCGAGCCCTTCTGGGGCAACGACCGCAAGGCGCAGATCGAGCGCTGGCTGAACCGCGGCCCGTTCTGAGCCGCACTTTCCCGATCGAGGAGCACACGATGAAGAAAACCGTGAAGTCGATGGTCGACGAGGCCACCGCCGCCATCACCACCTACAGCATCGAGGAGGCGCGCGACCTGCATGGCCGCGAGGACGTGCAGTTCATCGACATCCGCGACGTGCGCGAGCTCGAGCGCGACGGCGTGATCCCTGGCGCCTTCCATGCGCCGCGCGGCATGCTCGAGTTTTGGGCCTGCCCGGAGAGCCCGTATCACAAGCCGGTGTTCGCGCAGGACAAGCAGCTGGTGCTGTTCTGCGCCGCCGGCTGGCGCTCGGCGCTGGCGACGAAGACGCTGCAGGACATGGGCCTGGAGCGCGTGGCCCACATCGAAGGCGGCTTCGGCGCCTGGAAGGCCTCCGGCGCGCCGGTGGCCGACAAGGCCAGGAAGGGCTGATCGGCGCCTCCAGCTGCCCCAGCCTGGCAGCCGGCGCGCGGGCAGCGCTGCGGGGCGCTCTGCCAAAATGGCGCGACGCCCGGAGCCGCCGATGGACCTTTGCCACTACCTGCGCATCCAGGCGCATGCCAACGCGCTGTCCAACCACCGGCTGGGCCTGGCCCTGGCCAGCTTGCAGGCGGCCGACTGGACGGCGCCGCGCACCAGCTTCTTTCCCAGCCTGTCTGGCACGCTGAACCACGTCCTGGCGGTGGACGGCTACTACCTCGGCGCGCTGCATGGCGAGGGCGGCCTGCGCGAGGCCTACGCCGCCTTCCGCCTCTGCGACAGCGCCGCCGAATGGCAGCAGCGCCAGCGCGCCAGCGACCTGCGGCTGGCGGCCTTCTGCCGCGCCCTGGATGCCACCGCTGTCGACGCCTGGGTGCAGATGCCGCGCGCCGGCCATGTGCAGCGCGACCGGGCCGGCCACGTGCTTGCGCATCTGTTCAACCACCAGACCCACCACCGCGGACAGGTGCACGCCATGCTGGCCGGCACCACCGCCGCGCCGCCGCAGCTGGATGAATTCATGATGCCGAGCGAGGCCCATCTGCGCAGCCCGGACCTGCAAGCCTTCGGCTGGCAAGAAGCCGGCGTGTACGGCGTGGCTGGCTGATGGATCTGGACACCACGCAGCTGCTCGCGCTGGCCGCCGCGCTCGGCTGGGCCAGCGGGCTGCGGCTGTATGCGGTGGTGTTCCTGACCGGCCTGGCCGGTGCGCTGGGCTGGGTCGAGCTACCGCAGGGCCTGGGCGTGCTGCAGCAGCCGCTGCTGCTCGGCGCCAGCGGGTTGATGCTGGCGGTGGAGTTCTTCGCCGACAAGATTCCCGGGCTGGATTCGCTGTGGGACATGGTGCAGACCTTCGTGCGCATCCCCGCCGGCGCGCTGCTGGCCGCGGCGGTGTTTGGCGGCGACCAGGCCAGCTGGGCGCTGATCGCCGGGCTGATGGGCGGCACGCTGGCGGCCACCAGCCATGTTGCCAAGGCGGGCACGCGCGCGGCGGTGAACACCTCGCCCGAGCCGTTCTCGAACATCGGCCTGTCTTTGCTCGGCGATGCCGCCGTGCCGGCCATGCTTTGGCTGGCCTGGGAACACCCGCTGTGGTTCTTTGCCGTGCTGGCCGTGGTGCTGGCACTGATGCTCGGCCTGATCGTGCTGACGCTGAAGTTCCTGCGCCGCCTGCTGCAACGCTGGCGCGGTGCCGCGCCGGCGGCTTAGCGCTCGAACCAGGTCGACGGCACCAGCCAGCGGCGGGCCGGCGGGCGTGTCGCGGGCAGCGAATCGACGAATTCGTCGAAGCCCGGGTAGCTGCTGCGCGCAGCCGGCTTGGATAGGCCGAATCCCGAGCTGCGGCGCTGCCAGCCGCTGGGATGTTCGGCACGCCTGGCGACCAACTCGGCGGTGGCCTCGCGGAACTGCTCGCCGAGGCGCTGCAGCTTGGTACCCGGATACGCGCTGCATACCAGCAGCACATCGCGGGCATACAGCGGGCTGCCGAGCATCTGCCTGACATCGATGCCCTGGCCGAGCTCGCGCATCAGTCCCAGGTGGATATGGTTGGCGAGCTGCAGTCGGGGGTTCGGATCCATGGCGGTGATGGCTGAAGGCATCTTTCTTCTTGTTGTTTGCCCGATTGTGGCGCCCTGGCTGCGTATGCCCATCCCCTGAACCGATGGGTTCATCGGTCAAAATGGCAAGTGTTTGTCTCAGCTCAACGTCCCGCTGCCGCGCCCATGTCGACCCCGAACCCGAACTGGCCTGCCCAGCCCGAAGCCGCGGCGCGGGCCGAGGGCTTCCAGCGCGTGGCTGCGGCGCTGAGGCAACTCGGTCACTGCGATGCACCGCGCTGGCTCGATGTCGCGGCGCGCACCTCGCAGGAAGCAGCCGACGCCCTGCGCGTGGCGCTGGGCCAGATCGCCAAGAGCGTGGTCTTCCGCCGTCGCGACGACGACCGGGCGGTGCTGGTCATCGCCTCGGGCGACCGGCGCATCGATGAGCGGCGGCTGGCGTCGATCGTCGGCCCGGTGGGCCGTGCCGATGCGCAGTACGTGAAGGCACGCACCGGCTTTGCCATCGGCGGCGTGTCGCCAGTGGCCTTGCAGGGCGAGCCAACCCTGCTGCTAGACCGCGAGCTGCAGCGCTTCGACGAAATCTGGGCTGCGGCCGGCCACCCCAACGGCGTGTTCCGCCTGACGCCGCAGCAGCTGCAGCGCCTGACTGGCGCGTCCTGGGCCGATGTGGCGAGCACATGACGCCCAGCCCCTGCATCAACGTGTGCCGCATGGACGCCGCCACCGGCTGGTGCGAAGGCTGCCAGCGCACGCTGCGGGAGATCGGCCGGTGGGGCGGCATGAGCGATGCAGACAAGCGCGCGGTCTGGCAAGTGCTGCCGGCGCGGCGCGAGGCCTGGCTCAGGCAACACCCCGAACTGCGCGCCTGCGCCGCGGCCCCGGCCGTGCCCGGCCCGCCTGAGGAAGACCGCCGATGAAGACGCTGAGCTTCTGGTTCGACCCGATCTCGCCTTATGCCTACCTGGCCTTCGAGCACCTGCCGCAGGCGCTGGAGGGATGCTCCTACGTCGTCGACTACCGGCCGGTGCTGTTCGCCGGCCTGCTCGGCCGCTGGGGCCAGCTCGGACCGGCCGAGATCGAGCCCAAGCGTGCCTGGACCTTCCGCCAGGTAGCCTGGCAGGCGCATTGCCTGGGCATCCCGCTGGACACGCCGGCACAGCACCCGTTCAACCCGCTGGCGCTGTTGCGGCTGGGCCTGGCCAGCGCACCGACCGGCGGGCTGCCAAACCGCCGCGTGGTCGAGCTGCTGATGCGCCATGCCTGGCGCGGCGGCGCCGATGCCAATGCACCCGAGCGGCTGCAGGCGCTGACGGCGGCGGTGGCGCCGCCGCGCGACCCGGCGTCCGAGGCGGTAAAGGCCGAACTGCGCGCGCACACCGAAGCGGCGATCGAACGCGGCGTGTTCGGCGTGCCCAGCTTCGAGCTCGACGGCCGGCTGTTCTGGGGGCTGGACGCGCTGCCGATGCTGCGCGCTGCGCTGCAGGGCGACCCGTGGTTCGAGGGCCCGGCCTGGCCCGACGCGGCCGTGCCACGCGGCGGCGTGGTGCGCAGCCGCTGAACCGCGCGTCGGCGCGCCATCGGTCGTCGCGCACCTTGCCGTGTCTCTTGCCACGGCCCTGGGCCGGCGCCGCCAGGTAGCGGCGCTGGAACCACGGTTCCTTGACGAAGTACACCGGCCGGCCGCCGGCGACGCAGTGCTTGCGCCAGTCCTTCGCATGGCCGGGCGGCGCGTGCAGGTAGACCGCGCGAGCCACCGCACGCGGCTGGGTGATGATCAGCGGGCCGGGGTAGGCCAGCACCGGTGGCACGCTGACTCGCCCGCTGTCGATCTGCCCGCACAAGCCAGGCTGGCTGCGGCCGATCGACACGCCCGCGCAGGTGCCGGCCAGCTCCGGCGGCCGCGGCCAGGGACTGGCAGAGCTTCGTGATGGGCAGCTTGGTCCCGTGCAACGCGTCCATTCGACGGACGCGTCGCCCACGGGGCGCACTGGCAAATGTCAGCGACGTCAGCGGATGCAAGCGCGCGCCGCGCTACTTCCAGGCGAAATGCGGCTGCTCGTAGTGGGCCACGCGGGTGGCCCGGCCCCAGATGCACAGCTCGCGGAACTGGTACAGCACCGCGGCCGTGGGCGCGGCGATCCAGCTGTCGCCCACCGGCATGCGCAGCACAGGGTGCTCGCTGTCGACGCGCTGCTCCAGCATCGGCGCATCGCCGCGCAGGAACTCGGTCACCGGAATGCGGTGGATGCTTTCCACCTCGCGCGGGTTCGGCGTCAGCGCACGGGCCTCCCCGGCCCAAAGCAGCACCGGCGTGATGACGTAGCCCGAGCGGGTGACGAAATCGTCCAGCCGGCCGATCACGCTGTCGGCATCCAGCACCAGCCCCACTTCCTCCCGCAGCTCGCGCAGCGCGGCCTGTTCGGGCGTCTCGCCTTCGTCGATGCGCCCGCCCGGCAGCGCCCACTGCCCGGCATGCGCGCGCAGGCTGCCGGCGCGGCGCGTCAGCAGCAGCGCGGCCGCGGTGCTCCAGCCAGCCGGCTCGCGGATGCCCTGCAAGGCGGCGCCACCGCCCTCGTCGGCGATGGCCACCGCCACCGCGGCGCTGCGCAGCCCCGGCGCATGCGCCGCCTGCACTGCGAAGCCGCTAAGGTGCGCGGCGATGCGTTGCTTCAGCCCGGCGTCACGCTGCATGGCGAGCGCTTTCCATCACCACTTGTTGCGCAGCTCGCGCAGCCTGGTGAAGACGGTCTTCGCATCGGGCTGTTCGGGCAGCTCGGGAAAACTTTCGCGCAGGCGCGCGATGACCGCCGGGTTGCCCAGCCTGAAGAAGGTGTTGAAGGCCTTCTCCTCGCCCAGCGTCCAGACCTTAGAGGCCTCGGGCGCGTGGCCCTTCACCTGCGGCAGCAGCGCCTTGGCCGCGGCGTTGCCGGGCTCGCGGTCGAGCGTGAAGCCCAGGTTGTTCTCGATGTAGTCGTGGCCCGGGTAGATGCACGTGTCGTCCGGCAGCTTGGCCAGCTGCTCGGCAAAGGTGCCAAACAGCAGGCCGACATCGCCGCCATTGTGGCAGTTGCCTGCACCGGCGTTGAACAGCGTGTCTCCGGAGAAAAGGGCCGTCTGGTCGCCATGCGCGCGCAGGCACACGTGGCACAGCGTGTGGCCCGGCGTGTCCAGGCATTCCAGCTCCACGCTCTTGCCCACCTTCACCACGTCGCCGGCCTGCAGGCCGCGGTCCACGCCAGGGATGCGGCCGCCGGCCTTGTGGTGGGCCAGCAGCTTGGCGCCGGTGGCGGCGATCACCGCCGCATTGCCGCCGGTGTGGTCGCCGTGCTCGTGGGTGTTCAGCACCTGCGTGATCTGCCAGCCGCGCACCTTGGCGCGCTGCAGGCATTTCTCGTGGTCCAGCGGGTCGATGGCCAGCGCCTCGCCGGTTTCGCCGCAGGCCACCAGGTAATTGAAGTTGCGGTAGGCGTTGCCTGTCCAGATGCGTTCGACGATCACTGCGGGCTCCTTGGCGCTGGGTGTCCGCCAATTGTAGGAACCGCTTCCGTCAGGACTGTCGACCCCTGGCCGCCGCGCTGCGGTGCCGGCCACCGGCAAGCGCCTTGCCCGGCGTCTGCTCGAGCACGGCGCGCAACCGCGACGGCATCGGGGCCGGGCCGTGGCCAGGAAGTCGAGCCGCAGCTGCGTCACGGCCTGCACCCGTTCCTGCTGCACCCAGTGACCGGCGCCCGGCAGCAACTGCAGGCCGGCGAAGCAGCTGCAGGCCTGTTGCCGCAGGCGCTGCAGTTCGCCGGGCTTCTGGTACACGCCCCAGTCGGCCACGCCAGCGACGAATTCACGCTGGCTGCAGCTGCGCGGAACCTGCCGCCGTCTGGCCAAACGGATCACGCGCCGGCCGCGCGCGCGTCGTCCGCCACGATCTGCGCCAAGCGCCGAAAGTTGAGTCGGCTCAATCGATGCGCTCGCCACCGCGCGTCCAGTGCGGGCTGTGCATCCGTTCGCTCCTATGCTGTCCTCGTCGCTCAACAGGTGGGCAGAGAGGAGTGCCGGATGGCCGAAGTGTCCAAGTACCACGTGCTCGTCTACGGTGGCCCGGAGGGTTACCAGACCAACCGGACGCAAATCACCCTGTACGGGACCACAGGTTCGGTGATCGCCTATGTCCGCTTCAACGACCCCGGCATGCAATTCGAGGCCGACTCCGATTCGGGCGGGGCGATCAAGATGCACTTGCCTTCCACGATGCTCCAAACCGTGCTGGACATTCTTCGCAACGAGAAGCCGGTGCAGGTCTACTTTGCACAGGGCCGCGGGTTCTTCGGCACCGGCAGTACCGAGCCGGTGGGCGAGGGCGAGGCCTAGGGAGCGTGGGGGGGGGGGGCGGG
>JBEIHU010000012.1:0-34945 GCA_040381175.1 Burkholderiaceae bacterium
CTGGTCGGCGATACCGGCTTGGCCAAGGACCCGCTGTTCGCGCGGATCCTGATCCGCCACACCAACCGCGCCGCCTACGACCTGGCGCGGCCGGTGTCTGCCGAGGCCTGGCTGGCCATGGCCGAGGCGGTAAAGCCGCATCCGCTGCGCTTTGGTTTTGCCGGGCCCGACCAGCCCGAACTGCTGACGCAGCAGCGCGCCGTGGCCGCCGAGGCCTGGCGCATCGAGATGGTGACGCCGCGCACCATCCTGGAGTCCTACAAGGTGCTGCGCGTCGGCCCCAAGGAGGTGGCGCAGCATCGCGACGGGCTGACCCTGCTCGACCCGACCGTGGTCTGGATGAACCGCCTGGGCCTGTTCGACCGAAGCCAGGCGCCGGGCCCGGACGACTATGCCACCACCAGCCAGATCAAGGATTTCGGCGCGAAGCTCGCGTCCACGCCGGGCTTCCTGTGGATGGTGAGCGAAGGCAACGACCGGGTCACCCAGGTCAACGCCGGGCGTGCCTTCGCGCGGGTGCAGCTGGCCGCCACCGCCAAGGGCGTGGTCATGCAGCCGCTGCAGCAGGCGCTGCAGGAGTACCCCGAACAAGCCGTGCCGCATGCGCAGATCCGACGCCTGCTTGGCGCCGATGCGCCGGGCCAGACGCTGCAGATGTGGGCCCGTGTCGGCCATGCACCGCCGGCCCCGCCGGCGCCGCGGCGCGGCGTCGATGCGCATATCCTGCGCGCGTGAAGACCGCTGCACCAGCGCGCCAGCGCGACCGATTCGCCACCGAAGAGCGCATCCTGGCCGCGGTGGGCGTGGTGCTGGCCCGCGACGGCTTCGGCGCGCTGGGCGTCAATGCCATCGCACGCGAGGCCGGCGTGGACAAGGTGCTGATCTACCGCTATTTTGGCGGCCTGCCCGAGCTGCTGCAGCGCTGGGGCTCGAGTGGCCGGTTCTGGCCGAGCGTGCAGGAGCTGCTGGGCGACGATGCCCAGGCCATGCGTGCGCTGCCGCTGGCGCAGCGCTATGCGCTGTTCTTCGACCGCTTCATCGACGCGCTGCGCGAGCGGCCGCTGACGCTGGAGATCCTGGCGGCCGAGACCGTTGAGCGCAACGAGCTGACGGCCGTCCTGGTGGCCGAGCGCGAGCAGTGGGGCTTCCAGGCGGAGGCGCTGTTCGGCGGTGCCGAATTCGAACGCATGCCGCAGCTGCGCGGCATCACGTTGCTGCTCGTGGCCGGTGTCCAGTACCTGCTGGTGCGCTCGCGCAAGGTCCGCGTCTTCAGCGGCATCGACCTGCAAAGCGACGCCGGCTGGGCGACGCTGAAGGCCTCGGTGGCCGGCATGGCGCAGACGATGCTCGGCACCCCGGCGCCGGCAGCGCCGCCGCGCTGAGGCGGCTCGCTACACTCGGCGACACCGGCCGCCGAGCCGGCGCCTGAACACCCATTGTGCGGGCGCGATCCCGCGAGAAAGAGATCTGAATGACTGTCTACGAAGCCCTTGCCAGCCGCCGCTCGGTGCGCGATTTCCTGCCCACGCCGGTGTCCGGCGAGGTCATCCGCCGCGTGCTCGAGGCCGCGGCGCGCTCACCGTCGGGCGGCAACGTGCAGCCCTGGTACATCGACGTGGTGGCCGGTGCCAGGCTCGACGAGCTCAAGGCGCTGATGCAGCGCCGGCTGCGGGAGGTGGCGGCCGGCGACCGCTCCGAGCAGTCCGAATACGACATCTATCCCAAGGAGTTGTGGGCGCCGCACCGCGACTACCGTTTCCAGCTCGGCGAGGCCATGTACGCTGCGCTCGGCATCCCGCGTGAGGACAAGGCGCGCCGGCTGCAATGGTTTGCGCGCAACTACCAGTTCTTCGGCGCGCCGCTGGCGCTGTTTTGCTCGGTTGACAGGCGCATGGGCCCGCCACAGTGGTCTGACCTGGGCATGTTCCTGCAGTCTGTGATGCTGCTGTTGCGCGAGGAGGGCCTGGACAGCTGCGCTCAGGAGTGCTGGTCGGTCTACCCCAAGACCGTCGGCAGCTTCATCGGCATCCCCGACGAGCGCATGCTGTTCTGCGGCATGTCGATCGGCCATGCCAACACCGCGCATCCGGTGAACCGGTTTGCGGTCGAACGTGCGCCGCTGGCGCAGTTTGCGCGCTTCCACGGCCTGTAGCCGGGCGAATCCGCGGCCGGCTCGACCGGCAGCGGCTCAACTGCGCTCAGCCAGCGGTCGGCAGCAACTCGACCTCACCCTCGATCTCGACCGGGATGCGGAAGGGCAGCTCCGCAAGACCCACTGCGCTGCGTGCATGGGCTCCCTTGCCGGCGCCGAACACGCTGACGATGAGGTCGGTGAAGCCATTGATGACTGCCGGCTGGCGTGTGAAACCCGGCGCCGAGTTGACCATGCCGAACATGCGCGTCCAGCAGGCGATGCGCGAGAGCGAGCCGAGCTCGCGCTGCAGGCTTGCAAGGACGGCCAGGCCCGTGAGCCGCGCGGCCACATAGGCCTGCTCTTCGCTCAGATCGATGCCGACCTTGCCCAAGGGCTGCGCCAGGCTGCCGTCGGGCCCGGTCGGGCCATGGCCCGAGAAGACCGCCCTGGTGCCGACGACCCGCACCCAAGGAAACGGCAGGCTGGAGCCGGGCGGCAGCCGCAGCGGCGCAGGCAGGACGAGGCCGAGCTCGGCCAGGCGCTCTTCGGGTGTGGACATGGAATGCCTCCTCGCTTCAGGGGGTAGTGATGCCTGGGCTGCCGAGGCTGGCGCTGCAGCGTTGCCGGGCCCGAGCAGAGCAGGTCGAGCGTCTGCTGCCGATCGGCGGCGCACAGGATGGCCCGCGGCCCTGGCTCCAACGGGAACCGGCATGAACAATGCTCAATGCGCCTTGCGTTGTGGCGAGGGCCCATCGACCAGCACCGCCAGGATGCTCTTGGCGACTTGAGTTGCCCGCTGCGGATCCTGATGAATGTCCTGAAGGACCTGCGGCAACCCTGTCGTGCCGCTCAGCCCCGCCCACCTGGCAACCTCTTCCGGCGTGGCGCTGACATAGGCCATGTCCCAATCGGCAAACGCCGGGATCGCCACCTCGCCATCGTGCAGGACGGCAACCCTCTCGTGCCGGAAATCCCTGGATATCGACTGCATCAATCGCTGCACCAGGTGCTTCTCGCCTTCGAGAATTTGCAGAAAGACCCCGTTCACATAGACCAGCGCACCGGTGATCCCCCTGCGGCTGTTGTTGCCCTGGGCCTGTTCGAGAAGGTCTTCCAGGTCGTCCTGCTGCATTGGCGTCGACGAGACCGATGAATAGATGATCCTGTAGGTCATGGCGTCTTGCAGGTTGCAGGCATCGGCAGCGGCGTGGATCGGGCTGGCTTTGTTTGCAGCGCATGCTAAGCCCGCGGGCCGCCTTTGGCACGGCGGCAGCGCCGGGCGGGGGTCGCGGCCGCGGCAGGGCGTCAGGTCTCGCTGCGCCTGAGTGCGGACTGCGGCAGGCCAAAGACCTTGTCGAACAGCCAGGTGAAGGCGATCGCGTAGAAGAAGAAGAAGGCGAGCAGACCCAGGTTGGCGAGAAACGCCGTCATCAGCGAAGTGTTCAGCCATGCCGCCATGACGGGCACAAGAATCACCGTCAGCCCGCCTTCGAAGCCCGTACCGTGAGCCAGGCGCCGGGCGAGACTTCGTCCCTTCACGGCCTGTCTTGCCTCCCAGAGCTCGAAGAGGGTGTTGTAGACGTAGTTCCAGCACAGCGCAATGGCGGAGAGAACGACCGCGAGCAGGAATGTGGAACCTGCAGGCTTGTCGAAAGCGAAACCGAGCACCGGCCCGACGACTGCAACGGCCCCGCACTCGTACAGCACGGCCTGGAGGACTCTGCGGGTCGTCGGCGTCATGTGTGATCCGGATGGCCGCAGGTCGATCACCGCGCGGTGTGCGGACTGCGGGATTCAAAGCTTGCCCACAGGCAGTCACGCGAGTGTCGCATGCGCCGTGCCTGTCACACGTCCCCGGCGATGCGCCAGCAAACGCCCGGGAGGCCAGAAGGCTTGGGCATGGCAGGGCCAACGAACCACAACCGTCAAGCACAACGCCAGCAAGGCGCCGATTCCCGTGCGGCGCCCAGGCCGCGCGCCGGGCTACTCCGGCGCCTTCACCTTGTCCTGGTACTGCTCTCGCAGCACCCGCTTCAGGATCTTGCCGCTGGGGTTGCGCGGGATCTCGGCCACCACCACCGCCGCCTTCGGCAGCTTGAAGGTGGCCAGCTTGCCCTTGCACCAGGCCACCAGTTCGGCGGCGTCCAGCGTGGCGCCTTTCTTCGGCACCACCACGGCCAGCGGCACCTCGCCCCACTTCGGCGACGGCAGGCCAATCACCGCCGCGTCGGCCACCTGCGGGTGACCGAGCAGCATGTTCTCCACCTCGGCCGGGTAGATGTTCTCGCCGCCCGAGATCAGCATGTCCTTGATGCGGTCGCGGATGGTGACGAAGCCATCGGCATCCATCGTGCCCACGTCGCCGGTATGCAGCCAGCCGTCACGCAACGTCTGCGCGGTGGCCTCGGGCCGGTTCCAGTAGCCCACCATGTTGTGCGGCCCGCGCATGATGATCTCGCCCGGTTCGCCGGGCGGGCAGTCCCTGCCGTCGACGTCGACGATGCGCAGGTCGGTATAGAAGTAGGCGCGGCCGGTGGAGCCGGCCCGCGTCAGCGCGTCCTCGCCCATGATCAGGCAGCCCGGGCCGCAGCTTTCGGTCAGGCCGTAGAGCTGGTGCACCTCGACGCCGATCTCGGCATAGGCCTTGATCAGCGTCACTGGCACCGGTGCCGCGCCGCAAAGCACCCAGCGCAGCGTGCGCGCGTCGTGCTGCTTCGGGTCGTACACCGCCTGCATGAACTGCAGCATCGCCGGCACCAGCAGCGTGGTGCTGATCTTCTCCTCGCGGATCAGCTCCCACGCCGCCTTCGGGTCGAAGGCCTTCAGGATCACCTGCGTCACCCCCACGTACACGCAGCACAGCGTGGGCATCAGCGCGCCCACGTGGAACAGCGGCAGCGCCGTCAGGTAGCGGTCCTTGTAGTGGAAGTCGGCCGTCGCGGTGACGTTCATCGCCGACCACAGCACCGTGCGGTGGCTGTGCATCACGCCCTTGGGCAGGCCCGTGGTGCCCGAGGTGTACATGATGAACAGCAGGTCATCTTCGGAGCCGGCCATCTCCGGCTCGTCGGCCGGCATCGCGCCCGTCCAGGCCGCGTAGTCCTGCGCGAAGGGCGGCGTGCTGCCGCCCACCTGCACCCAGTGGCGCAGGTCGGTCTTGCCGCCGCGGCGCTGCAGCTCGGCCACCACCGGCGCAAAGTTCTCCGCATACAGCAGCACGGTGGCGCCGGAATCCTTGAGGATGAACTCCAGCTCGTCGGCGGTGAGCCGCCAGTTCAGCGGCACGTTCGCCGCGCCCACCTTGGCCACCGCGAAGAAGCTCTCGACGAACTCGGCGCCGTTCATCAGCAGCAGCGCCACCCGGTCGCCGGTCTTCACGCCCGTGGCGCGCAGCGCATGGGCCACGCGATTGCAGCGCGCGTTAAGCTCGCGGAAATCGAAGCGTCGGCCAGCGATGGCCGGCTCGACCATCGCCTCGACCGAGGGACTAAGGAACGCGCGGCGGGTCAAGAACTGTCCGATGTTCATCTGCATGGCAAGTCTTTCGTTCAGGGGCGGAGGGTGCGGAAGCAGCGGCGGATCTCGTCGACCAGCACACCGGGCCGCTCCAGCGCGGCGAAGTGGCCGCCGCGTTCGAGTTCGTTCCAGTGCACGATGTTCCGGAAGCGCTGTTCGGCCCAGCGCCGCGAGCAGCGGAAGATCTCCTTCGGGAACAGGCTGATGCCGGTGGGCAGCGTCACGGCCTCGCGGCCGGGCCGGGCAAAGCTCTCCCAGTACAGCCGCGCCGACGAGGTGGCGCTGTTCGGCAGCCAGTACAGCATCACCTGGTCAAGCAGCTCGTCGCGCGTCAGCACGTTCTCGGGGTGGCCGTCGCAGTCCATCCATGCCTGGTACTTCTCCACCACCCAGGCGGCCTGGCCGGCCGGCGAATCGGCCAGCGCATAACCCAGCGTCTGTGGCCGCGTGCCCTGCTGGCGGGCATAGCCGGCGCCTTCGGCGCGGTAGTGCTTCATGCCGGCCAGCGCCGATTTCTCGGTGGGTGTCAGGTCCGACATCGTGCTCGGGTCGGGCGCGACGATCGGCATCGTCAGGTGGATGCCCAGGCAGGGCCCGGCGTCCTGCAGGCCAATGGCCGTGGTGACGATGGAGCCCCAGTCGCCGCCCTGCGCCACGTAGTGCCCGTAGCCCAGCCGCTGCATCAGCGTGGCCCACGCGCGGGCGATTCGCTCCACACTCCAGCCTGCTTCGGTGGGCTTGCCCGAGAAGCCGTAGCCCGGCAGCGCCGGGCACACCAGGTGGAAGGCATCGGCGGCGCTGCCGCCGTGGGCGGTAGGGTCGGTCAGCGGCTCGATGACCTTGTGGAATTCGGCGATCGATCCCGGCCAGCCGTGCGTCATCACCAGCGGCAGAGCTTCGGCATGCTTGGAGCGCACGTGGATGAAGTGGATATCCACGCCATCGATCATGGTCCTGAACTGCTCGAAGCGGTTCAGCCGCGCTTCGCGGGCACGCCATTCGTACTGCGTCGCCCAGTACTCGCACAGCTGCCGGGTGTAGGCCAGCGGCATGCCCTGCGACCAGTCGGCCACCGGCTCCTTGTCGGGCCAGCGTGTGGCGAGCAGCCGGCGCTTCAGGTCGGCCAGTTGTTCATTCGTCGCCTCGATGCGAAACGGCCTGACCGCGGTCGATGAGCTCATGGCGCTGATTGTGCAGAGCCGAAGCCCTTACACGCACCGGGACGATCCCGCAGCCCACCGGACCCGGTTCGCGCAACCCGCCACCGGGGAGATGACAGCATATACGCAATCATTCCTTGGTGACCACGATCGTGCTCGATGCCAACGTGCTCGTCGCAGCGCTGCCGCGCGGCGCAGGCAGCGCCCGCGCCGTGCTTCGGGCTTGCATTCGTGGTGACTACCGGCCTGTGCTGGGGCCCGCACTGTTCGCCGAGTACGAGGACGTCCTGGGCCGCACGGCGCTGTTCGCAGGCTCTTCGCTGTCGGCCAGGGAGCGCGACGATGTGTTCAATGCCCTGCTCAGTTGCTGTCGATGGATCGAAGTGTTTTATGCCTGGCGCCCCAATCTGCCCGACGAAGCCGACAACCACCTGATCGAACTCGGCGTGGCTGCGCGCGCCGACGCCATCGTGACACTCAACCTGCGCGATGTGTCGCGAGGCGAGCTGAAGTTCCCCGCACTCAGGGTCGTGACGCCCGAACAATGCCTGGAGGTGTTTCCATGTCCACGCTGACCATCCGTTTGCCAGACGAAAGGCACGAGCGCCTGAAGGCGCTCGCCAAGGCCAATTCGATCAGCATCAACAAGTTGATGGACGAGTTGGCCACCGTGGCCCTGGCCAACTACGACGCCAGGGTGCGCTTCGAGACCCGCGCCGCCAAGGGCAACCCCAAGCGGGCGCTGGCCTTGCTGGACAAGCTCGATCGGATGGACTGAACGCGTGGCTCAGCTGGTAAAGCGCTTGCCGGACTGCGCCATCTCGCGCAGCAGCGGCGAGACGGCGAAGCCTTCGCCCATGCGTGGCGCGTGCTTCTCCAGCGCCGCCACCACCTGCGCCGCACCGACGGTGTCGGCATAGAACATCGGGCCGCCGCGGTACACCGGCCAGCCGTAGCCGTAGATCCACACCACGTCGATGTCGCTGGCGCGCTGCGCGATGCCTTCGGACAGGATCTTCGCGCCCTCGTTGATCATCGGGTAGACCAGCCGTTCCAGTATCTCCTGGTCGTCGATCTTGCGGCGCTGGATGCCCTTCTCGGCCGCAAAGTCGAGGATCAGCTTTTCCACCAGCGCTGACGTGCTGCGGTTGCGCTTGGCGTCGTAGTCGTAGAAGCCGGCGCCGGTTTTCTGGCCGCGCCGGTCCTGCTCGCACAGCCGCTCACGGATGGTGGCGCCCTTGCTGGTCTCCTTCGACCAGCCGATGTCCAGGCCGGCCAGGTCGCTCATCTGGAAGGGGCCCATCGGCCAGCCAAAATCGAAGGCCACGCGGTCCACGTCCCAGGGCATCGCACCTTCCAGGATCAGCGCGTTGGCCTGCGCCTGGCGCTGCGCCAGCATGCGGTTGCCGATGAAACCGTGGCACACGCCGGCCACCACCGCCACCTTGCCGATGTTCTTGCCCAGCTCCATCGCGGTGGCCAGCACGTCCGGTGCGGTCTTTGCGCCGCGCACCACCTCCAGCAGCTTCATCACGTTGGCCGGGCTGAAGAAATGCATGCCGACCACGTCCTGCGGCCGCTTCGTGGCCGAGGCGATCTGATTCACGTCCAGGTAGCTGGTGTTGCTGGCCAGCACCGCGCCGGGCTTGACGATGGCGTCGAGCTTGGCGAACAGTTCCTTCTTGATGGCCATGTTCTCGAACACCGCCTCGATCACCAGGTCCACGTCGGCCAGCGCCTGCAGGTCCAGGGTGGGCGTCAGCAGGCCCATGCGCTTTTCGACGTCGTCCTGCGTCATGCGGCCCTTGGCCGCGGTGTTCTCGTAGTTCTTGCGGATGGTGGCCACGCCGCGGTCCAGCGCGGCCTGTTGCGTCTCGACGATGGTCACCGGGATGCCGCGGTTCAGGAAGTTCATCGCGATGCCACCGCCCATGGTGCCGGCGCCGACGATCCCGACCTGCTTCACCGGCCGCACCGCCGTGCCTTCGGGCAGGCCGTCGATCTTGGCGGCCGCGCGCTCCGAGAAGAACATGTAGCGCTGTGCCTGGCTCTGCACACCCTGCACCAGGCCCATGAACAGGCGCCGCTCCGCCGACTGGCCTTCGTCGAAGGGCAGCGAGGCCGCAGCCTCGACGCACTGGATGATGGCCTCGGGCGCCTCGAAGCCGCGGAAGGCCTTGGCGTTGGCCTTGCGGAATTCGGCGAACAGCTCCGGCGAGCCACCGGCCACCGACATCGTGCGGATCTTGCGCAGCGGGCGCTTCTCTGCCAGCACCCGCTTGGCGAAGGCGATGCCGGCCGCGCGCAGGTTCTCGCCTTCGGGCACCAGCTCGTCCACCAGGCCCATCGCCAGGCCGGCCTTGGCACCCACCGGTGCGCCGCCGGTCATCATGTCCAGTGCCTTGGCCGCGCCGACGATGCGCGGCAGACGCTGCGTGCCGCCGGCGCCAGGCAGCAGGCCCAGCTTCACCTCCGGCAGGCCCACCTTGGCCGAAGGCACCGCGATGCGGTAGTGGCAGACCAACGCGGTCTCGAATCCCCCGCCCAGCGAGGTGCCGTGGATCGCCGCGACCACCGGCTTGTCGGCGCCTTCGATGCAGTCGAACAGCGCGTGCAGCGACGCGCCCTTCGGCGGCTTGCCGAACTCGCTGATGTCTGCACCGGCAAAGAAAGTGCGGCCGGCGCAGGTGAGCACGATGGCCTTCACTGCGGGGTCGGCGAAGGCCTTGTCGAAGGCCGCCGTCAGGCCGTCGCGCACGATGGCGGACAGCGCGTTCACAGGCGGGTGGTTCGAGGTGATGACGGCCATGCCGTCTTCCACGCTCAGGTCGATCACTTGATTGATGGCGGCCATCGCGGCTGTCTCCGTGTTGTCTTGGGGGGTTGGAGCCGGGGTCGAAACCCGGCACACGGGCCAGGCCGGGCCCGTGCAGGAAGCGCCCGGTGCGCGATCAGGCTTGCTTGGGGGTGTAGCCCAGAACGGCCTTCACTTCCAGGAACTCGGCAAAGGCATGGTCGCCCCACTCGCGGCCATTGCCCGACTGCTTGAAGCCGCCAAACGGTGCCATCAGGTCGGTGGGCGCGCTGTTCAGGTTCACCTGTCCGGCGCGCAGCTTTGATGCCACCTTGCGCGTGGCCTCCAGGTCGCCGCCGGACACATAGGCCGCAAGGCCGTAGGGCGTGTCGTTGGCGATGGCCACCGCCTCGTCCACCGTGTCGTAGCCGATGACCACCAGCACCGGGCCGAAGATCTCCTCGCGCGCCACCGTCATCTGGTTGGTCACCGGGCCCAGCACGGTGGGCTTGACGTAGTAGCCGGTCTCCAGGCCCGCTGGCTTGCCCGGACCGCCGGCCACCACCTTGGCGCCTTCTTCGATGCCGCGGTTGATCAGCGTCTGGATCTTGTCCCACTGCGTGGCCGAGATCACCGGGCCCAGGGCCGCGCCGCTGTCGGGTGCGCCGACGGTGGTGGCCTCGGCCACCTCCTTGGCCACGGCCAGCGCCTCGTCCATCCTGGCGTTGGGCACCAGCATGCGCGTCGGCGCATTGCAGCTTTGGCCGCTGTTCTGCATCACGCCGCGCACGCCTGCCGTCACCGCGCGCTTGATGTCCGCATCGGGCAGGATGATGTTGGGCGACTTGCCGCCCAGTTCCTGGTGCACCCGCTTGACGGTAGGCGCCGCATTGCGCGCCACCTCGATACCGGCGCGGGTGCTGCCGGTGAAGGACACCATGTCTACGCCCGGGTGGCTGGAGATGGCCGCACCCACCGTGGGCCCATCGCCGTTGACCAGGTTGAACACGCCGGCCGGCACGCCGGCGGCGTGCATCACCTCGGTCCAGATCTGCGCCGAGAAGGGCGCGATCTCGCTGGGCTTGAGCACCATCGTGCAGCCCACGGCCAGCGCCGGCGCCACCTTGCAGGCGATCTGGTTGACCGGCCAGTTCCACGGCGTGATCAGGCCGCACACGCCGATCGGCTCCTTGACGATCATCGTCGTGCCGCGCTGTTCCTGGAAGTGATAATTCTTCAGCACGCCCAGCGCCGACTGCAGATGGCCGATGCCCATCGCCGCCTGCGCTTTCTGCGACAGCACGGCCGGCGCGCCCATCTCTTCGGTAATCGCGGCGGCCATGTCGGCATAGCGCTTCTTGTATTCCTCGATCAGCCGCTCAAACAGGGCGATGCGCTCTTCGACGCTGCTCTGCGACCAGGTTTCGAAGGCGGTTCGCGCGGCCTTCACCGCCTTGTCCACGTCGGCGGCATTGCCCATCGAGATGCGGCCGGCCACGGCCTCGGTGGCGGGGTTGATGACATCCAGCGTCTTGGGCGCGACCGGATCGACCCAGGCACCGTTGATGTAGAACTTCAGGTAGTCGCGCATGTGACAGTCTCCATGGGGTGCGGCCTTCAAGCCGAGAGGCCGGCATTCTAGGCACCGCACCGCATTCCGGTAAGCTGGGGCGAATGCGGCCCCGCGACGTGATCGAACTGCTGCTGCTCAGCGTGTTGTGGGGCGGCGCCTATCTGTTCACCCGGGCCGCGGTGCCGGCCTTCGGCCCCGCGCCGCTGGTGTCGATGCGCCTGGGCATCGCCGCGCTGATCCTGCTGCCCATCGTGGCCTGGCGCGGCGGCCTGCCGCAGCTGCGCGCCAACCCGGTGGCGCTGTTCATGGTGGGCGTGCCCTACACCGCGCTGCCCTTCCTGCTGATGACCTGGGGCGCGCTGCACATCACGGCCGGCTTGTCGGCGGTGCTGAATGCCACCGCGCCGATGTTCGCCGCGCTGGTGGCGCATTTCGTGTTGAAGGAGAAGCTCGGCGCCTGGCGCGCCAGCGGCCTGCTGCTGGGCTTCTGCGGCGTGCTGATCCTGATGAGCAGCGGCACCGTGTCGCTCAAGGACGGCCAGGGCCCGCTGGCGGTGGCGGCAGTGCTGGGCACGGCGATGATCTGGAGCGTCGGCGCCAACTACACGCGCCGGCGCATGGCCGGCATCGACCCGATCGTCGTCACCGCGGGCAGCCTGGCGCTGGCCAGCCTGGTGCTCGCGCCGCTGGCCTGGGCCACCTGGCCGGGCACGCCGCCCAACTTGCGCGCCTGGGGCGAGATGGCCTTCCTGGGCATCTTCAGCTCGGGGCTGGGCATGTGGATGTACTTCCGCCTGCTGGGCCGCATCGGCGCGGTGCGAGCGATGTCGGTCACCTTCCTCAGCCCGCTGGTGGCCATGGTGTCCGGCGCGCTGTATCTTGGCGAAGCGATCACGCTGCAGATGGTGGCCGGCTGCGCGGTGGTGCTGCTGGGCACGGCGCTGAGCCTGGGGCTGATCGGCCGCGGCAGCGCCAGGCGGAACGCACGCAGCGGCGCTTGATCGGCCCCAGCGGCATCGGTAGTATCCGCGCACCGCGCGCGATGCATGACGCGCGGGTTCCAGCCAAGACGTCGTCAGGAGGATCCATGGTCGTTGACAACATCCAGCGCACCGAAGGGCCGCGCACCGTGATCGTGCGGGCGCTGATCGGGCATGCCGCGCTGCTGGGCGTGTTCTTCGTGCCGGTGACTCAGGAGCTGCTGATTGCTGCGCTGATCGGCTTTTTCATCCGCGTGTTCTCCATCGAAGGCGGGGTGCACCGCTACTTTTCGCACCGCAGCTACAAGACCTCGCGGGCCTTCCAGTGTTTCCTGGCGGCGCTGGCCGCGGCCAACGGCCAGCGCGGGCCGATCTGGTGGGCGGTGATCCACCGCCGCCATCACCGCTTGTCCGACCAGCCCGGCGACCCTCACTCGCCAGTGGTGCTGCCCTGGTACAAGGCCTACTACACCTGGCTGATCGACGACGACACGCTGGCCACGCCGCTGGACGAGGCCAAAGACCTGAGCCGCTACCCGGAGCTGGTGTGGATCAACAAGCACCACTACGTCTTTCCTCTGGCCACGCTGGCCGTCACCTACCTGCTTGGCCAGTACACCACGCTGTTCGGTGCCGCCGGCCTGGGCTGGGCAGCAGTCGTGTGGGTGTTCTTCGTCAGCATGGTGGCCTCGCAGCACGCGCCGTACATGGTCAACCTGTTCGCCCACGGCACCAAGCCGGGCTGGTTCAACCGGCGCCGTTTCCAGACCAGCGACACCACCACCAACATGTGGTGGTGGACGCTGCCCAGCATGGGTGCGGCTTACCACAACAATCACCATCGCTTCATGAACTCGGCTCGCGCCGGCTTCTACTGGTACGAGCCGGACCCGACCTATTGGGTGCTTCGCCTGCTGGCCCTGCTGGGCATCGTCTGGGACCTGAAAGAGGTGCCCGCCGAAGTGCTGGAAGAAGGCCGCCGCGGCCCTTTCGGGCTGCACGGCCCGATCAAGACCGAGTAGCGCCTTCGCATTCAGGTCGCGGGCACGCGCTGGCGGGGAGCGAATCCTCGTGAAGGCCGAGGTTGTTGCGAGACCCTGACTTGAAGGATGCGAATTGCGCTTTGCGCCGCAACCCGTGGGCAGATTCTCGGGCGATGGCATTCGAATCGGCGTGAAACCTCTGGCGTGCGGGCCGGCCGGCACGCGCAACAATGGCCAAGCCCGCCGCCAGTCCGTCCCATGAGCAAAGCCACCCCCGCCGATCCGCTGGAGCGCCTGTTCCGCCCGCGCAGCATTGCCATCGTCGGCGCGTCCAGCAACCCGGCCAAGATCGGCGGCGTGCCGCTGGCGCTGCTGCAGCGCATGGGCTACGCGGGCGCCATCCATCCGGTGAACCCCGGCGCTGCCGAGCTGCAGGGCCTGCGCTGCCATGCGCGCATCGCCGACATTGGCGTGCCGCTGGACGTGGCCATCATCGCGCTGCCCGCGGCGCAGGCCGAGGCCGCGCTCACGCAAGCTGCCGATGCCGGCGTGGCCGGCGCGGTGCTGTTCAGCTCGGGTTATGCCGAAGTCGGCGAGGCCGGCCGCGCCGCGCAGCAGCGGCTGGCCGATATCGCCCGCGCGCGCGGCATCCGCCTGCTGGGCCCCAACTGCCTGGGCTTCATGAGCCCGCGCGACAGGGTCTATGCCACCTTCTCGCCGGCGCCGCTGGCCGGCGTGGCGCCGGCCGGCGGCATCGGCCTCGTGTCGCAAAGCGGCGCCTTCGGCATCTATGCCTACGTGATGCTGCGCGAGCGCGGCCTGGGCCTGTCGCAATGGGTCAGCACCGGCAACGAATGTGATCTGCAGGTGGCCGACATCGTGGCCTGGCTGGCCCACGATGCGCACACGCAGGTGATCCTGGCCTATCTTGAAGGCTGCCGCGACGGCCCGCGGCTGCGCGCCGCGCTGGAGCTGGCGCGCGCTGCCGGCAAGCCTGTGGTGGTGACCAAGGTGGGCCGCACGGCCGCCGGCGCGCAGGCTGCGGCCTCGCACACCGCGTCGCTGGCCGGCGACGATGCGGTGTTCGACGCGCTGCTGCAGCAATGCGGCGCTATGCGCACCCACACGCTGGAGGATTTCTTCAACGCCGGCTACGTGCTGTCGCGCGCGCCGCGGCCGGTGCGGCCCGGCGTCGGCATCATGACCATCTCCGGCGGCGTGGGCGCGCTGATGGCCGACGACGCCACCGATTGCGGCCTGCCGCTGCCTGAGCTTCCGGCCGATGCGCAGGCGCGCATCCTCGCGCGCGTGCCCTTCGCCGCGCCGCGCAACCCGGTCGACATCACCGGCCAGGTGGTGTCCGAGCCGGCGCTGATGGCCTTTGCCGCGCGGCAGATGATCGACAGCGGCTGCTACGGCAGCCTGCTGGGCTTCTTTGCCGGCGCCGGCACCTCGCCCACCGTGGGGCCACACGTCATCGAATGGGCGCGGCAACTGCGGGCCGAGCATCCGCAGTTGCCGCTGGCCTTGTGCGCGCTGTTCCCGCCCGAAAGCCAGCGCGAGCTGGAGGCGATGGGCGCCCTGGTGTTCACCGACCCCAGCGCAGCAGTGCGCGCGCTGGCCTTGTTGGCGCGCAGCGCAATGCCGGTGCCGCCGCCGGCCGCGTACGACGCATCGCCACCGCGCCGGCTGCCGCCCGGCACGCTGAACGAGCTGGATTCGCTGGCGCTGCTGCTCCAGGCCGGGCTGCCGGGGGTTGATGCGAAGGCCGCGGCCGATGCCGACGCGGCGGTGGTCGCGGCCCGGCGCATCGGCTATCCGGTGGTACTGAAGCTGCTGTCGGCCGACGTGCCGCACAAGAGCGATGTCGGCGGCGTGCGACTGCAGCTGCGCGACGAGGCCGAGCTGCGCGCCGCGCATGCTGGCATCCTTGCCGACGCGGCGCGCCTGGCGCCCGGCGCGCACATCGACGGCGTGCTGGTGGCGCCGATGCTGGCCGAGCCGGGCGTGGAATGCATCCTGGGCGTGCAGCGCGATCCGGTCTGGGGCCCGGTGGTGATGGTCGGCCTGGGCGGCGTGTGGGTGGAGGCGTTGCGCGACGTGGCCTTCCGCATCGCGCCTTTCGGCCGCGATGATGCGCTGGCGATGATCGACAGCCTGCGCAGCCGCCGCCTGCTGGATGCACACCGCGGCCGCGCGGCGCTGGACGCGGGTGCGCTGGCTGACGCGTTGGTGGCGCTGTCGCGGCTGGCGGTGGCGGCCGGCAACACGCTGGACAGCATCGACATCAACCCCTTCGTGCTGCGGCCGCACGGCGCGGTGGCGCTCGACGCGGTGGTGATCGGCCGCAAGGAGGCGCCGCATGCATGAACCCGCCATGGCCACTGCGCCGCCCCCACGCCAGGCACTGGCCCGTTCGGTGGGCCTGGCGGCCTTCGTCTACGGCTACCCGCTGCTGGAGATGATGCGCACCTGCGCCGTGCAGACTGGCGCGGTGCCGGCACCGGGCCGCGAAGCGGCTGTCGCGCCCATCGACCACCTGCTGCCATGGGCCGGCCCGACGCAGGCCGAGGACCGCGACGTGGTCACCCCGGCCAACGACCTGATGTACAGCACCGCGTGGATCCACCTGGCAGCCGGCCCGCGCTGGTTGACGGTGCCGGCGGCGGCCGAGCATCCGGGCCGCTACTTCGTGCTGGCGCTGTATGACGCGTACACCGAGAACTTCGAGAACCTGGGCCCGCGCCACTGCGCACCGGGCGGCGAGCGCGTGCTGCTGGTCGGCCCCGACGACCGCCGGCCGCTGCCTGAAGGCGCGCGGGTGCTGCGTGCGCCGACGAACCTGGTGTGGCTGCTGGCGCGCGTGCTGGTGGTCGATGCCGACGACCTGCCCGCCGCGCGGCGTCTGCAGGCGCAGATCGGCATCGCGCCGCTGGCCGGCACGCCCGCCGCGCCGCTGCCTCTGGCGCTGCAGCAATGGCAGGGCCCGGTGCAGGACCCGATGGTCGCCGTGGTGGAGCAGGGCGTGGCGCCCGCGGGCCCGGCGGTGCATTTCTACGCCAACCTGTGCCACGCGCTGGCCGATGCGCCGGGCCGTGCCGAAGACCAGGGCCTGCTGGCCTGGTTCGCTGCAGGCGGGTTGCAGGCCGGCGCCGGCTTCGACTGGGCGGCGTCGGACGAAGCCACCCGGGCCGGCCTGGTGCAGGGCTTCGCCGAAGGCGTGGCGCTGGTGGCCGAGGCCACGCGCCACCGCCAGGCGCGACCTTGGGTGCTGTCGTGGCACAACGGCCGCTACGGCAGCCGCTACCTGGTGCGCGCCATCGTCGCCTACATCGGGCTGGGCGCGCTTCACACCGGCGAGGCGCTGTACGCGTCGGGCCACTTCGACGCCGAGGGGCAGTTGTTCGACGGCCGGCAGGCCTACACGCTGCGCTTCGAGCCCGACGCCATGCCGCCGGCCGAGGCCTTCTGGTCGGTGACGCTTTACGGCGCCGACCGCTACCTGTACCCGAACCCTCTGCGCCGCCACGCCATTGGCGACCGCACGCGCGGCCTGCAGCGCGACCCCGATGGCGGGCTGACGCTGCGCGTGCAGCACGAGGCCCCGGCCGGGCCGGCCGGGCACGCCAACTGGCTGCCCGCGCCGGCCGGGCGCTTCTACCTGATCCTGCGGCTGTACCACCCGCGCGAGGACGCGCGCGGCTGGCGCATTCCGCCGCTGGAACGGAGGCTTGCATGAACGACACCGAAGTGCAGGCACTGGCACGCGAAGCCTTCGTCTACGCCTTCCCGCTGCACGAGATGACGCGCATGCGTGCCGCCACCTCGCCTCGCAAGCTGCCCGGCGTGGGCTTTGCAGGCGACGGCGCCGACAGCACGATGCGCTGGGCCAACGTCTTCACCGCGACGCGGCAGTTGCTGGGCGCCGGCGGCAGCCGCGTGGTCACGCCGAACAACGACACGCTGTACCTGAACGCCTGGCTGAACCTGGATGAAGGCCCGCTGGTCATCGACGTACCCGACACCGACGGCCGCTACTACGTGCTGGGGTTGCTGGACTTCTACACCAACCCCTTCGCGCACCTGGGCAGCCGGCTCACCGGCAACGGCGCGCGGGCCTTCGTGGTGCTGGGGCCCGGCGCGCAACAGGTGCCGCGAGGCTTCGCGGCGGCGGGCGCGGTGGTGCGCGCGCCCACGCGCTGGGTGTGGATCATCGGCCGCATCCTGGTGGACGGCGAGCACGAGCTGCCGCTGGTGCATGCGCTGCAGGACCGTTTCCGCCTGCGCCGGCTGGATGACTGGCGCGCCGGCTGCGACAGCGCGCCGCGGCGCTTCGACGCGCGCTGCGATGCGCAGGCGCCGCTGGACGTGCCCGGCTTCGTGGCCAACGTGAACCGCGCGCTGCGGGAGAACCCGCCGCCGGCCGACGAGCAGGCGCTGGTGGCCCGTTTCGCGGCGGTGGGCCTCGGTGCAGACTGCCCGGACCTGCCCACGCCGGACCATCAGGCGCTGCTGCGCCCTGCGCTGGCGCAGGGCATGGCCGAGTTGCAGGCGGGCGGGCTGGGCGACACGCGGGTCGACGGCTGGAGCATGCCCAAGCTGCTGCAAGGCGGCTTCGGCAGTGACCACCTGCGGCGCGCGGCGGTGGCGCTGAAGTACATCGGAGCGCTGGAAAGCGCAGAGGCCGTCTACCCGATGGCCTACGTGGATGCCGAAGGCCGGCCGCTGAGCGGCGAGCACGCCTACCGGCTGCACTTCGCGCCGGGCCTGCTGCCGCCGGTGGACGGTTTCTGGTCGCTGACGATGTACGACCGGCGCACGTTCATGCTGGTGCCCAATCACATCGGCCGCCATGCCGTTGGCGACCGCACGCGCGGCCTGGTGCATGCCGCCGATGGCTCGCTGACGATCCACCTTCAGGCCCAGCCGCCGCGCGATGCCGCGGCGCGCGCCAACTGGCTGCCTGCACCGGCGGGCGCGTTCTACCTGTGCCTGCGCGGCTACCTGCCGCAGGCGCCGCTGCTGGACGGCCGCTACCGCCTGCCGGGGCTGCAACGCTGTGCGCCGGCGTGAACCGCCGATACCTCTTGTTGCAGATGCCGCAAGGCTGCGGCTGAGACAATCCGGGTCATGCAGATCCAGATCACGAACCAGGCAATCACGCCGGAGCTGCGCGACTGGATCATCGCCCAGGCGCGGGCCGGGTGTGCCGCTGCAGACATCCTGAAGGCCATGCACGCCAGCGGCTGGGACGACACCGTGGCGCGCGCCGCGCTGGCACAGACGCTGCAGCCGGCGGCTGCAGCGCAGGCCACGCTGCCGCAGCTGCAGGCCGCGCCCGCGGGCGCCGGCTCGCCGGTGCCCGAGCCCGACCTTGGCGGCGCGCCTGCGGTGCTGAGCCTGCCCGACCGCGACGTTCAGGTGCTGCTGACCATGCAGCGCCCGCGCGTGGTCTTGTTCGGCAACTTCATGTCCGATGAGGAATGCGACGCGCTGACGGCGCTGGCCAGGCCGCGGCTGGCACGCTCGGAAACCGTGGACCACCAGAGTGGTGGCAGCGAGGTGAATGCCGCGCGCACCAGCGATGGCATGTTCTTCGAGCGCGGCGAGGCGCCGTTGATCCAGCGCATCGAGCAGCGCATCGCGGCGCTGCTGCGCTGGCCGGTGGAAAAGGGCGAAGGCTTGCAGATCCTGCGCTACCGGCCGGGCGCGCAGTACCGGCCGCACTTCGATTATTTCGATCCATCGCAGCCCGGCACCGCGGCGGTACTGCGGCGCGGCGGGCAGCGCGTGGGCACGCTGATCATGTACCTGCAGGTGCCCAAGAATGGCGGCGGCACCGTCTTCCCCGATGTCGGCCTCGAGGTGGCGCCGGTCAAGGGTCACGCGCTGTTCTTCAGCTACGACCGGCCGCACGAATCCACCGGCACCTTGCACGGCGGCTCGCCCGTCACCGACGGCGAGAAGTGGGTGGCCACCAAGTGGATGCGCGAAGGGGTGTTCGACTAGTTCACCTGCCGCTCGCGGCCTTCCCAGTAGGGCGCGCGCAGCGCGCGGCGCAGGATCTTGCCGGTGGGGTTGCGCGGCAGCTCGGGCAGCACATCCACGCTCTTCGGCACCTTGAAGCCGGCGATGCGCTCGCGCGCCCAGGCGATGATGGCCGCCGGGTCGATCTGCCGGCCCGGCCGCGGCACCACCACGGCCTTGACCGCCTCGCCCCAGGTGTCGTCGGGCACGCCGATGACCGCGACCTCGGCCACGTCGGGATGGCCGTAGATAGCGTTCTCCACCTCGGCCGGGTAGACGTTCTCGCCGCCGCTGATGATCATGTCCTTGACCCGGTCGTGGATGTAGACATAGCCGTCGGCATCCAGGTAGCCGGCATCGCCGGTGTGCACCCAGCCGTCGCGCGTGAGCGTGCGCGCGGTGGCCTCGGGCTGCTTCCAGTAGCCCAGCATGTTGTTCAGCGAGCGGGTGACGATCTCCCCCACCTGGCCGGTGGGCAGCGGCTGGCCGTCGGGCCCGACCACCTTGACTTCCACACCGGGCAGCGGCTTGCCGGCGGCGCGCATGCGCGGGCTGCCGTTGGGGTCGTGGTCCTCGGGCGGCAGCGCCACCACGGTGCCGGTGGTCTCGGTCATGCCGTAGGCTTGCACGAAGCGGCAGCCGAAGGCCTGCACGCACTGGCGCAGCAGCGCCAGCGGGATCGGCGCGGCGCCGTAGAAGATGTACTTCAGGCGGCGGAAGTCGGTCTGCGCGCAGCGCGGGTGGTTGACCAGCATCTGCAGCGCCGCCGGCACCGCGAAGAAGCGCGTCACGCCCTCGTCGCGGATGGCGTCGAACACGCCCTCGGGCGTGAACTCGGCCATCACGCAGCCGCACACGCCGCCGGCCAGCGCCATGAAGCCCAGGCCGGTGCCGCCGATGTGGGCGCAGGGCATAGCCACCATCACGACTTCGTCATCGTCCCAGGCGGCCCAGGGCAGTCCGGCAGCGATGCCGGCGCGGCGCAGGCCGAACAGGTTGCGGTTGCACAACTCCACGCCCTTCGGGTTGCCGGTGGTGCCCGAGGTGTAGAGCTGCAGGATCGCGTCTTCCGCGGCGCTGGGCGTGAAAGCGGCCGGCGCGGTGCCGTCGATCCAGGCCCAGGACTCGTCGGCCGTGAACACGCGCGGCACTCTCGGCAGATCGGCCGCCAGCGCGCGCGCCTCGTCGGCGAATCCGGTGCCGGCGAACAGCAGCTTCGCACCGGTGTCGTCGATGATGAAGCGGCGTTCCGGCGCGGCCAGGCGCCAGCCCACCGGCGCCATCACCACGCCGATGCGCGCCGCACCAAACAGCAGCGTGAAGTACAGCACCGAGTTCTTTCCCAGCCAGGCGATGCGGTCGCCGCGCCGCAGCCCGGCGGCCTGCAGCGCCGTGGCCGCGCGCCGCGTGGCGGCGTCGAGCGTGGCGAAGTCCATGCGCCGCTCGCCGACCATGGCCATGCGTTGCGGCCGGTCGGCGGCCCAGTGGCGCAGGAAGGCGTCGATAGTGATCAGGTCGGGGGCGTCCATCCGGCAGGCAGCGGCAGGGGCCGCGGTGGTGGGAGAGCGGACACTCTAGTCGGCGCACGTTCCGTGCAGGGGCGGGGACATCCCGAGGACGCTGGCCGCGGCTGGCGGAAGCGGTGAGATTCGAACTCACGAGCCCTTGCGGGCTGCCGGTTTTCAAGACCGGTGCAATCGACCACTCTGCCACGCTTCCGACGCGGGCTGCATTGTGCAGCGTCGCCGGTTTTGCCTGCGTTCACATCGCTGCGCGATATGAGCTACGGCGCAACGCCTTCGGCGTTGAACAAGACCGGTGCAATCGACCACTCTGCCACGCTTCCCAACTTCAACTCAGCAAGTCCCCCGTCGCGATCGTCGGGCGTGCGCATCACCACGGTCGGGAAAGGCACGCCCCCTTCGGCCGGCGGGTACACGCAGGCCGCCAGGCGCGAGCCGCCGGTACCCTCGACGAAGACCCCCACCAAGCGGTGGCCAGCCACCGCTTGGTGGAATTCGCTCAGGCCTGCCACTCTCGGGTCGGTGCTGGAATCGCTGCCGCCGCAAGCGGCGAGCAGCGACACTCAAGGAATCAGCAGCCAGTTAGGCGTTTTCATGTTCCAACTCCCGGCAAGAGTTGTCTAAAACCGCCATCCCACCGCGACAGCCAGGCCCCAGGGCCTGAAGCGAGCGTCGACGCGGCCAGGACCGCCGCTTTCGCTGTCCATCTCCACCTTGCTGCCCAGCAGGTAACGCACGCCCGCATCGAGAAACCAGCGCTGCCCCAGGTCATACCGCGCGCCCAGCAGCGCCTGCACCCCGGTGCCACTGCTGCTGAAGCTGCGCTCGGGTTGTCCGGGCACCTCGAAGTCAATGTCCGTTTCGGTCAAATAGACCAGGCCGAGTCCGACATAGGTGCGCACTGCCGGGCTGCCGATCAGGTCGAACTCGCGGAACAGGTTCAGCGCCAGTGCAGTGGCCGCGTGGTTGCCGGTGCCGGCAGGCCCGGCGGTTCCGGCGAAGGGACTGGTCTTGATGTCGGTGCTCTGGTAGCTGAATTCGGCTTCGGCACGCCAGCCGTTGCCGAAGTCGTAGCCCAGCGCCGCGCCGGCCAGCAGGCCAGCGCTGTAGCTCGCATTGGCCTGGACCAATGCGCCATTTGCCTGGTAGTCCAGCGTCTGGCTTCCCTGGTTGACGGCCCCGGCGATGGCCGTCAGGTACCAGGGCGTTCTCGCACTGGCCTGGGCCTGCGCTGCGGTGCTGCAAAACCAGAGGGATGCCAAAAGGAACAAATGGTAGGATTTCATACTTGATAGTCCACGTAAAGACCTGGTGGTCTGTGTTGAGTGATGAGGCCGTGATCATGTTCAGCAAGCCGATCCAGCTCCAGAGGTGGCGGGCCATCTTTGCACCAGCGGCCGAGCTGCTGCACCAGCGGTCGGTGCGCGATGGGCGTCCGGCTCCTTGCCGCGGGTAGGCGCGGTCCGGCCATGCGTCAGCGCTTGTCGATCGCCGGCCGGTTCCTGCTGGCCGTGCTGTTGGTCGCGGCGTTGTTTGCCATCGCTGGTGCCGAACCGGCTCGGCACCTGCCGCTGCCTCTGGCGCTGCTGTTCTGGGTGATCAGCGTGGCCGCTGGCCTGGCGCTGGCCGTTGGGGCGGCGGCGCTTCTGGGGCGCTGGGACGTCACTCGGCGGCTGGCGCGCTGGCAGTTGCTTGGCCTGGCCGGCATCGTCGGCTTGCTGCTGTACGCACCGCTGTCGTTGGGCCTGGAGGCCATGTTCCCGGCGGGAGGCGGGTCGCCGCCCGACAACAGCTGGCCGGACCGGCTCGAGGCATCCGGCGTAGCGGGCGCGCTGGTGGCCGAACTGCTGCAGGCCGGCCCCTTGTACCTGCTCACCTGGGCGCTTCTCAATGCCTTGCCGGCCGCGGCTCTTGCGCCTGTGGCTTTGGCGGCGGCCGGCCGCGCCCCGGCGTTTGCGCCCCAGAGCGCAGCACCGCCGCAGGCGGACGCTCTTGAGCTTGTGGCGGCGCTGCCCGCTCGCATGCCAGGCGCCGAGTCGGCGCCGCAGCCCCCTGTGCTTGTGCCCGAGATGCCGGGCCCGCCGCCGGCCACCGTGGCGAGCGCGACCGAGGCGCTCGGTTGGCCTGTGGCTTTGGGTGACGAGGTGCTTTGCGTCACCGCCGACCTGCACTATCTGCACGTCAACACGCTGCTGGGCCGCGCCACCGTGCTGGGCAGCCTGGCGGCGGTGGAACTGCACTTCGGGGCCGCAGGTCTGCGCATCCACCGCTCGCACTGGGTGGCGCGGCGCGCGATCCGCCGCGTCGCCCGGTCGGCGGGCGGCTGGCGCTGCGAGCTGCACGACGGCCAGCGCCTGCCCATCAGCCGGCGCCGCGTGGCCGAGGTGCGTGCTTTGCTGGGTGCCGACTTCGTGCTGGACGGGCCGTGACGGACGTGCGGTCCGCGCCGTTGCGCGCCGCGGCCCGGCTTTGCCTCAGCCCGGCACCTGGGCCTGCTCGCATTCCACCTGGATCCACTCGCGCCGCCCGCCGTCCACGCGCACCGCGCTGAGCCGGCCGCCCCAAACGCAGCCGGTGTCCAGCGCCAGCAGGTCGGGCCGGTCGATGCGGCCAAGCGTGGACCAGTGGCCGAAAGCGATGCGCGTGCCCTGGCTGCGCCGGCCGGGAACCTCGAACCACGGCAGGCAGCCCGGAGGCGCGGCACCCGCGCCCTCCTTGCTCTTCAGTTCCAACCGGCCCTCGGGCGTGCAGAAGCGGATGCGCGTCAGCACGTTGATCACGAAACGCCAGCGCTCGGCGCCGTGCAGCGATTCGCTCCACATCGCCGGCTCGTTGCCGTACATCCGCTGCAGCATCCCGGGCAGGTCCGCACCGCGCAGCACTGCTTCCACCTCACCGGCCAGCGCCAGCGTGGCGGTGGCATCCCACTGCGGCACCACGCCGGCATGCACCAGCAGCCAGCCGTCCACGACATGGGCCATGCGCCGGTGGCGCACCCAGTCGAGCCATTCGCCGCGCTTCTTCGAACCGAGGATCTCGTCCAGCGTGTCGTCCTCGCGCGGCTTGCGCACGCCGTGCGCCACCGCCAGCAAGTGCAGGTCGTGGTTGCCCAGCAGGCAGGTGACGGCGTCGCCCAGGCCGCGCAGCCGCTTCAGCGTGGCCAGCGAACCGGGGCCGCGGTTGACCAGGTCGCCGACCAGGGCCAGGTGGTCGCGCGACGGCGAAAAGCCGATCTCGGCCAGCAGCCGGTCAAGCGCATCGCAGCAGCCCTGCACGTCGCCCATGAGGTAGTTCATGGATCGATTCTGCTACGCTGCGGGTCTTTTCCCGGCTTGCCGCCTGCCCAGGCGGCCGTGCATGGACGTCGCGCTACTGGTTTTTCTCATTGTGCTGAATGGCGTGTTCGCCATGTCGGAGATGGCGCTCACCGCCAGCCGCAAGGCACGGCTGCAGGTCATGGTCGAAGGCGGCGAGCCCGGTTCGCGGGCGGCGATGGACCTGCACGAGCACCCCACCAAGTGGCTGTCGACGGTGCAGATCGGCATCACCTCGATCGGCGTGCTCAACGGCATCGTCGGCGAGGCCGCCTTTGCCGAGCCCTTCTCGCGCTGGCTGCAGAGCGTGCTGCCGATCACGCCCAAGGTGGCGGCGCTCAGCGCCACGGCGCTGGTGGTGGCCACCATCACCTACCTGACCATCATCTTCGGCGAGCTGGTGCCCAAGCGGCTGGGCCAGATGTACCCGGAAAGCGTGGCGCGGCTGGTGGCCCGGCCGATGAACCTGCTGTCCACCGCCACGCGGCCCTTCGTCTGGCTGCTTGGCGCCAGCACCGAGGCGGTGCTGCGCGTGCTGGGCATCCGCGGCGGGCCGTCGCGCAGCGTTACCGAGGAAGAAATCGCCGCCAGCCTCGAAGAGGGCGTCGATGCAGGCGTCATCGAGGAGCAGGAGCACCAGATGGTGCGCAACGTGTTCCGCCTGGACGACCGGCAGATCGGCTCGATGATGATCCCGCGCGCCGACATCGTCTGGCTCGATGCGAGTGCGCCGATCGATCAGATGCTCGAGCGCATGATGCACAGCGGCCGCTCGCGCTACCCGGTGTGCCGCGGCAGCCTGGACGATGTCATTGGCGTGGTGGCCGCGCACACGCTGCTGCCGCCGTTGGCGCAGGGGTTCAAGCCCGACCTGAACGAGCATCTGAAGCCGCCGGTGTTCGTCCCCGAAACGCTTTCGGGCATGGAGTTGCTGGAGCACTTCCGCCAGACCAGCGCCGACATGGTGTTCGTGGTCGACGAGTACGGCGCGGTGCAGGGCGTGATCACCGAGCGCGACCTGCTCGAGGCCATCACCGGCGAGTTCGTCGGCGCCGACGAAGGCGAGGAAGCCTGGGCGACGCAACGCGAGGACGGCAGCTGGCTGATGGACGGCCTGATCCCGATACCCGAGCTGAAGGACCGGCTCGAACTGAAGGAAGTGCCCGAAGAGGAGCGCGGCCGCTACAACACCCTGGCCGGCATGGTGATGCTGCTGCTGGGGCGGCTGCCCTCCACCGGCGACAGCGTCGATTGGGGGGGGTGGCGCTTCGAGGTGGTCGACCTGGACGGCAAGCGAGTGGACAAGTTGCTGGTGCAGCGCACTGGCGAAAGCGCAGAGGGACCGGCATGATCATCAACGCGCTGCACAAGCAGGTGGTGCCGCTGGACCGCAACCTGCACCGCAACCTGAGGATCCACCAGCCGCAGATGGACTGGTCGGTGGCCTCAGGCCTGAATGCGGTGTTCGTGGCCGGCGCCGAGTTCGGCGATGTCTGCCGCGAGTACCCGATCCTGTTCGTGCGGGCCGGCAGCGACCCGCAGGGCAAGCCGCTGGTGGCTCCGATCGCCGCGCTCGGCCTGGCGCCGCGCGAGAACCTGTACCTGCAGGGCACGCGCTGGCGTGCGCTGTACGTGCCGGCGCTGCTGCGCGCCTACCCCTTCGCCACCGGCCGGGTCGGCGCCGAGCAGCGCGGGGTGCTGTCGATCGACGTCGGCTGGAGCGGGCTGTCGCAGACCGAAGGTATCGCGCTGTTCGATGCCGAGGGCGAACCGACCGAGCAGCTCAAGTCCATGGTCAAGCAGCTCGAGCAGATCGACCTGGAGATCCAGCGCACGCGCGAGCTCGGCCGGATGCTGCTCGACAAGGATCTGCTGCGCGAGATGCGCTTCGACGCCGAGCTGCCCGGCGGGGAAAAGCTCAAGGTCGACGGCTTCCTCAGCGTCGACGAAAAGCAGCTGGCCCAGCTGGGCGACGCCGACCTGCTGGCGCTGCACCGCCAGGGCGTCATGGGCCTGGTGTACGCGCACCTGGTGTCGATGGGCAACCTGCGCAAGATGGTGCAGTGGCGCATCGAGGCCGATGCCGCCGCGCCGGCGGCCGATCAGGCCGCGGCCGCGCCGGCGCCCGCCCCGAGCTGACGCGACAGTTCGCCCGCGCTGTGGCGCAGCACGCGCGCCACGGCGCCGTCGGCGCGCACGTCGAAGATGGCGCTGGGGCCGATCGCCGTCAGACTCATGACGATGCGGTCGCTGACGTCGAATACCGGCGCAGCCATGGCGCTGATGCCGGGGACCGAGGCGTCCACCGCGATGGCCAGGCCCTGCTCGCGCACGCGCGCCAGCTGCGCCTGCAGCCCGGCATCGAACGCGGCGCTGCGCGGGCCCGGCGGCTGCTCGGCCGACAGCAGCGGCAAGACCTCGGCGCGCGGCAGCCAGGCGCAGAACAGCAGGCCCGAGGCCGTGCCGCGCAGGCTCATCACCGTGCCGTGGCGCATGTTCACGTGCACGGCGGACGGCGCCTCTTCGATGCGCACCATCGTCGGCCCGCGGTTGCCCCACACCGCCACACCCACGGTGTGGCCGAGCGTGCGCGCCAGCTCGCCGATGAGCGGCGTGGCCAGGCGCACCGGGTCGTACTGCTGCAGGCTGATCAGCCCCAGCTGCATGGCCAGCGGGCCCAGGCCGTAGCGGCCCGACTGCGCATCCTGCTCGATCAGCCCGAGCTTGCCGAAGCTCACCAGGTAGGGATGCGCCTTGGCCGCGCTCATGCCGGCCTCGCGGGCCAGGTCCTTCAGCGCCATCGGCCGGCCGTGGTGCGCCAGCGCACGCAGCAGCTGGCCGCCGACCTCGACGCTCTGGATGCCGCGCTGCAGCCGCGGCGGCTCGGCGCGCGCTGCAGCGGCGGTCGGCTTGCGGGGCAGGGGCATGGTCCGGGTTTCCACTTAAACGAACAAGTTAGACAATAACGAACTCGGTGGCTAGAATCAAGTCGGTGATTTCACTAACGCGAACGCGTTGGTCTATTCTGAATTACTTTGGAGACCGCATGAGCAAAGCCTTCGCCAGCCAGGCCGACCTGGAAGAAAAGACCGTCAGCTTCACCAAGCTGTCCGTCCATGCCTATGCCTACACCGCCGAAGGCGACCCGAACACCGGCATCGTGGTGGGTGACGATGCGGTCATGGTCATCGACACCCAGGCCACGCCGGCGATGGCGCAGGACGTAATCCGCCGCATCCGCGAGGTGACCGACAAGCCCATCAAGTACGTGGTGCTGAGCCACTACCACGCGGTGCGCGTGCTCGGCGCCGCGGCCTACGCGCCCGAGCACATCATCGCCAGCCAGGACACGCGCGACCTGATCGTCGAGCGCGGCGAGCAGGACAAGGCCAGCGAGATCGGCCGCTTCCCGCGGCTGTTCCGCAATGTCGAATCGGTGCCGCCGGGCATGACCTGGCCGACCCTGACATTCACCGGCAAGCTGACACTGTGGCTGGGCAAGCTGGAGGTGCAGCTGATCCAGTTGGGCCGCGGCCACACCAAGGGCGACACGGTAGTCTGGCTGCCGCAGGACAGGGTGCTGTTCAGCGGCGACCTGGTCGAGTTCGACGCCACGCCCTATGCCGGCGATGCGTACTTCCAGGACTGGCCGAAGACGCTGGACAACATCGCGGCGCTGAAGCCTGCCGCGCTGGTGCCGGGCCGCGGCGCAGCGCTGCAGGGCGCGTCCGACGTGGCGCGCGGGCTGGAAGGCACGCGCAACTTCATCGCCGACCTGTATGCCAGCGTCAAGGCCGGGGCCGCGGCGGGCAAGGAGCTGCGCGCCGTGTACCGCGAGACCTACGACAAGCTGAAGCCCAAGTACGGCCAGTGGGTCATCTTCGACCATTGCATGCCCTTCGACGTGACCCGCGCCTACGACGAGGCCACGCAGTACCCCGACCCGCGCATCTGGACGGCCGAGCGCGACATCGAGATGTGGAAAGCACTGGAGACCTGAAACAATCCCAGCCCCTACGGCCTTCGGCCGCCCTCTCAAGGGGCAACGCCAGTGGTCCGGCGAAGCCGGATTCACGGCGTTTGCTCGAAGCGCCAGAGCCATACGACCCTGCCGCCCTAACGGGAGAACATGATGAAGATTGAGCGCATCCACCACGTGGCCTACCGCTGCCGCGACGCCAAGGAAACGGTGCAGTGGTACCGCAAGCACCTTGGCATGGACTTCGTGCTGGCCATTGCCGAGGACAAGGTGCCGTCCACCCACGCGCCCGACCCGTACATGCACCTTTTCATGGATGCCGGCAACGGCAACGTGCTGGCCTTCTTCGAGCTGCCCAACTCGCCGGCCATGGGCCGCGACACCAACACGCCGGACTGGGTGCAGCACATCGCCTTCAAGGTGGGCAGCGTCAAGGAGCTGGAAGACACCAAGGCGCGGCTCGAAGCCGCCGGCATCCCGGTGGTCGGCGTCACCGACCACACGATCTTCAAGTCGATCTACTTCTTCGACCCCAACGGCCACCGGCTGGAGCTGGCCTGCGACACCGGCACGCCTGACATGTACCGCAAGCTCGACGACGTGAAGTGGGCGATGCTGGAGGAATGGAGCCGCACCCGGCGCGCGCCGAAGCATGCGCACTGGATGCACGAAGCCGAGCTGGGTGCCTGAGGCCGCCATGTCCAAGAGCTACAGCTATCCCGAGTTCCCTTACCGGCGCAGCGCGGCGCAGCGCGAGGGCCGCGTCGAGCGCCACCCGCTGGTGGTCATCGGCGCCGGGCCCATTGGCCTGAGCGTGGCGCTGGATTGCGCGCAGCGCGGCATCCCGGTGCGGCTGCTGGACGACAACAACACCGTCAGCGTCGGCTCGCGCGCCGTCTGCTATGCCAAGCGGCCGCTGGAGATCTGGGACCGCCTGGGCGTGGCCGCCCCGTTGGTGGCCAAGGGCGTGCGCTGGCAGGTCGGCAAGGTGTTCCTGGAGGACGAGCAGGTCTACCGGTTCGATCTGCTGCCCGAGAGCGGCCACAAGATGCCGGCCATGATCAACCTGCAGCAGTACTACGTCGAGCAGACGCTGGTCGATGCCTGCGAAGCGCACCCCAAGGTCGACATCGGCTGGAAGCACAAGGTGGTGGCGCTGTTGCAGCAGGACGAGCACGCCCGGCTGACGGTGGAGACGCCCGATGGCCGCTACGACCTGCTGGCCGACTGGGTGATCGCCTGCGACGGCGCCAACAGCGACACGCGCAGGATGGTCGGCGCGCAGTTCACCGGCCAGTTCTTCGAAGACCGCTTCCTGATCGCCGACGTGGTGCTGAAGCAGCTGCCGCAGCCGGCGCACGGCACGCAGCGCCTGGGCACCGAGCCCGAGCGCTGGTTCTGGTTCGACCCGCCCTTCCACCGCGGCCAGAGCGTGCTGCTGCACAAACAGTGCGACGACGTCTGGCGCATCGATTTCCAGCTCGGCCGCGATGCCGACCCCGAGGCCGAGAAGCGCCCGGAGCGGGTGATCCCGCGCATCGAGGCGATGCTGGGCCCCGACCTGCCCTTCGAGCTGGAGTGGGTGTCGGTGTACCAGTTCGCCTGCCGCCGCATCGACCGCCTGCGCTATGGCCGCGTCATCTTCGCCGGCGACAGCGCGCACCAGGTCTCTCCCTTCGGCGCGCGGGGCGCCAACACCGGCATCCAGGACGTGGACAACCTGGCCTGGAAGCTGAAGCTGGTGCTGGAAGGCGCAGCGCCGCTGGCGCTGATCGACAGCTACCACGAGGAACGCGCTTTCGCCGCCGACGACAACCTGCTCAACTCGACCAGGGCCACCGACTTCATTTCGCCGAAGAGCCCGGTCAGCCTCCGCTACCGCAACGCGGTGCTGGAGCTGGCGCGCACCGAGGCCTTCGCCCGGCCGCTGATCAACAGCGGCCGGCTGTCCACGCCCACGCCCTACCTGAATTCGTCGCTGAATACGCCGGACGAAGAACCCTTCGCCGGTCTGATGAAGCCGGGCACCAACTGTGCCGACGCGCCGCTGCAGCGCCAGGGGCAGCCGGCCTGGCTGCTGAACGTGATCAACACGCTGCACGGCCCGGCGGGCGGTTTCACGCTGCTGTGCTTTGGCCCGCGGCCGGCGGTGGAAAGCGTGGCCGAAGGGCCGATCGCCGCGCGCGTGCTGTCGGTGGGCGACGACGTGCAGGACGCCGACGGCCTGCTGGCGCAGCGCTACGACGCGTTGCCGGGCACCGTCTACCTGATCCGCCCCGACCAGCATGTGGCGGCGCGCTGGCGCTCACTTGACTCCGCCAAGGTGCGTGCCGCGCTGCGCCGCGCCACCGCGCAGCATTGAGGGAACAGACATGCCGCTGAACCGCCAACCGAACATCGCCGACCCGGACGACTTCTACCGCGAGCTGATCGACAGCTAGCGCGGCCTGAGCGATGCGCAGGCCGAGATGCTGAGCACCAAGCTGGTGTTGATCCTGGCCAACCACGTGGGCGACCGCGCCGTGCTCAGCGAGGCCATCGCGCTGGCGCGCGACAACACGCTGCAGCATGGCTAGTGGGGCCCACCCCCTACGGCCTTCGGCCGCCCCCTCAAGGGGGCACCGCTGGCGGACCGGCGGAGCCGGGTCCGCGGCGGTCGCTCGAAGCGTCCGGCTGCTTGTGTCTGGAGTCCCCCTCGGTGCGATGGACAGGTGGCATGAGTGATCTGAACTACCAGAGCGGCTTCGGCAACAGCTATGCCACCGAGGCGGTGGCCGGCGCGCTGCCGCAGGGCCGCAACAGCCCGCAGCGCGTGGCCCACGGCCTGTATGCCGAGCTGCTGTCGGGCAGCGCCTTCACCGCGCCGCGCGCCGAGAACCGCCGCACCTGGATGTACCGCCGCCGGCCTTCGGTCGTGGCCGGCGCCTACGAGGCGCTGCCGCATCCGCACTGGAAGACCGGCGCCAAGGACGGCGTGGCTGCGCCGCCGAACCCGCTGCGCTGGCACCCGGCCCAGGTGCCGGCCGAGCCGCTGGATTTCGTCACCGGCCTGCGCACGATGGCGCTCAACGGCGATGCCGATGCGCAGACCGGCATGGCCGCGCACATCGCGCTGATGAACCGGCCGATGGGCCGGCGCGCGCTGGTCAATGCCGACGGCGAGATGCTGATCGTGCCGCAGCAGGGCGCGCTGCGCGTCACCACCGAGCTCGGCCTGCTCGACGCCGTGCCGGGGCAGGTGTTGCTGGTCCCGCGCGGCCTGGCCTTCAAGGTCGACGTCGACGGCCCGGCCGTGGCCTATGTGTGCGAGAACTACGGCGCGCATTTCCGCCTGCCCGAGCTGGGCCCGATCGGCTCGAACGGCCTGGCCAATGCGCGCGATTTCGAAGCGCCGGTGGCCGCCTTCGAAAGCGACGAGGGTCCGTACCGGATGCTCAAGCGCCATGGCGGCGTGCTGTGGGTGGCGACGCAGGCGCACACCCCCTTCAACGTGGTGGCTTGGCATGGCACGCTCGCGCCGCTGCGCTACGACACGCAGCACTTCAACGCCATCGGCTCGATCAGCTTCGACCACCCGGACCCGAGCATCTTCACCGTACTGACCAGCCCCAGCGACACGCCGGGCACCGCCAACTGCGATTTCGTCATCTTCCCGCCGCGCTGGTTGGTGGCCGAGGACACCTTCCGCCCGCCCTGGTTCCATCGCAACGTGATGAGCGAGTTCATGGGCCTGGTCTACGGCCAGTACGACGCCAAGCCCGAGGGCTTCCGCCCCGGCGGCGCGTCGCTGCACAACGGCATGGTGCCGCACGGCCCCGATGCCGAGGCCTTCGAGCGTGCGGCGAACGCCGCGCTGGCGCCGCACAAGCTGGACGCGACGCTGGCCTTCATGTTCGAAAGCCGCTGGCGCTTCCACTTGACGGAATGGGCGCTGCGCGACGGCGCGCGCGATCTGCGCTATGCCGACTGCTGGGCCCCGCTCGCAGACAACTTCAAGGCCTGAACCCCATGCTCGATGCCACACACGACGCTCAGCTCCGCAGCTGGGTCGAATCGGCCAACGCGCCGGACAACGATTTCCCGGTGCAGAACCTGCCCTACGGCGCCTTTCGTCGCAAGGGCAGCGACGAGCCGCTGCGCATTGGCGTGGCCATTGGCGACCGGATCCTGGACCTGGAGCTGGCGCGTGCACAGGGCCCCTGGGCCGCCGGTATCGACGAGCTGCTCGCGCCGCTGGCCGCGGGCGACCTGAAGCCGCTGATGGCCGCGCCTTCGGCCGCCCGCCAGCAGCTGCGCGGCGCGCTGTCGCGGGCGCTGGCCGCAGGCAGCGAGCAGGCGCCGCTGCTGCGGCAGTGCCTGGTGCCGCAGGCCGAGGCGCAGATGGCGCTGCCTTGCGCCATCGGCGACTACACCGATTTCTTCACCGGCATCCACCATGCCACCGCGGTGGGCAGGCTGTTCCGGCCCGACAACCCGCTGCTGCCCAACTACAAATGGGTGCCCATCGCCTACCACGGCCGCGCCTCGAGCATCGGCGTCAGCCCGCAGGGCTTCGTGCGGCCGCGCGGGCAGTCGCTGCCGCCCGGCGCCGACACGCCGCGCTTCGGCCCCTGCCAGCGGCTGGACTACGAGCTGGAGCTCGGCGTCTTCGTCGGTGCCGGCAACGCGCTGGGCCAGCCGATGGGCATGGAACAGGCCGAGGACGACTGGTTCGGCATCGTGCTGCTCAACGACTGGTCGGCACGCGACATCCAGACCTGGGAGTACCAGCCCCTGGGCCCGTTCCTGGCGAAGAATTTCGCCACCACCATCTCGCCGTGGGTCGTCACGCGCGAGGCGCTGGAGCCGTTCCGCGCGCCCTTCACCCGGCCGGCCGGCGACCCGCAGCCGCTGCCGCACCTGGACAGCGCGCGCAACCGTGACGCGGGGCAGGTGGACATCGCGCTGCAGGTGCTGCTGCTCACCGAAGGCATGCGCCGCAAGGGCCTGCCGCCGCAGGAGCTGAGCCGCTCGAACTTCCGCGATTCGTACTGGAGCGTGGCGCAGATGCTGGCCCACCACAGCAGCGGCGGCTGCAACCTGAACACTGGCGACCTGCTGGGCACGGGCACGCAGTCCGGGCCGCAGCCGGGGCAGGGCGGCTCGATGCTGGAGCTGTCGATGGGCGGCAAGCAGCCGCTGGTGCTGCCCGACGGGGAAACGCGCAGCTTCCTGCAGGACGGCGACACCGTGATCCTGCGCGCCCACTGCGAACGCGCCGGCGCCCGGCGCATCGGCTTTGGCGAGTGCGTCGGCACGGTGCTGCCTGCGCCAGGCTGACGCGGCCCGGCCGGCGCGGCGGCGTGGAGCCGGCTGCGCCGGGCGTGCCTTGTTTCCTGCCGGCAAGCCCCAACTTCATGGCCATGAAGACCTCTCAATCGACACAGTCGCCGGCGCGGCTGGCCGTGGCCGTGCTGCTGTCCCAACTGCTGGAGCGGCTGGATCGCAGTGCCGAGCCGGTGGGCGCGGAACAGTACCTGTCGGTGGTGCGCCACCTGAAGGAAGAGTTCGACGAGCTGGGTGCCGAACGCAGCTTGTCGGCGCTTCTCGATGCCTACCCCTCGGCGGCCGAGCTGTACGAGAACCTGAATTACCAGCATGCGGGGCTGTGCCGTTCGCCGCTGGAGCCGGCGCTGGCCGCCGAATTGCAGGCCCGCCGCCTGATCGAGCGCGCGAGGAGGCTGTAGCGGCGGCTTGGCGAGCGGCGTCCGGGCAGGCCTGGGGCGGCAAGCTCGAGTCCGGTGCAGCATGGATATCCCGGCAAGGCGCTGCGGGCTGAAGCCCGAAGCGGCTTCAGGGCAGTTGCATCGGCTTGCACGGGCTTGCCGGCATCGAGCCAGAGGTGTGTCGAAGTCATGCGTGAGCGAAATTCCAGGCCCCACCGTTCGGCACGCGGCGCGTTGCGCGCCAGCGTGGGGGCCGGGTGGGCGGCGCTGACTTTGCGGCTCGGCCGGACTGCATGAGCCCCGTCCCCGTCCGACGTGTCGTCACCCTGGGGCTGGCTGGACTGGCCGCGCTTGGCGCGCTGAAGCTGGCAACGCTCGGGCTGGCGCGGCTGGACTGCCTGTGGCTCGCGCCGCTGCTTGCCGGGCTCGCCTGGCCGTTGTGGGCCTATCGCAGCGAGCAGGCCCTGTTTGTGCGGCGCCTGCTGCTGGCCGGCGCCACCACCGAATCCGCGCGGCTGCGGCGCTGGCTCTGGCAAGGCACGGCCGTGCAGTCGCTGGGCGTGGTCACGGCGTGGCTCTGGGCCGGGCTGCTGCTGCTGTCGGCGGTGCAGCTGACAGCCCTGCAATGGGCGATCCTGGCCGCCGATGCCTTGCTGCTGGCCGCGCTGTCACCGGCGCTGCGGCAGTTGCTGCGCCATGAGGTCGCGCCGCCTTTCATCGACACGGTCGCGCGCCGCTGGCCGGTGTTGCTGGGCAACACGCTGCTGCTGACGCTGGCCTTCGTCGTACACGACTACTTCGTCGGCTTTGCCGACACACGCTCGCTGCCCTGGAGCGATCTGGTCGCCTGGACGCTGCAGTCCCGGCAGGCCGATGCAGCCTGCCCGACCGCGGGGGCACTGCTCGGCATCGCGGCGCTGGCCGATCAGCTGCCGCGGCACGCGGCCATGCTGTACCTGCCGGGGGTGGCCGACGTGCGCGTCAGGCTGTTGGCGTGGCTGGTGCTGCTGGGCGTCACGGGCGTCGGTGCCTATCTGTTCACGCGCTGGCTGCTTGGTGTGCAGGCCCTGCTCGACGGCCGGGCAGCGCGGACTGCGGTGGATGCCGCCAGGCTGCGGCCGGGCCGCATCTTCGTGTGGACGAGCCTGGCCGCGCTGGCGGCGGTCGGCCTGCTGGCCGCGCTGGGGCTGCGCCTGGACGCGGCCGTGCTGGGCCAGGGGGCGGCCCAGCTGGCACGAGTCGCCAACCCCTGCGCCC
>JBEIHU010000013.1:0-33833 GCA_040381175.1 Burkholderiaceae bacterium
ACGCTGGGCCTGGTGGCCGGCGGCGTGCTCGGCAGCGTGGTCGCGACCAAGCTGCTCGACCGCGCCCCGCAAGGGCCCGGCGCCGGCATCGCGGCGCCGCGGGCGCAGGGCGAGGTCACGCTGCACAGCGCCCAGGACAACGTGAGGTTCGGGCTATGGACCTCTTCCGACCGTTGGCTGCGCCAACTGCTGGTGCTGGGGCTGACCATCGGCATAGCGCTCGCCTGGCAGGCCTGGCTGGCCGGCCGCGGCATCAACATTCCGCCCTTCCTGGCCTGCCTGCTGACCGCGGTGGTCTTCACCAACCTGGCCGATCTGCTCAAGCGCGGCGTCGACCTCGAGACCTCGGACCTGGTGGGCACGGTGGCGCTGCGCCTGTTCCTGGCCATGAGCCTGATGAGCCTGGACCTCAAGGCCGTGTTCGACGCGGCCGGGCTGATCCTCAGCGCGCTGGTGCTGCAATGCGCGGTCACCGCGCTGATCGCGGTCACGCTGGTGCGTCATGCCGCCACGCTGGGCTCTCGCGGCGCACAGGGGGTGCGCGACGGCGCGGTGGCCGCCGGCGGCTTCATGGGCTTCGGCCTGGGCGCCATGCCGGTCGGGCTGTCGGTGATGCAGCGCATCACGCTGCAGCATGGCGCGGCGCCGCGCGCCTTCCTGGTGGTGACGCTGGCCGCCTCGCTGGTGCAGGACCTGATCAACGCCGGCGTGGTGCAGGCCGCGCTGACCTGGGCTGCGCCGTAGGCACGCTTCAGATGCCGGCCACGCTCGAAGGTCAGCTGGTCGTCGCGATCTCGTCGCGCGCGCTGTTCGACTTCGAGGAGGAGAACCGGCTGTTCGAGGCCGGCGACGACCAGGCCTACATGCAGCTGCAGCTGCAGCGTCTGGACCTGCCGGCTCCGCCGGGCGTGGCCTTCTCGCTGGTGCGCAAGCTGCTGGCCTTCAACAGCGGCGCGCCGCGGGTCGAGGTGGTGATGCTGTCGCGCAACGACCCGGTGTCCGGGCTGCGCGTGTTCCGCTCGGCGCAGCATTACGGCCTGCAGGTGCAGCGCGGCGTGTTCACGCGCGGCCAGCCGCCGTGGCGCTACCTGCGGCCGCTTCGCGCCAACCTGTTCCTGTCGGCCAACGAGGCCGACGTGCGCGCCGCGCTGGCCGCAGGCGTGCCCGCGGCACGCGTCTATCCGCATTCGGCCAGGGCTTCGCAGGCACACCCCGAAGAGGTGCGCATCGCCTTCGACGGCGACGCGGTGCTGTTCAGCGACGAGGCCGAGCGCGTGTTCCAAAGCGAAGGGCTGGACGCCTTCCATGCGCACGAGACCGCGCATGCCGCGCGGCCGCTGCCGGCCGGGCCCTTCAAGCCACTGCTGCAGGCGCTGCAACAGCTGCAGCGCGCGCCCGGCCTGGCCATGCGAATCCGCAGTGCGCTGGTCACGGCCCGCAGCGCGCCGGCGCACGAGCGCGCCATGCGCACGCTGATGGACTGGCGCATCGAGGTCGACGAGGCCATGTTCCTGGGCGGGCTGCCGAAGGGCGAATTCCTGCGCGAGTTCGAACCCGACTTCTTCTTCGACGACCAGACCGGCCATGTCGACTCGGCCGCCGCCCATGTGCCGGCGGGGCACGTGGCCTCGGGCATCAGCAACGACTGAGCGGCCGCTCAGTCCCTGCCGAAGCGGCGCAGCCGCTCCAGGTCGAGCACGCGAACGCCGCCGTATTCGACGGCGATCAGCCCTGCGCACTGCAGAGCCTGCAGCGCCTCGTTGACGCGCTGCCGCGACAGCCCGACCAGGTAACCCAGCTCCAGCTGCGTGATGCGCAGCAGGCCGCCGACGCCTGGATAGAGCACCGGGTGGAACAGCGCCGCCAGGCTGCGCGCGACGCGGCCGTCGGCATCGGTCATGCGGTCGATCTCGCGCGCGCCGATGAACTGGCCGAGCCGTTCGTTCAGCTGCTGCGTGATGAAGCGGTTGAAGGGGATGCTGCGCTCGATCAGCCAGTGAAAGGCTTCCACGCTGAGGCCCGCCACCACGCTCTTGCGCAGTGCCTGGATGTTGTAGCGGTAGGCCTCGCGCTTGAGCACCGTGCCTTCGCCGAACCAGCCGCCGGGCGGAATGCCGGTGAAGGTGATCGGGATGCCCATCGCGGTGTCGTTGCTCATCTTCAGCAGGCCATCGATGACGCCGAACCAGTAGGTGGCCGGCCGGCCGACACGGCACAGCAACTCGCCGGCGCTGACCTGCACCACCTTGAGATCGCTCAAGGCCCGCTCTCGCTCATCGAGTTGCAGGGCGACCAGCCAGGCTATGCCGGCAGCTTCGGCTGAAGTCACCGCACGCGCGCGCTTGACCAGGTGCTGCGATGCTTGGCTTCGGATGGCATTCATTGATAGCTCAGGGAAAACACCGAGCAACCGATCGGGGAGATTGTCGTCGCAACGACAAGCTGGCGTCAAACTTGGCTCTACAGTGCGTCCCTGAAAAGTTCAGTTGTCATAACCCCTGGTGATCGGCCCACAAGCCGGCAAAGGAGACAAGCAAGGTGCAGGCGACTTTCCCGCGGCTGATGCTCGAGCATGCCAAGGCACGCCCGGACGCCCCGGCGCTGCGCGAAAAGGAATACGGCATCTGGCAGAGCCTGTCATGGGCCGATCTGGCCACGCTGGTGCGCGAGCTGGCCTGCGGGCTGGCCCAGGCGGGGCTGCAGCGCGGCCAGCATATCGTTGTGGTGGCCGAGAACCGGCCGCGCCTTACGGCGGTGATGCTGGCGGCACAGTCGCTGGGCGCCATTCCGGTGCCCCTGTACCAGGACGCGGCGGCCAACGAATACATCTTCCCGATCAACAACGCCGAGATCACGATGGCCGTGGTCGAGGATCAGGAGCAGGTCGACAAGATGATCGAACTGCGCGAGTCCTGCCCGCAGATGGAGCGCATTTGGTACGACGACCCGCGCGGCCTGCGCAACTACGACACGCCGGGGCTTCAGTCGCTGGATGCGCTGATCGAGGCCGGGCGCGCCCATGCCTCCAAGCACCCGGCCTTCTTCGACGAGCAGGTCGCGCTGGGCCAGCCGGGCGACGTCGCCTCGATGTTCTTCACCTCCGGCACCACCGGCAACCCGAAGGGCGTGGTGCACACCCACTTCACGCTGATCGACCGCGCTCGGGCCGGTGCCAGGTTCGACAAGCTCGGTCCCGCAGAGGAAGTGCTCGCCTACCTGCCGCCCGCCTGGATCGGCCAGAACATCTTCAGCTATGCGCAGTGGCTGGTGTGCGGCTACGTGGTCAACTGCCCCGAATCGGCCAGCACAGTGACCATCGACCTGAAGGAGATCGGGCCGACCTACTACTTTGCGCCGCCGCGCGTCTTCGAGGGCCTGCTGACCACGGTGATGATCCGCATGGAAGACGCCGGCCGCCTGAAGAAGTGGCTGTTCCAGCGATTCATGGACCTGGCGCGCCGCGTCGGCCCGGCGCTGACGGACGGCAGGCCGGTGGGCGTGGCCGACAAGCTTCTCTACGCGCTGGGCAACCTGAGCATCTACGGGCCCTTGCGCAATTCGCTGGGCATGAGCCGCGTGCGCGTGGCCTATACCGCGGGCGAGGCCATCGGGCCGGACCTGTTCACCTTCTACCGTTCGATCGGCATCAACCTGAAACAGCTGTACGGCAGCACCGAGACGGCGGTGTTCGTGTGCCTGCAGCCGGACCACGAAGCCAAGGCCGACACGGTGGGCGTGCCGATCGACGGTGTGCAGATCCGCCTGGCCGACAACGGCGAGATCCTGGTCAAGAGCCCGGGGCTGCTGAAGGAGTACTACAAGAACCCCGCCGCCACAGCCGAGGTGCTGACCGCCGACGGCTGGTACCACACCGGCGATGCCGGCTTCCTGGATGCGGGCGGGCACCTGAAGATCATCGATCGCGCCAAGGACGTGGGCCGGCTGAAGGGCGGCGCGCACGACGGCGCGATGTTTGCGCCCAAGTACGTGGAGAACAAGCTGAAGTTCTTCCCCTTCATCAAGGAGGCGGTGGCCTTCGGCGACCAGCGCAGCCTGGCCTGCGCCTTCGTCAACATCGACATGGAGGCGGTGGGCAACTGGGCCGAGAAGCGCAACCTGCCCTATGCCGGCTATGCCGACCTGGCGCAGAAGCCCGAGGTCTATGAGCTGGTGCGCGAGTGCATCGAAAAGGTCAATGCCGACCTCGCCGGCGATGCGCTGCTGGCAGGCAGCCAGATCCACCGCTTCCTGATCCTTCACAAGGAGCTGGATGCCGACGACGGCGAGCTGACGCGCACGCGCAAGGTCAAGCGCGGCTTCATCGGCGAGCGCTACAAGATCCTGGTCGACGCGCTGTACGGCGGCAAGAGCAGCCAGTTCATCGAGACCCAGGTCAGCTTCGAGGACGGCCGCAAGGGCACGGTCAGTGCCGAGCTGAAGATCGTTGACGTCAAGGTCTTCCCGGCCGTGAAGAAGGCAGCATGAGCGAAAGACGCATCGGCGAGGTGATCCTCGACGTCAGGAACATCAGCCTGGCCTTCGGCGGCGTGAAGGCGCTGACCGACATCAGCTTCGACGTGCGCGAGCACGAGATCCGCGCCATCATCGGCCCGAACGGCGCCGGCAAGAGCAGCATGCTCAACTGCATCAACGGGGTCTACATCCCGCAGCAGGGGTCGATCAACTTCCGCGGCCAGACCTTCAGTCACATGAACTCTCGCCAGGTGGCGGAGATGGGCTTCGCGCGCACCTTCCAGAATTTGGCGCTGTTCAAGGGCATGAGCGTGCTCGACAACATCATGACCGGGCGCAACCTGAAGATGAAGTCCAATATCTTCCAGCAGGCCATTCGCTGGGGCGCCGCCGAACGGGAAGAGACCGAGCAACGCCAGTTCGTCGAACGCATCATCGACTTCCTGGAGATCCAGCCCTACCGCAAGACGCCGGTCGGCCGGCTGCCCTACGGCTTGCAAAAGCGCGTCGATCTGGGCCGGGCGCTGGCGATGGAGCCGTCGGTGCTGCTGCTCGACGAGCCGATGGCCGGCATGAACGTCGAGGAGAAGCAGGACATGTGCCGTTTCGTGCTCGACGTCAACGACGAGTTCGGCACCACCATCGTGCTGATCGAGCACGACATGGGCGTCGTGATGGACATCTCCGACCGCGTGGTCGTGCTCGACTACGGCAAGAAGATCGGCGACGGCACGCCCGCCGAGGTGCGCGCCAGTCCGGACGTCATCTCCGCCTATCTCGGAACATCGCACTGACATGGCCTTCTTCCTCGAAACGCTCATCGGCGGCCTGATGACAGGCATGTTGTATTCGCTGGTGGCACTGGGCTTCGTGCTCATCTTCAAGGCCAGCGGCGTTTTCAACTTCGCTCAGGGCGCGATGGTGCTGCTGGCGGCGCTGGCGATGGCGCGCTTTGCCGAATGGATTCCGCACTGGTTGGGCCTGGACAGCAAGGTGCTGGGCAACGTGCTGGCCTTCGGCGCGGCGATGGTGATGATGGTGGCAGTGGCCTGGCTGATCGAGCGGCTGGTGCTGGGCAAGCTGGTCAACCAGGAGGGCGTGACGCTGCTGATGGCTACCCTGGGCATCGCCTACTTCATGGACGGCGCCGGCCAGACGCTGTTCGGCAGCGACATCTACAAGATCGACGTCGGGCTGCCGAAGGATCCGATCTTCCTGCTCGACACCGTGTTCCAGGGCGGCATCCTGGTCAACAAGGAAGACCTCTATGCCGCGGCCATCGCGGCGTCGCTGGTGGTGCTGCTGTCGATGTTCTTCCAGTACACCGCAACAGGCCGCGCGCTGCGCGCGGTGGCCGATGATCACCAGGCGGCGCAGTCGATAGGCATCCCGCTGAACCGAATCTGGGTCATCGTCTGGAGCGTGGCCGGCTTCACCGCGCTGGTGGCCGGCATGATCTGGGGCAGCAAGCTCGGCGTGCAGTTCTCTTTAAGCTTGGTGGCACTGAAGGCGCTGCCGGTGGTGATTCTGGGCGGGCTGACCAGCGTGCCCGGCGCAATCATCGGCGGGCTGATCATCGGCGTGGGCGAGAAGCTTTCCGAGGTCTACATCGGCTCGCAGATCGGCGGCGGCATCGAGATCTGGTTCGGCTACGTGCTGGTGCTGTTCGTCCTCCTCGTCCGGCCGCAAGGGCTGTTTGGCGAGAAGATCATTGATCGGGTCTGAACGATGCTTTACCGAGAAAACGGCCAGTTCAAGGTCAGCTACGCAAGCGACCAGCAGATCTTCCCGATCCTGCAGGACCGCGTCGCCGTGGCGCTGCTGCTGGCCTTCGCGCTGATCGGCATTCCGCTGCTGGTGCAGGAGGACTACCTGTACCGCGCGATCCTGATCCCCTTCCTGATCCTGTCGCTGGCGGCGCTCGGCCTGAACATCCTGGTGGGCTACTGCGGCCAGATCTCGCTGGGCACCGGTGCCTTCATGGCCGTGGGCGCGTATTCGGCCTACAACCTCTTCGTACGCATCGACGGCATGCCGATGCTCGTGGCCATCCTGCTGGGCGGCTTCTTCGCCATGCTGGCCGGCGTTCTGTTCGGCATCCCCAGCCTGCGCATCAAGGGGCTGTACCTGGCGGTGGCCACGCTGGCGGCGCAGTTCTTCTGGGACTGGGCCTTCCTGCGCATCAAGTGGTTCACCAACGATTCCTCCTCGGGCTCGGTGTCGGTGTCCAACCTCTCGGTGGCCGGCATCTCGATCAACACGCCGATGGAGAAATACCTGCTGTGCCTGCTGCTGCTGATCGCCTTTGCGCTGATTGCCAAGAATCTGGTGCGCAGCCACATCGGCCGCGAATGGATGGCCATCCGCGACATGGACGTGGCCGCGTCGGTGATCGGCATCCGCCCGGTGTACGCCAAGCTCAGCGCCTTCGCTGTGTCCAGCTTCATGGTCGGCGTGGCCGGCGCGCTTTGGGGCTTCGTGCACCTGGGCTCGTGGGAGCCAGCCGCCTTCAGCATCGATCGCTCGTTCCAACTGCTGTTCATGATCATCATCGGCGGCCTCGGCTCGATCATGGGCAGCTTCTTCGGCGCAGCCTTCATCATCATCCTGCCGATCTTCCTCAACCAGGCGCTGCCAGTGATGGGCAACGCGGTCGGCGTGACCATCAGCACCGCCACCGTGGCGCACACCGAACTGATGATCTTCGGCTCGCTGATCGTCTTTTTCCTGATCGTCGAGCCTCATGGGCTGGCCCGGCTTTGGTCGATCGGCAAAGAAAAGCTGCGGCTGTGGCCCTTCCCGCATTGACGCCTTGCGCACGATCGCCGTGGAACCCGCAGTCTGCCGCCCGCTCCAACCGCACCGTGATCACGCGCGTGGCAGCCCCTTTCCAACACGCCGGCATCTGCCGCTTTTCCACCTGAAGGAGACCTCGATGAAACTCAGATCCCTGTTGGCGATGGCCGCGGTAGGCGCCGCGGCGCTGGCGGCGCCGCTTGGCGCGATGGCCCAGGCCAAGGAACAGTTCTTCCCCGCGCTGGTGTACCGCACCGGTGCCTACGCGCCCAACGGCGTGCCCTTCGCCAACGGCTACGCCGACTACCTCAAGCTGACCAATGCGCGCGGCGGCATCAACGGCGTGAAGGTCATCTGGGAAGAGTGCGAGACCGGCTACGCCACCGACCGCGGCGTCGAGTGCTACGAGCGGCTGAAAGGCAAGAACGGCGGCGCCACGGTGTTCCACCCGCTGTCCACCGGTATCACCTTCGCGCTGACCGAGAAGGTGCCCACCGACAAGATTCCGCTGATCACCGCCGGCTACGGCCGCAGCGAAAGCACCGACGGCAACGTGTTCATGTGGAACTTCCCGATCGCCGGCACCTACTGGGACGCGGCCGACATTCTGGTGCAGCACGTGGCCAAGAAGGAAGGCGGGCTGGACAAGCTCAAGGGCAAGAAGATCGCGCTGGTCTACCACGACAGCCCCTTCGGCAAGGAGCCGATCGCGCTGCTGCAGGAGAGGCAGAAGATGCACGGCTTCGACCTGCAGCTGCTGCCGGTGGCGCACCCGGGCGTGGAACAGAAGGCCGCCTGGCTGCAGATTCGCCAGAGCCGGCCTGACTACGTGTTCCTGTGGGGCTGGGGCGTGATGAACAGCACCGCGCTCAAGGAGGCCCAGGCCACGGGCTACCCGCGCGAAAAGATGTACGGCGTGTGGTGGGCCGCAGCCGAACCCGACGTCAAGGACGTGGGCGAAGGCGCCAAGGGCTACAACGGCCTGACGCTGCAGCACGGCGCCGAGCCCAACTCTGCGGTGGTCAAGGAGGTCCTGGAGAAGGTGCATGCCAAGGGCCAGGGCACCGGGCCAAAGGAAGAGGTCGGCCAGGTGCTGTACATGCGCGGGCTGATGGCGGCAATGCTGTCGGTCGAAGGCGTGCGGCGTGCGCAGGAGCGCTACGGCAAGGGCAAGGTGATGACTGGCGAGCAGGCGCGCTGGGGCTACGAGAACCTGGCGCTGGACCAGGCCAAGCTCGATGCGCTGGGCTTCAAGGGCGTGCTCAAGCCGATCAGCACCAACTGTTCTGACCACCGCGGCGATGTGTGGTCACGCGTTCATACCTGGGACGGCAACAAGTGGGTGGTCAGCAGCGACTGGATCCAGGCCGACCAGTCGGTGATCAAGCCGATGATCAAGGCCGCCGCGGACAAGTACGCGGCCGAGAAGAAGATCGAGCGCCGCTCGGCCAGCGCCTGCCAGTGAACCCGCTCTGACGGCCTTTGGCCGACCCTGGGGCTCGCCGCGGCGAGCCCTCGCCCAAGGTGCCGACGCCGGCGCCTTGGGCGAGCACCGGGAAACAGCGCGCATGTCCAACATCCTCCTCAACGTCAACGGCATCGAGGTCATCTACAACCACGTCATCCTGGTGCTCAAGGGCGTGAGCCTGCAGGTGCCCGAAGGCGGTGTGGTCGCGCTGCTCGGCGGCAACGGCGCCGGCAAGACGACCACGTTGCGTGCGGTCAGCAACCTGCTGGCCGGCGAACGCGGCGAGGTCACCAAGGGCAGCGTCGAACTGCGCGGCGAACGCATCGAAAAGCTGTCGACGTCGGACATGGTGCAGCGCGGCGTGATCCAGGTGATGGAGGGCCGCCATTGTTTCGCGCACCTTACGATCGAGGACAACCTGATGGCCGGCGCCTACACCCGCAAAGACGGTAAGGCCGAGGTGGCCGCCACGCTGGAGAAGGTCTACAACTACTTCCCGCGGCTGAAGACGCGGCGCACGTCCCAGGCCGCCTACACCTCGGGCGGCGAGCAGCAGATGTGCGCGATCGGACGCGCGCTGATGGCCAACCCGAAGATGGTGCTGCTGGACGAGCCGAGCATGGGCCTGGCGCCGCAGATCGTCGAGGAGGTGTTCGAGATCGTCAAGGACCTGAACCAGCGCGAGAAGGTCACCTTCCTGCTGGCCGAGCAGAACACCAACATGGCGCTGCGCTATGCCGACCACGGCTACATCCTGGAAAGCGGCCGCATCGTCATGGAAGGCGCGGCCAAGGACCTGCGCGAGAACGAGGACGTCAAGGAGTTCTACCTCGGCATGGGCGGTGGCGACAGGCGCAGCTTCAAGGACGTGAAGAGCTACAAGCGTCGCAAGCGCTGGCTGGCTTGACCCGGCCCCGCAGCGGCTGCGCTGCCCCTCTCGATGGGGCGCCCCCTGCGGACCGGCAAGTCTGGATCCGCGAAGGCCGCTCCATCGACCCGAGACATACCGATGACCGAAGAAGCGAGTTTTGCTCCGCCTGCGTTCAAGCCCGACGAGGCGCTGCAGCGCCTGAAGCGCGAGCTGCGAGAGCTTGGGCTGGTCGAGCGAGAGGGCGTGTTCGAGCGCCGCGGCATGGCTGTCGCCAGGTTGCGCATCGAAGGCGCCGAGCTGGCGGCGGCGATCGTGCAACGGCCCAGCCGCAACAGCCCGCAGTGGAATTCGCGCGCGCTGGCCAGCAGCACAGCCGTACGCGACTTCAGCGCCGCGTTGAAGAAGACGCTTCGGCAATGGGGAGACGGGGATGACTGACCACTACGATCCGCTGGAAACACGCGACCCGGCGCAGCGCGAGGCGGCCCTGTGTGCCGCATTGCCGGCACAGGTTGCCGCCGCGCAGGGCACCGCGGCCTTTGCCGAGATCCTGCGCGGTGTGGAGGCTTTGGCGGTGGCCTCGCGCCAGGCGCTGGCGCAACTGCCCGTGACGCGCAAGCACGAACTGCTCGAGCGCCAGCGGGCGCAGCGCGCGACGGATCCGTTCGGCGGCTTTTCGGCCATCGGCTGGCGCGCGCAGGGGGCGACTCGGCCGGCGCGGCGCGTGTTCCAGTCTCCAGGACCGATCTACGAGCCCGAAGGCCATGCGGCCGACTACTGGCGCTTCGGCCGCGCCCTCTTTGCCGCTGGCTTTCGCGCCGGCGACCTGGTGCACAACAGCTTCAGCTACCACCTCACCCCGGCCGGCTCGATGATGGAAACCGGTGCGGCAGCCATCGGTTGCACCGTCTTCCCGGGTGGCGTGGGCAACACCGAGCTCCAGCTGCAGGCGATGGCGGAACTGCGCGCCGACGCCTATGCGGGCACGCCCAGCTTCCTGCGCATCGCACTGGAGAAGGCCGACGAAGCCGGCCTGTCATTGCCGGCGTTGCGCAAGGCCTCGGTCGGCGGAGAGGCCTTTCCTGCGGCGCTGCGCGATCTGCTGCTGGCGCGCGGCATAGACGCCTACCAGAGCTATGGCACGGCCGACGTCGGCCTGATCGCCTACGAGACTGCAGCGCGCCAAGGCCTGGTGCTCGACGAGGGCGTGATCGTCGAGATCGTGCGCCCCGGCAGCGGCGAGCCGGTGCCCGAAGGCGAGGTCGGCGAGGTGGTGGTCACCACGCTCAACCCGGATTACCCGCTGGTGCGCTTCGGCACCGGCGATCTGAGCGCCATCCTGCCCGGACGCTGCCCCACCGGCCGCACGCACACGCGCATCAAGGGCTGGATGGGCCGCGCCGACCAGACCGCCAAGGTGCGCGGCATGTTCGTGCATGCCAGCCAGGTGGCCCAGCTGATGAAGCGCCACCCCGAGCTGCTGCGGGCGCGGCTAGTGATAGAGGGCGAGATGGCCAACGACCGCATGACGCTGCACGCCGAGTCTGCGTCCCACGCCGAAGGGCTGTCTGCCGCGCTGGCCGGCAGCATGCGCGACATCACCAAGCTGCGCTGCGAAGTGCGCATGGCTGCGCCGGGTTCGCTGGCCAACGACGGCAAGCTGATCGACGACCTGCGGCCGATTGGCTGACGCCGGCGCGGCGGGCCGTTGGGCGGCGAAGCGCTACGTAGTTTCCACCTCGCGGCGGCCTGGGCGCGTGCCTAAGATCGCGGCACTCGCTCAAACCCTGGAGACCTTGCCATGAAGAAGCTCAGTGTCGCACTCGCCGCTGTCGCCCTGGCCGCTGCCGCCCATGCCTACCCGGACAAGCCGATCACGATCGTCGTGCCCTTCACCGCGGGCGGCCCCACCGACAAGGTGGCGCGCGACTTCGCCGAAGCCCTGCGCAAGCCGCTGAACGGCGCCACCATCGTGATCGAAAACGTCGGCGGCGCCGGCGGTACCCTTGGCGCCAACAAGGTCGCCAAGGCCTCGCCCGATGGCCATACGTTGCTGCTGCACCACATCGGCATGGCCACCAGCCCGGCGCTGTACCGCAACTTGCCCTTCAAGACGCTGGAGGACTTCGAGTTCCTCGGCATGATTAACGACGTGCCGATGACGCTGATCGGCCGCTCCACGCTGCCGGCCAACACCTACCCCGAGCTCGTCAAGTGGCTGGAGGCGAACAAGGGCAAGATCAACCTGGCCAACGCCGGCCTTGGCGCAGCGTCGCACCTGTGCGGGCTGCTGTTCCAGCAGGGCCTGAGGATCGACATGCAGACCGTTCCGTACAAGGGCACTGCGCCAGCCATGACCGACCTGCTGGGCGGCCAAGTCGACATCATGTGCGACCAGACCACCAACACCAGCGGCCAGATCGAAGCCGGCAAAGTCAAGGCTTATGCGGTGACCACCCAGAACCGCCTGACCACGCCCGCGCTGGCCAAGTTGCCGACGCTGGACGAATCCGGGCTGAAGGGTTTCAACCTGACTATCTGGCACGGCCTGTATGCGCCCAAGGGAACGCCGAAGGCCGTGCAGGACCAGCTGAATGCAGCCCTGCGCGTGGCGCTGAAGGATCCCGAGTTCATTAAGCGCCAGGAAGGCCTGGGGGCCGTGGTCGTGACCGACGCGCGTCTGGCGCCGACCGAGCACAAGAAGTTCGTCGCAGCCGAAATCGACAAGCTCGGCGTCGCGATCAGGGCTGCCGGGCAGTATGCCGACTGAGGACGAGCGGGCCTGCCCGCGCGGTCCGCTCGCCTCAAAAGGGGCCCGGGCTGAGCGAGGGCGCGGTCGACGGGCCCGTTGTTGACCTGAAGGCATGCCTGCGCGTATCGGCCCCCGCGAAGAAGCCGCCGCACTGGGCGGCTTTTTCGCTCTCGGCGGCAAGCTGCTGCTTGTGGACAGCATCACGGAGGCCGTGGGCAGAGGCGACGGCTGCCTCGTGGTGAGCGGTTCGCACGGCGGCCTCAGTGCCGCCCGCTTCGCGCTGCAGGCTGGCGTGCGCCTGGCGGTGTTCAATGACGCCGGGATCGGCAAGGACGGCGCAGGCGTTGCCGGGCTGGCCTGGCTGCAACCGCACGGCATCGCGGCGGTGGCGGTGTCGCATTCCTCGGCACGCATCGGCGATTCGGCATCGACCTGGCACGACGGCATCGTCTCGGCGCTCAACCCTTGCGCCGCTGCGCTCGGCGCCCGCGCGGGCCAGGCACTGAAGCCCTGGCTGCTGGGCTGCACCCGGGACGGACCTGAGCTCAGCGGATCGTGATCGGCACGGTCACCGGGCCGTCATTGACCAGATGCACCTGCATGTCGGCGCCGAACACGCCGCAGGCCACGGGCCCATGGCGCTGGCGCGCGAGGTCCAGAACGACGTCGAAAATCGCACGCCCCAGCCCGGGGTGCGCCGCACCCGAGAAGCCCGGGCGGTTGCCGCGCGAGGTGTCGGCGGCCAGCGTGAACTGCGACACCAGCAGCAGCCCGCCGCCGATGTCGCGCAGGCTGAGATTCATCTTGCCGCCGGCGTCGCTGAAGATGCGCAGCGCCAGCAGCTTATCCACCAGGCGCGCGGCAAGGTCCGGGGTGTCGTGCGGCTCGGCGCAGACGAAGACCAGCGCGCCCGGGCCGATTTCTCCGACGACGGCACCGGCGACCTCTACGCGCGCGCGAGCGACACGCTGCACCAGCGCGATCATCCTTCCCGCCTCGGCCGGCTGGCTGTCACAGCGGATCGCCCTCGCCAATGGTCTGGGCCTCCACGTCCATCGGCAGCAGCTGGATGGTGGCGCGCAGCCCGGGCACCGCGGCTGTCAATGCCTGCTCGACCGACGTGCGCAGCGCGGCGGCACGACCAAGGCTCCAGTGGCGAGGCAGGTGCATGTGCAGCTCGACGAAGCGGCGCGAGCCAGCTCGCCGCGTGGTGACGTGGTCGAAGCGCACCGCGCGGTGGCGGAAGCCGTCGAGTGTTGCCTCGATATCGGCCAGCACCTGCGGCTCGAGCGCGCGGTCCATCAAGCCGTCGACCGACCGCCGGATCAACGCCACACCCTCACGCGCGATGTTGCCGGCGACGGCGATGGCCGCCAGAGGGTCAAGCCAGAGCCAGCCGGTGGCGCCGACGGCCAGCAGCCCCAGCACCACGCCCACCGACGTCCAGACATCGGTGAACAGATGGCGCGCATCGCCTTCCAGCGCGATGGAACGATGTTCGCGGGCCTTGCGCAGCATGCCCCAGGCAAGCGCGCCGTTCATGGCCGTGCTGGCGATGCTCAGACCCAGGCCCCAGCCCAGGCTTTCCAGCGGCTGCGGCACCCACAATCGGTGCAGCGCAGCGGCGATGATGGCCAGCGCCGCGACCAGGATCAGCACGCCCTCGAAGCCGCTGGAAAAGTACTCGGCCTTGTGGTGGCCGTAGGGATGGTCGTCGTCGGCCGGCTGGGCGGCAAAGGTCACCATCAGCAGCGCGAAGCTGGCGCCGGCCAGGTTGACCAGCGACTCCAGCGCGTCGGACAGCAGGCTGACCGAGCCGGTGACCCACCATGCGGCGGTCTTCAGCGCGATGGTGGCCAGCGCCACCCCGACCGACAGCTTCAGGTAGGCACTGACCTGCATCGGTGCGTTGTGTGCCGGCATCGCCTGCTGCAGCGCGGCGGGTTCAGTGCTTGCCCAGGCGCCGCAGTTCCTGCGCAAGGAACTGCGCGCTCGGCACGGTCTGGCCGTCGGCCAGCCGCACCATGTAGATCTCCCCGCTGGCGGAGGAGCGCGTGCCCACCTGCTCGATGAAGTCCTGCACAGTGGCAACCTTCTCCATGCGCCAGTGCAGCTTGCCGCGCAGGAAGTCCGCAGCCTGCGTCGAGCTGTATTCCTTGCCGTTGCGCACGAAGCGGATGTCCTTGCGCCGGGCCACCGCCTCGATCAGCTGGTCGATGCGCGCACGTTCGGCTTCGGAAGGGTCGGCCCAGGCCGCGACGCCCCACGGCGCCAGCAGGCAAGCCAGCCAGACCCGCCGCCTCATGGTGCCAGCGTGACGCGTGCAAACCTGCGCTTGCCGACCTGCACCACGTAGGCACCGGCGGGCAACTTCAGACCCTTGTCGGAGACGAGTGCGCCGTCGATGCGCACGCCGCCCTGCTCCACGAGGCGCAGCGCTTCGCTGCTGCTGGGCGCCAGGTTGGCCTGCTTGAGCAGGCTGCCGATGGCCAGCGGCGCACCGCTCAACGCCACCTCGGCAATGTCCTGCGGCACGCCGCCGCGCGCGCGCAGCTCGAAATCGGCCTGTGCGCGCTCGGCTGCCGCAGCGTTGTGGAAGCGCGCGGTGATCTCCGAGGCCAACAGCACCTTGGCCTCCTTCGGGTTGCGGCCCTGCGCGACCTCCTGCCGCAGCCGGGCGATCTCGGCCTCGCTGCGAAAGGACAGCAGCGTGAAGTAGCGCCACATCATGTCGTCGCTGATCGACAGCAGCTTGGCGAACATGGTGTTGGCGTCTTCGGTGATGCCGATGGTGTTGCCCTTGCTCTTGGACATCTTCTCGACGCCGTCCAGGCCTTCCAGCAGCGGCATGGTCAGCACGCACTGTGGCTCCTGTCCGTACTCGGCCTGCAGCGCGCGGCCGACCAGCAGGTTGAACTTCTGGTCGGTGCCGCCGAGCTCCAGGTCGCTCTTCAGCGCCACCGAGTCGTAGCCCTGCATCAGCGGATACAGCAACTCGTGCACGCTGATCGGCGTGCCGGCCTTGTAGCGCTTGGTGAAGTCATCGCGCTCGAGCATTCGCGCCACCGTGTAGCGCGAGGCCAGCTGGATCATGCCGCGCGCCCCCAGCGCGTCGGACCACTCGCTGTTGTAGCGGATCTCGGTGCGCTCGGGGTCGAGCACCAGGCTGGCCTGGGCGTAGTAGGTCTGGGCGTTGGCCTCGATCTGCTCGCGCGTCAGCGGCGGGCGCGTGGTGTTGCGGCCCGAGGGGTCGCCGATCATCGAGGTGAAGTCGCCGATCAGGAAGATCACCTTGTGCCCCAGATCCTGCAGCTGGCGCATCTTGTTCAGCACCACGGTGTGGCCGATGTGGATGTCCGGCGCGGTCGGGTCCAGGCCCAGCTTCACCCGCAGCGGCTGGCCGGTGGCCTCGGATCGCACCAACTTCCTCAGCCATTCGGCCTGCGGCAGCAGCTCCTCGCAGCCGCGCAGCGAGACAGCCATAGCTTCGCCCACCCGCTCGCTCACGGCAGCAGGGAGATCGGGCGCGTCGATGGCCTTTGTCATGGGTTGACTTCTGGGTACATTTCCGGGGCTTGAGGCGCAGGCCGGTTGTTATACTTGCCCGAACCGGAGAGGTTTCCCGCTGTTCAGGGGGCTTCACCCGTTGGCGATTCTAGTTCCAGGGTTCGCCACGGGCCGGGTTCGGCGATGGCGGGGCGACCCGGTCGCAGCGATCAATCCGGGTATCCATGCGGGCACCTCCCGCCGAACAGAGTTTTGCCGATGTCGTTGGATCGACTTTCCCCTCATTTGCAGCGCAGCGGTGCCTGGCTGTCGCGCCATTCGCGCGCGCTCAGCGCAGGGTTCGTGCTGGTGCTGGGCGGCTTTGCAGCAGCGGCCTTCGGCGTTGCGCCACTGTTGCCCGGCCCGGCAAACCAGCCGCAGCGGTTGATCGTCGACACCATTGCGCCGCCGGGCATCAGCGACCAACTCGAGGCGCTGGCCGACCACGACTTGGACCTGTGGCGCAACGACCTGACCCGCGCCACCGACAACGCCGACAGCCTGTTGCGTCGGCTGGGTGTCACCGACGCCGCGGCCGCAGACTTCCTGCGCACCGACCCGCTGGCCCGGCGCCTGCTCGACGGCCGTGCCGGCAAGATGGTGCAGGCCCGAGCCGCCAGCAATGGCACATTGCTGGAACTCGTCGCGCGTTTCGCTGCGCCCGACAGCGCTCAGCGCGAGCCGCAGTTCACCCGGCTGAGCCTGACGCAGCGCGACGGCCGCTGGGTGAGCCGAAGCGAAGCGCTGCCATTGGTTGCCCAGGTCAGGCTGGCCAGCGGCACGATCCGCTCATCGCTGTTCGCGGCCACCGACGAGTCACGCATTCCGGATGCCATTGCGGTGCAGATGGCCGAGATCTTCGCAGCCGACATCGACTTCCACCGCGAACTGCGCAAGGGCGATACCTTCAGCGTGGTCTACGAGGCGCTCACTGCCGATGGCGAGCCGGTCACCTGGGCCGTGCCGACCGGGCGAGTGCTGTCGGCCGAGTTTGTCAATAACGGCAAGGCGCATCACGCCTTGTGGTACGCCGACGCCAGCGGCCGTGGCGCCTATTTCGGCTTCGACGGCAAGAGCAAGCGCAGCGTCTTCCTGGCCAGCCCGTTGGAGTTCTCGCGCATCACCTCTGGTTTCGCAATGCGCTTCCACCCGATCTTGCGTTCGAATCGCGCTCATCGGGGCGTCGACTATGCGGCACCGACCGGCACGCCGGTGCGGTCGGTGGCGGACGGGGTGGTGGAGTTCTCCGGCTGGCAAAACGGCTACGGCAACGTCGTCAAGGTGCAGCATGGCAAGGAGCGCAGCACGCTCTACGCGCACCTCAGCCGCATCGACGTGAGCAAGGGGCAGGCCGTGGAGCAGGGTCAGCATATCGGCGCAGTCGGCGCCACCGGATGGGCCACCGGCCCGCACCTGCATTTCGAGTTCCTTGTCGACGGCGATCACGTCGATCCACTGAGCATCGCCAGGACCGCCGACACGCTGACCATAGACGGCGCGTCGCGCGCGCGTTTCGCCGAACTGGCGAACAGCGCCAAGGCGCATCTCGAGGTTGCCGAGACCATTGCTGGAAGCCGCGCCCGGGCTGAATAGCGTGGTCCGGAGGCCACCGCCCGGGGCCGACTCCTCCAGCGGTGGATGACTGCCATGAGCCTGTACATCGGCCTGATGTCCGGCACCTCGCTCGACGGCGTGGACGGCGTGCTGGCCGAATTCGACGCGACGGCGAACAACCGCACGGGAATGCGTGTGCTGGCGCACCACCAGACTGCACTGCCCGACCCGCTGCGGGCCCGGCTTCTGCAGCTGAACAGTCGCGGCGACGACGAGCTGCACCAGGCCGCGCTCGCCGCCAACGCCCTGGTGCGCGTCTATGCCAGCACGGTCCAGGCCCTGCTGAGCCGGGTCGAGCTGGCTCCCGCGCGCATCCGCGCAATCGGCGCCCATGGACAGACGGTGCGGCACCGTCCCCAGGAGTTCGACGGCACAGGCTACACGTTGCAGTTGATGAATGGCGCGCTGCTGGCCGAGCTGTGCGGTATCGACATCGTCTGCGACCTGCGCAGCCGCGACGTGGCTGCGGGAGGCCAGGGCGCCCCGCTGGTGCCGGCGCTGCATGCCGCGCTGTTCTCCGAGCCGGGAAAGGAGGTGGCAGTGCTCAACCTTGGCGGCATCGGCAACCTGACGCTGCTGCCAAGCGCCGGCCCGGTGCGCGGTTTCGATTGCGGGCCCGGCAATGCGCTGCTCGACCTGTGGTGCCAACGCCATCAGGGCCAGGCCTACGATTTCCAGGGGCGCTGGGCGGCGACGGGGCGGGTTGATCCGGTCCTGCTGCAAGACCTGATGGCCGAGCCGTTCCTGCATCGCTCGCCACCCAAGAGCACGGGCCGCGACCTCTTCAATGCTGCATGGCTGGAGCGCGCGCTGCAACGGCTGCCGACACCCCCACGGCCGGCTGATGTACAGGCCACGCTGGCGGAGTTCAGCGCCCGCGCGGCCAGCACGACGCTGCAGTTTCATGCGCCGCAGACCCAGCGGCTGCTGGTTTGCGGCGGCGGCGCTTTCAACGACCACCTGATGCAGCGGCTGGCCGCGCTGCTGCCAGGGGTGGCGGTGGGCAGCACTGCCGATGCCGGGGTCCCGCCGCTTCAGGTGGAGGCATTGGCGTTCGCCTGGCTGGCCCAGGCCTTTGTAGAACGTCAGCCTGGCAACCTACCGACGGTCACGGGCTCGATTGGCCCACGCCTTCTCGGCGCCCTTTACCCGGCAGGTTGACCCTGACGGCGCCTAGAAAATGAAAGAGGCCGCCCCAGGCGGCCCCCGACAGGCGGAGCAGGCCGCCTCAGGCAGAGGAGCTGGAGCCGCAGCCGCAGGTGGTGGTCGCGTTCGGATTCTTGATCACGAACTGCGCCCCCTGCAGGTCTTCCTTGTAGTCGATCTCGGCACCCCCCAGGTACTGAAGGCTCATGGCGTCGATCAGCAAGGTGACGCCGTTCTTGGTCATCTGCGTGTCGTCTTCGTTGATCACCTCGTCGAAGGTGAAACCGTATTGGAACCCGGAGCAACCGCCGCCCTGCACGAACACTCGCAACTTCAGGTCCGGGTTGCCTTCCTCGCTGACCAGATCGCGCACCTTCTCGGCAGCGCTGTCAGTGAAGATCAGCGGTGGCGGCATCTCGTCGCTGTGGCTGTGGATCGGTTCAGCTACTGCGCTCATCAAGTTTCCTCTCCGGACGTTCAAAGACCGCTTGTGCGGCCAGGATAAGTTTAGGGCAATCGGAAAACTTCAAAGGCCGAATCCCATCGCTGCCGGCGTCAGGCTGCATTTTCCCGCTGTGTCGGTAACATCGCCACCGACACGGGCCATCGATTGCGGCCGCAGAACGCCCCTGCCAAGTGATCGAACTGCAACCTCACTTGCTGATGATCCCATGCACAGCGTTGACCTTGCCAAAGACACGGGTTTCCGCTGATCACCGGCAAGCTGTCCACGCCGGCAAGCGCCAGCAAGTCTCCATGGTCTTGGCCTGCGATACGCAATGCGTCGACCTGGCTCAGTTGACCGTGCACCATCGAGCTGTCGCACCGGGTTGTGCATCGGCGCGGTCCCCTTCGCTTGCAGAACACCTGCCCTCTGCTGCACTCGGCCCTGGCCGAACCACAACACTCGCTTCGCTCCATCAACTCATGATGGGCCTGCGCCCCGTCCCGACCGTTGCGCGACCGCCGCATACACCCGCGACGCCTCGATCGGGCCAGTAGGTACTTGCCGATTCGCAGGCCTGAGGCAAAAGCCGCGCAGAAGCCCGGCCTCTGCGCTGCGGCAGCGGCCCGCGGCGCTCAGCGCTTGCTGAACTGCTTGCGGCGGCGAGCGCCATGCAGGCCGACCTTCTTGCGCTCGACCTCTCGTGCATCGCGCGTCACGAAGCCGGCACGGCTCAGATCGGGCTTCAGAGCAGCGTCATAGTCGATCAGCGCACGGGTGATGCCATGACGCACGGCACCGGCCTGGCCCGATTCGCCACCGCCGTGGACATTGATCTTAATGTCGAAGGCGCCGTCGTTTGACGTCAACATCAGCGGCTGACGGACGATCATGATCGAGGTCTGGCGACCGAAGTATTGGTCGATCGACTTGCCGTTGACCGTGATCTGGCCGTTGCCCTTTTTCATGAACACCCGGGCCACCGAGGATTTGCGGCGGCCGGTGCCGTAGTTCCAGTTACCGATCATCGCGATTCCTTAGAGTTCTAGCACCTTGGGTTGCTGGGCGGCGTGCGGGTGCGCGGCCCCAGCGTACACCTTGAGCTTCTTGATCATCGCGTAGCCGAGGGGACCCTTGGGGAGCATTCCCTTGACAGCCTTTTCGATGGCGCGGCCCGGGTGGCGCGCCTGCATGTCCTTGAAGGACGTTGCATGGATGCCGCCGGGGTAGCCCGAATGCCGGTAGTAGATCTTGTCGCCCGCCTTGTTGCCGGTGACACGGATCTTCTCGGCGTTGACGATGACGATGAAATCGCCAGTATCGACGTGAGGCGTGTAGATGGCCTTGTGCTTGCCGCGCAAACGGAGTGCCACTTCGCTGGCAACACGTCCGAGTACCTTGTCGGTGGCGTCAATCACATACCACTCGTGCTTCACTTCGGCCGGCTTGGCGCTGAAGGTCTTCATGAGGGACTCGCTGGAAGAGCGGCGCGACCCCAATCCAAAGGACTGCGCACGCTGCCACGGCTGTTCGGAAGAACCGTTGCCCTCGGCACCGCTTGTTCGGGCGGCCTCTCGGGTCGGTTCGGTCAGGCGCCATGACCCTTACGACTCATGACGTCTTCCACCCCGCCGTTAACGGGAAAGCTTTTAAGTATACATCGATGCGGGGCCGCCGGCCGCGTACCACCGCCGAAACGCTTCGTGGAGTTGGAGCCGCCGCCCTAAGGCCTTTCAGTAGTATTCGGGTTAACACCAATCCCGGAATTCCGATGGACCCGCTTTTCCACCGCGAGGAACGAGCCAAGGCAGACGATGAGCAAGTGGCAGCAAGCAAGCCTGTGAAGACCAAGCCTGCTTTTGGCTTTCGCTGGGTGCCGATCCGCTCCCTGAGCGGGCAGGACCGCACGTTGATCCTCAGCCATTTGCTCGCGCTCAACGAGCGTGACCGCTATCTGCGTTTCGGCTATCCAGCCAGCGACGAGCAGATCGGCCGATACGTGGAGCAACTGAACTTCGAACACGACGAGGTCTTCGGCATCTTCAACCGGCGGCTCGACATTCTGGCGATGGCGCACTTGGCCTATTTGGACAATGGCGCCACGCCACGGCGGGCCGCCGAGTTCGGCGTGTCGGTGGCCAAGAACGCGCGTGGGCGCGGTTATGGCGATCGTCTTTTCGACCATGCGGCGCTGCACGCCCGCAATCGCGGCATCGACAGCCTGCTGGTGCATGCGCTGAGCCAAAACAGCGCCATGCTGCGCATCTGCCGCAACGCCGGTGCACGCATCGAACGCGATGGGCCGGAGTCCCAGGCCTGGGTGAAACTGGCGCCGGAAAACCTCGTGTCGCATGTGGAAGCGCTGGTCGAGGACACGGTGGCCAATCTGGACTACCGCCTCAAGCGGCAGGCTCACCGCGCCGGCAAATTGCTCTCCGAACGGCCCGAGGACGCCTAGGAGCAGGGGCAACCGTTAAGCTCCGGGTTTAACCTCCCCCGACCCGGGCCCTTCCCCCTCAATCGCGGGGACAGTAACAGGCCCGCCGGCTGTAGCATCGACTCTTGCCCTGGTTGGGGCAGCGGTGGAATCGTTTCCTTTTCTTGGACATGCCCCAGCTTCTTCCGTGGACCCTCGCCCTGGCGACGCTGGCGCTTTGCGCCGGGCTGCTGGCATGGTGGTGGGCGCGCTCTCGCACGCCTCGCCCGGCGCCTTTGCCCACCGAATGGACGCTCACCGCCAGGCCGGTCTTCAGCACCGATGAGCGCCGTGTCTACCGGCAGTTGCGAGAAGCCCTGCCGCATCACATCGTGCTGTCGAAACTGCCGCTTGTGCGCTTTTCGCAACCGACCGATCCGCAGCAGGTGCGCTTCTGGTTCGAGCTGCTCGGTGCGATTCACGTGACCTTCGCGATCTGCAGCGCCAACGGGCGCGTGCTCGCTGCCATCGACCTCGACACCGACCGCGGCAACTCGCGCCGCGTGCTGCAGATCAAGCAATCGGTGCTGGCGGCCTGCCGCGTACGCTATCTGCGCTGCCCGGTCGACCACCTGCCGTCCATACCGGAGCTGCAGCTGCTGGTGCCGCAAAGCACCGCCGCCGCACGCGGCCCGCTGGCGACGCCGAGCATGGACAGCGCGCGCGGTTCGCTGTCCACGGCCGTGGCCTCGCGGCGCCGGGAGCGCTCAGCCCTGTGGCAGGACTCGGGCTTCTTCCAGGACTCCTTCTTCGGCGCGGAAAGCCGCTCCGATGCGGGGGCAGCCAGCGAGTTCGGCTCGATCGGCAGCATCCTGCGCAGCGGCGTGTCGGGGCGTGAGCTGGCCTCGCCCCCGGGCGACGACGACACGGCCGAGGGCGGCGGCCCACGCACCCGCCACTGAGCCTGGCGGCGCAGTGGCGGCGCGGGGCGATTAGCATCGCCTCATGCCTGCTCCCGAATCCGACGCACGCCATGGCTTTGCGGATCTGACGCCCTCGGCAGTGCTGGATGCGCTGGAGGCCGTCGACTTCCGCGGCGACGGCCGCATCCTGCAGCTCAACTCCTACGAGAACCGGGTCTTCCAGGTCATGCTGGAAGACGGAGGCGCCGTAGTCGCCAAGTTTTACCGTCGAGCACGCTGGAGCGACGCGCAGATCGTCGAGGAGCACAGCTTCGCGCTGGAACTGGCCGAGGCCGAGGTACCGGTGGTCGCGCCCTGCCTGCTGCGACGCAGCACTGCCGGTGTGCGCTTGTTGCCCGAACCCGGACCGGCCACGCTGGCATTGCGCCAGCGGCCCGGGGGACTGCACCGCTACTCGATATCGCCACGCCGGGCAGGCCGCGCGCCAGAGCTGGAGGACGATTCCGTGCTGGTGCGCCTGGGCGGCTTCATCGGCCGGCTGCATGCGGTGGGCGCACGACGCCCTTTCGCGCACCGGCGCACGCTGGACGCGCCGCGCGATGCGCGCGAAGCGGTCGCGCTGCTGCTCAACGGCGGATTCGTCAGCGACAACCAGCGCGAGGGCTGGGCCGAGGCGTGCACGCTGGCCATCGATTGCATCGACGCCGCATTCACCGCGCATGCGCCGACTGCGATACGCCTGCATGGTGACTGCCATCCGGGCAACCTGCTGTGGCGCGACAGCGGCGCGCATGTGGTCGACCTGGACGATGCCTGCATGGGCCCGGCGGTGCAGGACCTGTGGATGCTGCTGTCCGGCGAACCCGAAGCCATGGCCGCGCAACTGCGGCACCTGCTGCACGGCTATGCGCCGTTCATGGATTTCGACCGGCGCGAACTGCAGCTGGTCGAGCCGCTGCGGCTGCTTCGCATGATCCGCCACAACGCATGGGTGGCCCATCGTTGGCACGACCCTGCCTTCCCTGCGGCGTTCCCCGATTTCGGCAGCTCCGGCTATTGGGGCCAGCAGGCGTTGCAGCTGCGTGAGCAACTGCGCAAGCTGAAACAGACGCCCAGTTTGCACACCCTCGTCTGAGGGCTGCCCCCCCCGGAACACGGGGATGCGCCGCGCGACGGGCCTTCCTACAGTGGCCGCAAGTCAAGGCAAAGGGTGCAGAGGCTGTGGCGTCACCAGGATGCAATCACCATGCTCAAGACGGCCCTCACCATCGCGGCGCTGGGCGCGGCTGTGACTGGCGCTCAGGCACAACTCGCCTATTCGACCACCGGCACCTACCTGCCCGCCATCGCCGCCAACAACATGCCCTCCTTCGACAGCGGGCTGCTCGACGCGCAGATCTACACCGCGCTGGCAGGTACGCTCAGCGTGACCTTCCTCGGCAAGTAGGCAAGCCACACCAAGCTGTTCGGCGTCTACGGGCTCGGCACGCTGGAGATGCTGAACAACGTCGCCGTCGACACGACACAGGCGGTCGACGTCGCCGCAGGCGGGCTGCCTTTCCGCTTCAAGGACAACAACGACGGCACCACGGTGCCCAACGGCGGCAATACGCCAAGCGCCCCGCAGGGCAGCTACGTGATCTTCGGCACGCGTGCGCAAAGCGGTGACCGGACCGCATTGAAGTCCTACGGCGGCAGCAGCTTCGACCTGATCATCGGCTTCAACGACGGCGCCCAGGTCGACTCCGACGACGACAACCACGTGCTCGGACTGACGCTTGCGCCTGTGCCCGAGACCAGCAGGTACGCATTGTTGCTCGCCGGCCTGGCCGCGACCGGTTTCGTCGCACGGCGCCGCCGCGCGGACTGAGCGACGCCACCCCTGCGTGCAGCCGGTCATCGAGGCCGGCTGTTCGCCGTGCGGCTACCCAGCCAGCAGACGGTTCACGCGCTGCACATACGCCGCCGGATCCTCCAGTTGTCCGCCTTCGGCCAGGAGCGCCTGGTCGAAGATGATCTGCGCCAGGTCGTCGAAACGCTCGTCGCCCTCGAGCCGCTTGACCAGCGCGTGCGAGGCATTGACCTCCAGCGTCGGCAGCGACTTCGGTGCGTCCTGGCCGGCCTGCTTGAGCAAACGCGCCAGGTGGCCGCTCATGTCGCCCTCGTCGACGACGATGCAGGCCGGTGATTCGACCAGCCGCGTCGTCACGCGCACGTCCTTGGCGCGGTCCTTCAGCGCCGTCTTCAGCCGCTCGAGCACCGGCTTGAACTCGGCCGCGGCCTCCTCGGCCTGCTTCTTCTCTTCATCGTCCTGCAGCTTGCCCAGGTCGAAGGCGCCCTTGGCCACGCTCTGCAGCGCATGACCCTCGAACTCGTACAGGTGGCTCAGCATCCACTCGTCGACGCGGTCCGTCAGCAGCAGCACCTCGATGCCCTTCTTGCGGAAGATCTCCAGCTGCGGGCTGCTCTTCGCGGTGGCCAGCGTGTCGGCGGTGATGTAGTAGATGGCCTCCTGGCCTTCCTTCATGCGCTTGACGTAGTCGGCGAAAGACACGCCCGCATCGGCCTGCGTGCTGGCGAAACGCAGCAGCTTGGCCAGCCGCTCCTGGTTGGCATGGTCCTCGCCGATGCCTTCCTTCAGCACCGCGCCAAAGTCCTTCCAGAAGGCGGCGTACTTGTCGCGCTCGGCCGCATCCTCGCTGTCGGCCAGCGATTCCAGCATGCCCAGCACGCGCTTGGTCGAGCCCTCGCGGATGGCCTTGACGTCGCGGCTCTCCTGCAGCAGTTCGCGGCTCACGTTCAGCGGCAGGTCGGCCGAATCGATCACGCCCTTGACGAAGCGCAGGTACACCGGCATCAGCACCTCGGCATCGTCCATGATGAAGACGCGCTTGACGTACAGCTTGACGCCGCCGCGCTTGTCGCGGTTCCACAGGTCGAAGGGCGCCTTGCCCGGGATGTACAGCAGCTGTGTGTACTCGGTGCGGCCCTCGACGCGGTTGTGCGTGTAGGCCAGCGGCGCGGCGCTGTCGTAGCTGATCTGCTTGTAGAACTCCTGGTATTCGGCGTCGGTGATGTCGCTCTTCGCACGCGTCCACAGCGCCGCGGCCTTGTTCACCGTCTCCCACTCGTCCTTGAGCACCTGCTCCTTCTTGTCACCGTCCCATTCCTCCTTCTTCATCAGGATGGGCAGCGAGATGTGGTCCGAGTACTTGGAAATGATCGACTTCAGCTTCCAGGTGGAGAGCAACTCCTCTTCGCCCTCGCGAAGGTGCAGGATCACGTCGGTGCCACGCTCGGGCCGGGTGATCGCCTCGACCTCGAACTCGCCTGCGCCTTCGCTGCTCCAGCTCACGCCCTCGTCGGGTTTGGCGCCGGCGCGGCGCGACAACACGGTGATGCGGTCCGCGACGATGAAGCCGGAATAGAAACCCACACCGAACTGGCCGATCAGGTTGGCATCTTTCTTCTTGTCGCCCTCCAGCCGCGACAGGAACTCGCGGGTGCCGCTCTTGGCGATGGTGCCCAGGTGTGCCACCGCCTCTTCGGCGCTCATGCCAATGCCGTTGTCGCGGATGGTCAGCGTCTTCGCGTCCTTGTCGAAGAACACGCGGACTTCGAGGTTCGGCGCGTCCTCCCAAAGGTCGCTGTTGTCCAGCGCCTCGAAGCGCAGCTTGTCGCAAGCATCGGAGGCGTTGGACACCAGTTCGCGCAGGAAGATCTCCTTGTTCGAGTAGAGCGAATGAGTCACGAGGTGCAGGATCTGCTTGACCTCGGCCTGGAAGGAAAGAGTTTGCTTGTTCATCGATGTATGTCTGAGGGAACGCGGGCCCGAGCCCGACGAGTGGAAATGGGGCCGAGGTTTCAGCCTTTCAAGCCCCTGCGGCACGGCATGCTGCGCTGCAGCGGGAACTTACCCAGCCATACGCCGTCCCACACGGTTGGAATCCGGGGTGAATGTTGCCCGCAGCTTGGCAATCCACTTGAAGCAGCCTTCGGCTGCAATCCACCCAGACCAGTCGCAAGCTTCGATGACCACAACCGGTTCTCCAGTCATTTTGCCCCAGGCACCCGCCTTCACCTGGCCCGATGTGCACCAACTCGACCCGGTGCTGGGCCTGGCGGCGGTGATGCTGATCGCGGTGGTAGCCGTCAGCGCATTGCACCGGCTGCTGCACCTGCCGCGGCTGGCCGGCTACATGCTGGTCGGCGCACTGGTCAGCCCGCTGGGGCTGGGCCTGCTGCAGCCCGACGACCTGGACCGCTGGAAGCCGATCATCGACCTGGCCATCGCCGCGCTGGTGTTCGAGCTCGGCAGCCGGCTGCGCCCGCGCTGGCTGATCGATAACCCATGGCTGGCTGCCAGTTGCATGCTCGAAGGCCTGTGCGCCGCGCTGGCCGTCGGCGCCGTGCTGGTGGCGCTGGGCGCACCGCTTCTGTCGGCGTTGCTGGCAGCGCTGGTAGCGTCCTCGACCTCGCCGATCATCACCATGGCAGCGCTGCACGAGCTGCGGCCCCGCGGCCAGGTGGGCGAGCGGCTGCTGATGATGTGCGCGATCAACAGCGTGCTGGCGATGCTGGCGCTGAAGCTGTGGCCGCTGCTGGCCCTGGCGGGCCAGGGCTCGCTGGCCAGCGACGTACCGTCTTGGCTGTCCAGCGCATTGTTCGTCGTCTGCGGCTCCTTCCTGCTCGGCCTGCTGGGCGGCTGGGTGCTCGACCGCGCGGCGCGGCTGAGCCGGCAGCCCGCCAGCATGCCGGTGCTGCAGATCGCGCTGGTCATGCTGGCGGCGACGCTGGCCTCCAGCTGGGGCCTGTCGCCGCTGCTGACGCTGCTGGTTGCCGGCATGACCGCACGCGCGCTGATGGGCCACCGCCTCACCGTCGAGCCCTACCTCGGCAGTGCCGGCGCGGCGCTGACGGTGCTGCTGTTCATCAGCCTGGGCGTGCTCTTCACGCTCGAGGGCGTGCAGCAGGTATGGCCCTGGGTGCTGGCCCTGATCGGCGCGCGGCTGCTGGGCAAGGGTCTGGGCGTGGCGCTGCTGGCCCGGCCCAGCGGCCTGGGCTGGCGCCAGGCCGCCGGGCTGACGCTGGCGCTGCAGCCGATGGGCAGCCTGGCGGTGCTGCTGGTGGCCGACAACTTCCGCTGGGCCGCCCAGCTGCCTGGGCTCGATCCGGCCGTGCTGCAAGCCTTGCTGGTCGCGGCCGCGGCAATGCAGCTGAGCGGCCCGCTGTGGCAGGACCTGGGGCTGCGCAGGGTGGCCGGAGAATGCCGGGAGGAGGCCAGCCATGGCGCTTGAAGCCTTCACCGTGTCCGAGCCGCTGACCATGGGCGTCGAGCTCGAACTGCAGCTGCTGGACACGCTGGAATTCGACCTGGCGCCGCGCGCGCAGGACCTGCTGCGCGCGCTGGACGGGCACCCCGGTGCCTGGGACGTGAAGCCAGAGATCACGCGCAGCATGATCGAGATCGGCACCTCGATCCAGCGCGAGCACGCCCCGCTGCGCGAGGAGCTGCTCGACCTTTGCCAGCAGATGTCGCGCGCCGCGCGCAAGCTCAACATCGGCATCGGCGGCGGCGGCACGCATGCCTTCCAGCACTGGAGCGAGCAGCAGATCTTTCCGACCGAGCGCTTCCACTACATCAGCGAGCTCTACGGCTACCTGGCCAAGCAGTTCACGGTGTTCGGCCAGCATGTGCACATCGGCGTGCCGCACGGCGACGATGCGCTGTGGCTGCTGCATGCGCTGTCGCGCTACGTGCCGCACTTCATCGCGCTCAGCGCCTCCTCGCCCTTCGTTCAGGGCGTGGACACTGGGTTCCATTCGGCACGACTGAACTCGGTGTTCGCCTTCCCGCTGTCGGGGCGCGCGCCCTTCGTGCTCACCTGGGACGAGTTCGGCCAGTACTTCGAGAAGATGACCAGCACCGGCGTCGTGCAGTCGATGAAGGACTTCTACTGGGACATCCGGCCCAAGCCCGAGTTCGGCACCATCGAGCTGCGCGTGTGCGACACGCCGCTCGCCGTCGACAAGGCCGCAGCGCTGGCGTGCTACCTGCAAAGCCTGTGCCGCCATCTGCGCGAGGAGCGGCCCTTCGAGCCGGCCGAGGACGACTACCTGGTGTACACCTACAACCGCTTCCAGGCCTGCCGCTTCGGCCTGGACGGCGAGATCGTCGACCCCAAGACCAAGCAGCGGCACAGGCTGCGCGACGACATCATCCGCACGCTGGCACGCGTGGCCGAGCATGCGCTGGACCTGCGCTCGCTGGAAGCCAACAACCAGATCCGCGATTCGCTGTTCGAGGGCAACGACGCCAGCTGGCTGCGCGGGCTGCGCCAGGGCGGCGCACCCATGCAGGCGGTCATGGAAGCCGCCAGCGCGCGCTGGATGATGAAGTAGTCAGGCCGGCCGCACGCGCACCGGCAGCGCCGTCATACCGCGGAAGACCAGCGAGTTGAGCCACTGCTGCGTGGGCGTGGCCGGCTCGATGTGCGCGTAGCGGCGCAGCACCGCAGGGAAGGCCACCTGCCCTTCGGTGCGCGCCAGCGGGAAGCCCAGGCAGATGTGCGCGCCGTAGCCGAAGCTGAGGTGCGCGACGCCGTCGCGCTCGATGTCGAGCACATCGGGCTGAGCATAGGCGCGCGGGTCGCGGTTGGCGGCATTGAGCATCATGAACAGGCGATCGCCCGTCTTCAAGGTCTTGCCGTGGCGCTCGTGCTCCACCTGCACGATGCGCACCTGTGCGCCCGACGGGCCTTCATGGCGCAGCAGCTCCTCGACCGCGGCATTCGTCAGCGCGGAATCGTCGCGCAGCTTGCGCATTTCGCCGGGAAACTGCATCAGCGACAGCAGCCCGTTGGCAATGTGGTTGGTAGTGGTCTCGTGGCCGGCAAACAGCAGCAGGATGCAGGTGGCCACCAGTTCGTCCTCGCTCAGCCGGTCGTCGCCGTCGCGCAAGTGCACCAGCTCGCTCAGCAGGTCGGCGCGGGGCGCCGCTCGGCGCGCCTCGATCTGCGCCCGGAAGTACTCGGCCATCGCGTGGGTGGCCGCCTGCGCGGTGTCGTACTTCTCGGGCGACACCCGCGACGAGCCGATGAACAGCGCCATGTCGTCGGACAGCCGCTTCATCAGGCCCAGGTCTTCGCGCGGCACGCCGAGCATGGCCATGATCACGAGGCAGGGCAGCGGGCCGGCAAAGCCGGCGATGAAGTCGAACTCCTCCTGGCCGCGCAGCCCGTCCAGCAGCCAGGCGGCGATCTCCTCCACCTGCGGCCGCATGCCCTGCATCGACTTGACGTGCAGCACGCGCGAGGTCAGGCGGCGCAAGCGCGTGTGCTCGGGCGGGTCCTTGAATACCATCCACAGCGACAGGTAGCGGATGATGTCGCCGATCTTGCGCGCCTCGTCGCTGGGCATGCTGGCAAAGAAGGGCTGCAGGCGGTTGGACGACATGCTGCCGTCCTGCGTCACGGCCTTGATGTCGTCGTAGCGCGTCAGGATCCAGCTCTTCAGCCTCGGGCTCCAGTGGCACGGATCCTCGTCGCGCATCTGCGCGAACAGCGGGTAGGGGTTGGCCAGCGTGGCCGGCTCTTCGGGACGGTAATCGATGCTCATTGGCTCTTCTCGAGGATATGGACCGCACAGGCGGCCTCGTCGAAGCCCATCACGCCGCCGCCGTTTTCGATGATGCCCAGCGAAGCGCCCCTGACCTGCCGCGCGCCGGCCTCGCCGCGCAGTTGCTGGCACATTTCGTAGACCATGGACAGCCCGGTGGCGCCCACCGGGTGGCCCTTGGACACCAGCCCGCCCGAGACATTCACCGGCAGCCGTCCGCCCAGCGCGGTGGCGCCCGATTCGACGAAACGCCCGCCCTGGCCTTCCTCGCACAGGCGCAGCATCTCCAGCTGGTAGATCTCGCAGAAGGACGTGGCGTCGTGCACCTCGGCCAGGTGCATGTCCTCGGGCTTCAGCCCGCTGCGCTCATAGGCCTTGTCGGCGGCGATGCGCGACAGCCCGGGCTCGTCGAGCCTGCGGTACTTGCCGCCGGACAGCTGGCTGGTGCGCACCAGAACGGCTCGCGAGCGGGCTTCGCGCGGGAAACTCGCCAGCGCGTCTTCCGAGCACAGCAGCGCGGCTGCCGCGCCGTCGCCCAGCGGCGAGCACATCGCGCGCGTCAGCGGGAAACTGATCTCGCGGTCGGCCAGCACCTCATCGACGCTGAGCTCGAAGCGGTACTGCGCCTTCGGGTTCAGGCTGCCGTGGCGGTGGTTCTTGGCCGCGCCAGCGGCAATCTGGCGCTGGGTGGTGCCATAGGCCCGCATGTGCCACGCAGCCTGCATGGCGTAGGTGTCCATGAACACGGTGCGGCCCGGGCCGGTCTCGAAGGGCTTGCCGGCCTGCGCGCCGGCCGCGGCGTAGTAGTCGAGCCACTTCTGCCGGTCGAGCTGGTCGATGCCTGTTGCGAAGATCGCGGCAGTGCGCTCGGGTGCGTCGCGGCTGACCAGCTTCTCCACGCCCATCGCCAGGCTGACCTCGGCCTGGCCCGACAGCACGTCCTTCCAGGCACCGTGGAAGGCGAAGGACGCAGTGGCGCAGCCGCCTTCCACGTTGATCATCGGCACGCGCTCGGGGAACAAGCCTTCTTCGACCAGCGGCGTGAAGGCCACCTGGCCGCGGATGCCGCCCTGGCCCCACTGGCCCATGCCGCAGTTGCCGAACCAGGCCTGCTCGATCAGCCGCGCGCCCTGCGCATCGAGGCCGCAATCGGCGAGCAGCTCGACGTAGGCCCAGCGTGACAGGTCCTGGAAAGACTTGTCCTCGTGCTTGCCGAAGGGCGTGCAGGCGGAGGCGATGACATAGACGTTGCGCATGGTGTCGTGCGTGAGAGCCGGGCCAGGGTGCAGTATCGGGGAATCGCCATCGGCGCGGAAGCGGACGCGGGTTTCGGCGTTAAGCTGCGTCCGACTGCAACCCTTGCGGACCGATCCCATGAGCTACCCCGACACGCGACTCTTCATCGACGGCCAATGGTGCGATGCCGCCGGCGGCAAGACGCAGGCCGTGCTGAACCCGGCCACCGGCCAGGAGATCGGCCGCGTCGCCCATGCCGGCGCGGCCGATCTCGACCGTGCATTGGCCGCCGCGCAGCGCGGCTTCGAGCTGTGGCGCGACATGCCGGCGGTGGAGCGCAGCGCCGTCATGCGCCGCGCCGCCGCGCTGATGCGCGAGCGCGCCGCCGACATCGGCGCGCTGATGACCCGTGAACAAGGCAAGCCGCTGGCCGAAGCCAAGGCCGAAGCGGCGATGTCGGCCGAGGTCATCGAATGGTTTGCCGAGGAAGGCCGCCGCGTCTACGGCCGCGTCGTGCCCTCGCGGTCGCTTTCTGTGCAGCAGACGGTGCTGAAGAGCCCGGTGGGCCCGGTGGCGGCCTTCACGCCCTGGAACTTCCCGATCAACCAAGTGGTGCGCAAGTTGTCGGCGGCGCTGTCCACCGGCTGCTCGATGATCGTCAAGGCGCCCGAAGAAACCCCGGCCTCGCCGGCGGCGCTGATCCAGGCCTTCGCCGATGCCGGGGTGCCGGCCGGCGTGATCGGCCTGGTCTACGGCAACCCGGCCGAGATCTCGGCCTACCTGATCGCGCACCCGGTGATCCGCAAGATCACCTTCACCGGCTCCACGCCGGTGGGCAAGCAGCTGGCCGCGCTGGCCGGCACGCACATGAAGCGCGTGACCATGGAGCTGGGCGGCCATGCGCCGGTGATCGTGGCCGAGGACGCCGACCTGGACCTGGCCATCAAGTGCGCCGGCGCCGCCAAGTACCGCAATGCCGGGCAGGTGTGCATCTCGCCAACCCGCTTTCTGGTGCACAGCAGCATCCGCGCCGAGTTCGCACAGAAGCTGGCCAAGCATGCGCAATCGCTGAAGGTGGGCGACGGCCTGGCCGAAGGCACGGCCATGGGCCCGCTGGCCAATGCGCGGCGGCTGACGGCGTTGGCACAGTTCGTCGAGAACGCCCGCGCAAAGGGCGCGCAGGTCGTGGCCGGCGGCGAGCGCATCGGCTCGGCCGGCAACTTCTTCGCGCCCACGGTGCTGGACGAGGTACCGCTGGACGCGGCGGTCTTCAACCACGAGCCCTTCGGTCCGGTGGCCGCGATCCGCGGCTTCGACCGGCTGGAAGACGCCATCGCCGAAGCCAACCGCCTGCCCTACGGCCTGGCCGGCTATGCCTACACCCACTCGCTGAAGAGCGCGCAGCTGCTGGCGCAGCGCCTGGAGCTGGGCATGCTGTGGATCAACCAGCCGGCGCTGCCCTGGGTGGAGATGCCCTTCGGCGGCATCAAGGATTCGGGCTACGGCAGCGAAGGCGGCAGCGAGGCGCTGGAGGCCTACCTGAACACCAAGGCCGTATCGATCCTGTGCGCCTGACATTCCGATGGCGGCGGGCCAGGCCCTGAGCCCCAGGGCTTTCGTGATGCTGTTGCTGCTGGCGTGCATGTTCAGCGGCAACCACGTGGCGGCGCGCTTCGCACTGGACCATGGCGTCGACGTCGCCACCGCGGTGGCGGTGCGCAGCCTGGCCACGGCGGTGGTGGTGGGGGTGATCGTGTGGTTGTACCGCGTGCCGCTGGCCTTGACGCCGAGGCACCGCAGGATGCTGCCGCTGATCGCGCTGCTGGTCGGCGTGCAGAGCCTGTGCCTGTATTCGGCTGTGGCGCGCATCCCGGTGGGGCTGGCGCTGCTGTCCTTCAACACGTATCCGCTGTGGACGACGGCCGCCGTCTGGGCGATCTACGGCCAAAGGCCCGAACGCGCGGTGCTGATCGCCATGCCGGTGATCCTGTTCGGTCTGGCGTTGGCGCTGGACGTTTCGGGCGCGGCCTCGGGCCTGGGGCTGCGTTCGCACTGGCTGCGCATCGGCAGCGGCGTGGTCTTCGGGCTGGTGGCCGGCGCCAGCTTCGGCCTGGTGCTGGCGCTGACGCAGCACGAAGTGGCCGACCTGGACGGGCGGCTGCGCACCGCCATCACCATGGGCATCGTCGGCGTGCTGGCGCTGCTGGGCAGCCTGGCGCAGGGCGGGCTGCAGTGGCCGAATGCGATCACCGGCTGGTGGGGCCTGGCGCTGCTGACGCTGCTGTACGGCACCGCCTTCACCATCATGTTCACTCTGCTGCCCAAGCTGGGCGTGGTGGGCAGCTCGCCGATCCTGAACGTGGAGCCGGTGGCGGCGCTGGCCATGGCTTGGCTGCTGCTCGGCCAGTCGGTGTCGCCAGTGCAGGCGCTGGGCGCGCTGCTGGTGGTGGGCACGGTGATGGTGCTGGGGTTGCGGCGGCGGTAGAACGGCGCCGAAGCACCTCTTGCGGCCTTGGATCTTGGCCAAATC
>JBEIHU010000014.1:0-33228 GCA_040381175.1 Burkholderiaceae bacterium
GATGTACATCATCATTGGGGTCTGGGGTGGGCCCAACCGTGTCTACGCGGCCTTCAAGTTCTTCCTGTACACGCTTCTTGGCTCGCTGCTGATGCTGGTGGCGCTGGTCTACCTGTACATCCAGTCCGGCGGCAGCTTCGACATCCTCCGCTGGCACAAGCTGCCGCTGCCGGCCACGGCCCAGGTGCTGCTGTTCCTGGCCTTCTTCGCCGCCTTCTCGGTCAAGGTGCCGATGTGGCCGGTGCACACCTGGCTGCCCGATGCCCACGTCGAGGCGCCCACTGGCGGCTCTGTGGTGCTTGCCGCCATCATGTTGAAGCTGGGCGCGTATGGCTTCCTGCGCTTCTCGATGCCGATCACCCCCGATGCCAGCCGCGAATGGGCCGGCTTTGTCATCGCCCTGAGCCTGATCGCCGTCATCTACATCGGCCTGGTGGCGCTGGTGCAGCAGGACATGAAGAAGCTGGTGGCCTATTCGTCCATCGCCCACATGGGCTTCGTCACGCTGGGCTTTTTCATCTTCAACGAGCTCGGCGTGTCCGGCGGCATCGTGCAGATGATCAGCCACGGCTTCGTCTCGGGCGCCATGTTCCTGTGCATCGGCGTTCTCTATGACAGGGTGCATTCGCGCCAGATCGCCGACTACGGCGGGGTGGTCAACACCATGCCGAAGTTCACCGCCTTCGCGGTGCTCTTTGCCATGGCCAACTGCGGCCTGCCGGGCACCGCCGGCTTCGTCGGCGAATGGATGGTGATCCTCGGCACCGTTCAGGCCAACTTCTGGCTGGCGGCGCTGGCGGCCACCGCGTTGATCTTCGGCGCCGCCTACACGCTGTGGATGGTCAAGCGCGTGTATTTCGGCGCCGTGGCCAACGACCACGTCAGGCAGCTCGCCGACATCAACGGCCGCGAGTTCGTGATGCTGTCGATCCTGGCGCTGGCCGTGCTGTGGATGGGCGTGTACCCGAAGCCCTTCACCGATGTGATGCAGGTCTCGGTGATCGAGCTGCTCAAGCACGTGGCCACCTCGAAGCTGAACTAGGGTCGAGATGAACCTGAGCCCCATGAACGCGATGAACTGGCAGACGGTGTACCCCGAGATCGTGCTGCTGGCGATGGCCTGCCTGATCACGCTGGTGGACCTGTGGGTTCGCGACCAGCAGCGCCGCCTGACCTTCTGGCTGACGCAGGCCACGCTGGCAGTGGTCGCGTTCATGCACATGAACGATTTCAACGCCGGGCTCACGCTCTACGGCATGCAGGCGATGGTCGTGGCCGACCCGATGGGCCACCTGCTGGGCTGCTTCGCCGCGCTGGCGATGATGGTCAGCGTGGCCTATGCGCAGCCCTATCTGGCCGCGCGCGACATGCTCAAGGGCGAGTTCTTCACGCTGTCGCTGTTCGTGTACCTGGGCATCTCGGTGATGGTCTCGGCGAATAACTTCCTGGTCATCTATCTCGGCCTGGAGTTGATGAGCTTGTCGCTGTATGCATTGACGGCGCTGCGCCGCGACCATGCGTTGGCCACCGAAGCGGCGATGAAGTACTTCGTGCTTGGCGCGCTGGCCAGCGGCTTCCTGCTGTACGGCATGTCAATGATGTACGGCGCCACCGGGTCGCTGGAACTGGGAGAGGTCTTCAAGGCCATCGCCGGCGGCCGCATCAACAAGGAAGTGCTGATCTTCGGCGTGGTCTTTGTCGTCGCCGGCCTGGCCTTCAAGCTCGGCGTGGTGCCCTTCCACATGTGGGTGCCCGATGTCTACCAGGGCGCGCCCACCGCGGTCACGCTGCTGATCGGCGGCGCGCCCAAGTTGGCCGCGTTTGCCATCACCATCCGGTTGCTTGTCGAAAGCATGTCCGGCCTGGCGGTGGACTGGCAGCAGATGCTCATCGTGCTGGCCGTGGGCTCGCTGCTGGTGGGCAACCTGGCGGCGATCGCGCAGACCAACCTGAAGCGCATGCTGGCCTATTCCACGATCGCCCAGATGGGCTTCGTGCTGCTCGGCTTGAGCGTGGGCGTGGTCAATGGCGACACGCTGTCGGCAGGCAACGCCTACAGCTCGGCCATGTTCTACCTGGTCACCTACGTGCTCACCACACTGGGCACCTTCGGGCTGATCCTGTACCTGTCGTCACAGGGCTTCGAGAGCGAGGAGATTGTCGATCTCGCCGGCCTGGCGCAGCGCAGCCCCTGGCTGGCTGGCGTGATGACGGTGTTCATGTTCTCGCTGGCCGGCGTGCCCCCGCTTGTGGGCTTCTACGCCAAGTTGTCGATCCTGCAGGCGCTCGTCTCCACCGGGCTGGCCGGCCATCTCGCGCTGGCGGTGTTTGCGGTGCTGATGTCGCTGGTCGGGGCCTTCTACTACCTGCGGGTCGTCAAGGTCATGTACTTCGATACGGCCTCGCGCAGCGACGGCATCGAGCGCAGCCCCGGCGTCAGTGCGCTGCTGGCGCTGAACGGGGCCGCCGTACTGGTGTTTGGCCTGCTGCCCGGCGGCCTGATGAACCTGTGCCGCGACGCCATCCTCAAGACCCTGGCCAATTGATGCGAGGCCCGTGGGCATGAAGTCCCCAGGCTGGCAGGATGGCGGCCCCGCCAGCGCGGCGCAGCCGGCCGACACGCTGAGTGACCCGCACCTGCGCGAGCATGGTCTGGGCGGCGTCGTGCTGTCCAAGGGCAGTTTCCTCGAGGTGCGCCGTGACGACGTGCGCCTGCCCGACGGCGGCCAGGCGACCCGCGAGTACGTGGTGCATCCGGGTGCGGTGGCCATCGTGCCCTTGCTCGACGACGGCCGCCTGGTGCTGGAGCGGCAGTTCCGCTATCCGGTGGGTCGCGTGCTGCTCGAGTTCCCGGCGGGCAAGATCGAGCCCGGCGAGGACACGCTGGCCTGCGCCCGGCGCGAGCTGCTCGAGGAGACCGGCTACCACGCACGCCAGTGGGCGCGGGCCGGCGTGGTGCACAACGCCGCAGCCTATTCCACCGAAGGCATCGAGATCTGGTTCGCGCGCGGACTGAGCCTGGGCGCCCAGAGGCTGGACGCGGGCGAGTTCCTTGAGGTGTGCCTGATGAGCGAAACCGAACTCGAGCGCCACGCCGCGGGCGGCGAACTGACCGACGTGAAGACTCTGGTTGGCCTGCTGTGGCTGCAGAAGTGGCGCGCCGGCCTGTGGCCGTTGGACTGGGTGGATGCGGCAACGGCAGCGCCTGGGATAATGACTTGATGAAGGTATTGAACCTGCGTTGCGGCAACGGCCACGGTTTCGAAGGCTGGTTCGCCTCCGACGACGAGTACATGGCGCAGAACGGCCGCGGGCTGATCGAATGCCCGCTGTGCGCGGACCGCATCATCAGCCGCATGCCGACTGCGCCGCGCTTGAACCTGTCGGGTCAGCGCGAGCCTGCTGCGCCTGCGCCGGCACCGGCGCCCGATGCCGGCGTGCCCCTGCAGCTGCAGTGGGTCGAGGCCGTGCGCCGCTTGCTCGAGCACACCGAAGACGTCGGTGAACGCTTTCCAGAAGAAGCGCGCCGCATCCACTTCGGCGAGATCGAGGCTCGCGGCATACGCGGTCAGGCCACTCCCGAGGAGCGCCGCGCGTTGCTCGAAGAGGGCATCGAGGTCATGTCATTGCCTCTGCCCGCGGCCTTGAAGGGGCCGGTGCAGTAGGGGCCGCGGCGGCCGGCATGCCGCTCGCCGCACTGAAGCAGGCCGGTGGCTATCCGGCCGCCACCAGCGCTGGGCTCGCCGCCACGGGGTTCGAGAACACCATAGCGCCATCGTCCACCTTGCCGTAGCGCAGCGTCAGCAGGTCGTGGATGTAGTTCTGCTTCAGCTTCCACGGCGCCACGGTGCCGCGCTTGGGGAATAGGTGCGCTGAGCGCTGCACATAGCCCGACGTGAAATCGCTCCATGGCTCGAGCGGCATCGACGCATCGGCCAAGGTCGGCGTGCACTGTCGCTTGCCCTGTCCGCGCATGTGGTTCAGCAGCCGGCAGACGTACTCGGCGGTCAGGTCGCTCTTCAGCGTCCACGAGGCGTTGGTGTAGCCCATCGACACGGCCAGGTTGGGCACGCCGCTGTACATCATGGCCTTGTAGCTCACCGTCTGCGCCGGGTCGACCGGCCGGCCGTCGATGCTGAGCTGCACGCCGCCCAGCACCTTCAGCTCCAGCCCGGTGGCCGTCACTACCAGGTCGGCCGCCAGTTCCTCGCCCGACTTCAGCTTCAACCCCTTCGCGGTGAAGCGCTCGATCTCGTCGGTGACGACGGAGGCTTTGTTCCGGCGGATGGCCAGGAAGAAATCGCCGTCGGGCACCAGGCACAGCCGCTGGTCCCAGGGCTTGTAGCGCGGCGTGAAATGCCTGGCCACGTCGTAGTCGGGGCCAAGGTAGGCGCGCACGCCGCGCAGCAGCAGGGACTTCACTGTGTCTGGCTTGCGCCGGCACAGGCCGTAGAAATACATGCCCAGCAACAGCCGCTTCCAGCGCGTCAGCCCATAGGCCGCCTTGGCCGGAAGCCAGCGCCGCATCCAGTTGGCCAGAGCATCCTCGGACGGCCGTGACACCACCCACGTCGGCGAGCGCTGCAGCATCGTCACGTGCGCCGCCGTCCTGGCCATTTCGGGCAGCAGCGTCACCGCGGTGGCGCCACTGCCGATGATGACCACTCGCTGGCCGCTGTAGTCCAGCTCCTGCGGCCAGAACTGCGGGTGCACGATCCGGCCGCTGAAGTCGTCGCTGCCCTCGAAGTGCGGCAGGTGCCCCGCCTCGTAGCGATAGTAGCCGCTGCACATGAAGAGGAAGTTGCACTTGAATCGCACTGTCTCGTCGCTGCCGCTGCGCTCGGCCTCCACCGTCCAGGCGGCATCGGGCGTGGACCAGGCGGCACGCCGTACCTGCAGGCCGTAGCGGATGTGGCGCTCGAGGTCGTGCTCGCGGGCGGTGTCCTCGATGTACTTCAGGATCGACGGGCCGTCGGCGATGGCCTTGGGCTGCTCCCAGGGCTTGAAGGCATAGCCCAGCGTGTACATGTCCGAATCGGAGCGCACGCCGGGGTAGCGGAACAGGTCCCAGGTGCCGCCGAGCCGCTCGCGCCCTTCGAGGATGGCTAGGCTGTGCCCGGGGCATTGCTTTCGCAGATGCACTGCCGCGCCGATGCCGGACAGTCCGGCGCCGACGATCACGATGTCGAAGTGTTCCATGATCATGATGCTGCCAGCACCGCTGGGGAGATGCCGCAGTCTAGCGTCGGCCTCGCCCGATAATCGATTCCGGTTCCGGCCGGTTGCCCCGTGCGCAAGCCGTCGACGTCCGGCCCGATCTGCTTCGAAAGCCCGCGCCGCAGCCAGGCGCTACCCTGTCACCTTCCCACAGCAGCGATGAGGACTGACCCCATGGACGAACGCATCCGCGTGCAAATGCAGCAAGGCGTGGCCGATGTGCGTCTGGCGCGTGCCGACAAGATGAATGCACTCGACGACGACATGTTCGAAGCGCTGCGCCGCACCGGCGAGCGGTTGAAGATCGAGCCTGGCCTGCGCGCCGTGGTGCTGTCGGGCGAGGGCAGGGCCTTCTGCGCCGGGCTGGACACCGCCAACTTCGGCGGGATGGCCTCGGGCCAGCGCGGCGGCGCCCGGTTGCTGCAGGGCGAGCGCACGCCGGGCGGCGCCAACCCGCCGCAGCACACGGTGATGGTCTGGACCGAATTGCCGGTGCCGGTGATCGCCGCGGTGCACGGCGTCGCCTTTGGCGGCGGCTTCCAGCTGATGCTGGCGGCCGACATCCGCTATCTCGCGGCCGACACCAGGCTGTCGATCATGGAGATCAACTGGGGCCTGGTACCCGACATGGGCGGCATGGCGCTGCTGCGCCACCTGGTGCGCGACGACGTGGCGCGCGAGCTCACCTACACCGGCCGCGTCTTCAGCGGCAGCGAGGCCCAGCAACTGGGCCTGGCCACCCGCGTCAGCGCCGACCCCTATGCGGATGCGATGGCGCTTGCACGCGAGATCGCCGCACGCCCGCCCAAGGCCATGCGCGCCGCCAAGCGGCTGCTCGACCAGGCCCGGCATGCCGACGCCAGGGCCATGCTGCTGGCTGAAAGCACCGAGCAGGCGGCATTGATCGGCGCGGCCGAGCAGGTGGAAGCGGTGACGGCCCGTCTGGAGAAGCGCCCGGCGGTGTTTGCGGACTGATCAGGCCAGGTAGTTCGGCTTGCGCTTGCCCAGGAAGGCCTGGATGCCCTCGGCCAGGTCGCCGTTGACGACGGTGAGCACCTGGTTGCGGTCTTCCATGGCGACGACGGCGGGCAGGTCGTTGCCGTCCACCGCAGCCCAGAAGCACTCCTTCGTCAGCCGCAGGCCCAGCGGCGCGGTGGCAAGCATGTCTTCGGCCAGCGCCTGGCCGGCGGCCTCGAGCTGCTCCGGCGGCACCACCTCGGACACCAGGCCGACGCGCAGCGCGCGGTCTGCATCGATGAAGCGGCCGGTGTAGAGCAGCTCGGCCGCGACCGAGGTGCCGACCAGCCGCGGCAGGTGGTAGCTGGCGCCCATCTCGCAGCCCGACAGGCCGATCTTGATGAACGCGCAGTTCATCTTCGTGCCCGCGGCGGCGATGCGCACGTCGCAGCCCAGCGCGATCGAGAAGCCGCCGCCGGCGGCGTGGCCGTGCAGCAGCCCGATGACCGGCTGCGGGCAGCGGCGCATGCGCATCACCAGCCCGCTGAACTCGCGCTGGCTGCGCATCATCGCGTCGCTGCCGGCATCCAGCGGCGTGCCGCCTCCGGCCTTCATGTCCAGCCCGGCGCAGAAGGCCCGGCCGGCGCCCCTGAGCACCACCACGCGCACTGCATAGTTGCGCTCGAGCGCGCCGAAGTAGTCGTTCAGCTCGCGCAGCAGCTGCGGGTTCAGCGTGTTCAACTGCTCGGGGCGGTTCAGCGTGACCCAGTCGGCCGCGCCGCGGGCTTCGACGATCAGGTGTTCGTAAGGCATGGGTGCTCCTGTTTTCGATCGCGCTGAACCGCGCGCAGCTGTGGCAACGGTGGCGACGGCGCAGTCGATGCGCCGCACATCTTCTCGGGCGCTACAGCGCCACGTTCCTGATCCAGGCCTGCAACGGCGGGCAACCCCGCACATGCAGCGTGTAGCTGTAGACGAACTCGCCCATGATCGAGTTGCGGTTGAACAAGACAAGCTCGTTCGGCGCGGCGGCGGGCCGTGCCTCGAACTCGCCCTCGGGGGCGTCGATGCGGATGGCGGGCTCGTCGAGGACCAGCCCGGGCGTGGTGATCGACCAGCGCAACAGCGCCACGTCGTGGGCCTCGACCAGCGGCCGGTCGACACGCACCTCGCGTGTGCGGCAGTCGCCGGCATCGACCTTGATCTCGCACAGTTCGCGAGGGCACTTGTAGGCGGCAGTGCCCGGGGGTGGCTTGGCCACGGGCAAGGTCTGCGCCAGGGCGGCCGGAGCACCGGCGATCAGCATGGCTGTCGCGAACAGCAGGGCAACGCGGGTCTTCATCGACGCATCCTTCCACGACCGGACTGCGCGGCTCAGGCTCTGCAAGCAGCCGGCACGGCGCGACGCCATTGTTCACCAACGCAGGCCCGCTTGCGGCCTGCGACAGCCGGCTGGTCGCGGCGTAGACTCCATCCGGCCTTCGAGGAATCGACACCATGGATCTTGCTGCGCCGGTGCCGCGCCGGGATTTCGAGGCGGTCGGCCCCGACAAGCCCGGTCGAACCTGGGCACTGCTGCTGACCGACGTGGTCGACAGCACCCAGCTTGCCGAGCGCCTGGGCGACGCGGCGGCTGCCGAGCTCGGCGCCGCGCACGACCGCGTCGCGCGCGACCTGCTGCGCCAGTGGCGAGGCCGCGAGATCGACAAGACCGACGGCATGCTGATGCTGTTCGAGCACGCGGCCGACGCTGCCGGCTACGCGCTGGCCTATCACGCGGCGCTGGCCGCGCTGCCGGTTGGGCTGAAAGCCCGCGCCGGCCTGCACGTGGGGGCGGTGATCCTGCGCCGCAACCTGCCCGAAGACGTGGCGCACGGCGCCAAGCCGTTGGAGGTCGAGGGCATCGCCAAGCCGATCGCGGCACGGGTCATGTCGCTGGCCCTGGGCGGGCAGACTCTGCTGACGGCGGAGGCGCGAGCTGCGCTGGGCGACACGGCGCGGCGCGTGCATTCGCACGGCCATTGGCGCATCAAGGGCATCGCCGAACCCGTGGAACTGTTCGAGGTGGGCGATGACTCGACGCCGTTCACGCCGCCAGTCGATTCGGCCAAGATCTATCGCGTGTTGCAGTGCGACGGCCTGTGGCTGCCGTTGCGTCAACTCCCGAACAGCGTGCCTGTCGAGCGCGATGCCTTCGTCGGCCGCGAGGATGCGCTGGCGGCGCTGTGGCGGCGCTTCGACGCGGGTGCACGCTTGGTCACGGTGCTTGGCATCGGCGGCACGGGAAAGACCAGGCTTGCACTGCGCTATGCGCGCACCTGGATGGGTGACTTCAGCGGCGGGGCTTGGTTTTGCGACCTGTCGATGGCGCGCAGCGTCAACGACATCGCGCAGGCGGTGGCATTGGGCCTGGACGTCCCGCTGGGCAATGACGACCCGGTGCAGCAGATCGGACATGCGCTCGCCGGCCGCGGCGCCTGCCTGCTGATCCTCGACAACTTCGAGCAGGTCGCGCGCCACGCCGCCGATACGCTCGGACGCTGGCTCGATCGTGCGGGCGAGGCACGTTTCCTCGTCACGTCGCGCGAGTTGCTCGGCTTGCCGGGAGAGGAGACCTTGCCGCTGCCGCCGCTGGGTTTGCCCGAAGGGCAGGCCCTGTTCGAGCGCCGTGCAGCGGCCGTGGTGGCAGATTTCAGCCCTTCTGCGGAGGATGCGGCGGCGATACCGCAACTCGTCAAGCTGCTCGATGGCCTGCCGTTGGCAATCGAGCTGGCGGCGGCCCGGGTCCGGGTGATGCCCCCGCGCATGCTGCTCGCTCGAATGGACCAGCGCTTCAAGCTGCTGATCGCACGGGGCGGACGCCACGATCGCCAGGCCACGCTGCGGGCGACCTTCGATTGGTCGTGGGAGCTGTTGAGCGACGCGGAGAAGTCGGTACTGGCGCAGCTGTCGGTGTTCGAGGGCGGCTTCGCGTTGGAGGCGGCTGAAGCCGTGCTCGACCTGTCGCTGTGCGACGAGGCCCACTGGGCCGTCGACCTGGTGCAGCAGCTGGTCGACAAGTCCTTCGTCCGCAGGGTCAACGATTCGAGATTCGACCTGCTGGTTGGCGTTCAGGAATACGCGGCGGAGCATCTGCGCACGCCCGGCCGCGTGGCCGGCGGCGGCGAAGCCGCCCAAGGCCGTGGCCACGTCCGGCACGCCGAGTGGTATGCCCGCCTCGCCGATCGCAGCGTGCAACCTGGTGACACCCAGGAACTGGGCAACCTGGTGGCGGCATGCCGCCGCATGGTCCGGTTGGCCGATGGGGCGCGGGCAGGCCGAGCGCTTCAGGCCGCCTGGCAGGTGCTCGAAGCCACCGGTCCTTTCGGCATCGGTGTCGATCTGGCGATGCAGGCCCTGGCGATCCCGGCGCTGGACGATCGCGCCCGGGCAGTCATCAGTTGGGTGGCGGGTGCTGCATTGGATGCAACCGGGCGGGTCTCCGAAGCCCACCTTTACCTGGAGCAGGCGAACGAGGCCGCGGTGCGGGCGAGCGACAGTCGGGTCGCCGGCGTTGCCCGGGTGGCGCTCGGCCGACTGCATGCCTCCCAGTCGCGTTTCGACCAGGCATCGGCCTTTTACCATGATGCACTGGCGCTGGCCGTGGCCATCGGCGACCAGGCGCTGCGATGCCGTGCGCTGAACGGGCTGGGTTCGATCGCCGACGAGTTGGGGCGCGCCGAGGAAGCGGGTGCGCATTACGAGTCCGCACTTGCCTGCGCCGCGGCAGCCGGCGACCTGCGCTGGCATGGCCTGTTGCGCGGCAACCTGGGCTCGCTGATGTTCACGCTCGGCCGGCTGCAGACCGCACAGGCGCACTACCACCAGGCGCTGGATGACCTGCGCCGATTCGGCGACCGCTACGGAACAGGCAATGCGTTATGCAATCTGGGCGCCGTCTACCAGCTGTCCGGACGCCTGGCCGATGCCGGCGAGGTCCTGGACGAAGCGTTGGACATCGCGCGGGCGATCGGCCACGTGCACCTGGAATGTGTCGCCCAGTGCAATCTCGGCCTCGTGCACATGGATCAGCAAGACTGGGTCCGGGCAGAGCACGCATTGCGGTCGGCGCTGGCACTGGCGCGTGGGCTCGGCGACCGAAGATCCGAAGCGTTGTTCCTCAGCTACCAAAGCGTGCTGCAGGCGCGGCGTGGCCGGTTCGACGCAGCGCGCAGCCTGCGTGACGACGCCCGTAGCCTGCTCCAGCCCCAGAGCGACCGCTTTCTGATGGGCACGCTGTGCGTGCACAGCGCCGAAGTGGAGGCACTCGCCGGAGACCAGGCGAGGGCGGCCGTCAGCCGCGACGAGGCGCGCGCGATTGCCGACGAGGTCGGGGTGACGCCCGGTTCGGAACTGGGCGTCGCATTGCTGCGTGTCGAGGGCCTGCTGCGCGCCGGCGGCGAGAGCCTGCGCTAGGGCGGCACTGCCGGCCGATCGCGCCGCCCGCCCTAGCGGTTGCGGATCACCGGATCGAGGACACATGACCTGCCGGACGCGTCGACGACCTCGATGTCGTACTTGAAGTCGCCGGCATCTTCGCTGCCATTGCGGTTCTTCCAGCGGTAGGTGAGACCCGCGTCTTCCCATTTCGGATTGGTGAAGTTGAGTCGCGGGTCGTTGGCAAATCGGATGCCCGAAGGCTTTTCCGAGAACTTGAATTCGCTCGGCTCCTTGATCTCCCAATACATCCACTTGCCGCCAGCGCCTTTGGCGAACGAGACGAGCTGCTGTGACGCCTCGACCTTCACGTCGCACGCGCCGTCCGTCCGTTTGGCCACGACGATGATCGAGCAGTTGCTCTGGTTGTCGCCCTGGTTCGATCCACGGCACAGCCCGGGCTTGGTCTTGGTCTCGACGTCGTCGCCGCTGATCGTTCCGGGTGAACTACCGCACGCCGAAAGCGCAGCAGCAAGTCCGATGAGGGCAAGGTTTCGCATGGGAGCCTCCTTCAGGTCTTCTATGTACTCCTCAGGCCGCAACCGACCGGCTGGGCCTGCACCCAGTATCGGCGACGCGGGGGGCCGCATCAACTGCGCCGGGCCGACGCGTCCCCAAGCTGCAGGATTCGGCTCGCCTCGGCAAGGCAACCGATCGGTACCGGCATCGACGCCGAGACCGTCGGGTGTCGGCGCTGGCCGGCAATGACGGCAACGCCGCTGCCCGCCGCGGGGCGCGCCGCAGCCGCACCGCTCGCGACCATAATCACCCGCATCGCGGGCCTGCCGCCTTCGGCAGCTTGCAGGCCGGGCGCAGGCCCGACCTGCGCCATAGTGGCGTCTCGCGCCAATGCATCCATGACCCGCCCCATCCTTGCCATCGACGCCGACGGCGTACTCGTCGACCTGCACATCGGCTACGCCCGCGCCTGGCGGCAGGCCTTCGGCGTGACGCCGGCCGAGCGCGACCCACTGGCCTACTGGCCGGCGGACCGGTGGGAGGTGGAGCACCTGGACGCCGAACGGCGCCTGCAGTTGCGTGCGCAGTTCGAGCAGCCCGAGATGTGGGAATCACTGCCCGCCATCGCCGGTGCGGTCGAGGCCTGCCACCGCCTGCACGATGCCGGCTACGAGCTGGTCTGCGTCACTGCGCTGGAGGCGCGCTTCCAGGCGGCGCGGCAGAACAACCTGAAGGCGCTGGGCTTTCCGATCCGGCGCGTGGTCGCGACGGGCCATGCCGAAGGCGATCGCAGCCCCAAGGCAGATGCCATTGCCGCGCCGCGGCCCGTGGCCTTCGTCGACGACTACATCGCCTACCTGCGCGGCATGCCGACCGAGGTGCATTGCGCACTCGTGCTGCGCGCTCCCAACGGCAGCCCGAACGTGGGCGACGAGCTGAAGCTGGCGCGATCGGTGCACCAGGACCTGGCCGGCTTTGCCGACCACTGGCTGGGCACAGCCGCGGCGCGCTGAACGTGTGGCGCCGTTGCGCCGTTTCCCCCCTTTGGTGGATTTCCCTGCGGCGGCGTCGGGCCAATGATCGAGGCCTGGGCGGGTGCTGGATCCGCCAGGAGACGATTCCGTGATCTTCGATGAACGTACCGAGGGCGACTACCGCATCTATGCCGGTGCGCTGGAGGCGCCGCGCGGCCAGGGCTACATTGCCGCGGTGGTGGTCAACCGCGTGCGTGGCGCCGGCAACACGCCGCGCGAGGCCTTCCGCGACGACAGCCTGGCCTGCGGCCACCGCTGGCTGTCACCCGACGAGGCGCTGACCTACGCGCTGAACAAGGCGCGCGAGGTCATCCACCGCGAGCAGCATCGGCTGCATTGCTGAGCGCGTACTGCTGCGCCGCGGCGCGCAGCCGCTCGGACACCTGCGCGGCCAGCTCCTTTGGCGCCAGCACGCGCACCTGGTCGCCGTGGCGCAGGATGTCCATGCTGAGCTCGGTGCTGTCCGCGTAGGGCAGGCGCAGCTGCAGGCTGCCGTCGGCCAGCCAGTGCGTCTGCTGCCGCGGATGCCATTGTTCGGTGGCCACCCACTGCGCGGCCTCGGCGCTGAACTGCAGCAATGCCCATTTCAGCCTGCGGCCGGCAAAGACGCCGTAGCCGGCGTCCAGCTCGGCCTTCACCGTGGCCGGCGACATGTCCGTGGCGGCCTGCGGCAGCACGGCGGCTTCGCGCACCGCATCCAGCGCGAAGCGGCGCAGGCCGGCGCTGCGGTGGCACCAGGCGTCCAGGTACCAGGTGTTGCGGTAGTGGGTCAGGCGCTGCGGTGACACCTCGCGCCAGCTCTCGCTGCCGCGGCCGCGCGTGAAGTACAGCAGCTCGACGCGCTTGCGCTCCAGCAGCGCGCTGCCGATCAGCTCGAAGAAGCGCGCGTTCACCGGCCGGCGCGCGGCGGCGACGATGTTCACCCGCTGCATTAGCTCGCGCGCCGCCACGTCGTTGCTGCCGAGCATGCCGTGCAGCTTGTCCAGCAGCGGCTGCAGGTGGCGGCCGAGCACGCCTTCGGCCTCCAGCCCCTGGATCAGCTGGTGCATGGTCAGCAGGGCATGGATCTCCTTGTCGCTGAACCACAGGCCGGGAAGCTCGTGGGCGCGGCCGAGCGTGCCGCCCCCGAAACGGTAGACATTGTCCAGCCGGTCGTAGACGATCGGCGCGTCCAGCCGCTCGCGCAGGTATTGCAGGTCGCGCTTCAGCGTCGCGCGCGAAACCTCCAGCTCGGCGCGCAACGCCTCGAAGCTGACCTGGCCGCGGTTGCGGATCAGCAGCTCGATCTTGTAGAAACGTTCGGTCCGGTCCATGGCGGCAATGATAGGCGCCACAGGCTCACGCCATGAGCCTGTGGCGCCGGACACTGCCTGCACGCACCGGGCAAGGGGTCCGGGCGATGACTGGAGTAAGACATGGCCCAGACCTCTTTCCCGATCGACGACACCCATCCGGCCGACCCGCAGGTCGGCTTCGACATCGGCTGGGACCACGCCCGTCACGGCCTGCTGCCGCCGCCCGAGCAGTGGCTGGACAGCAACCCGCTGCACCAGGGCTGGCGCGCCGGCAAGGCCTGCTTCGGCGAGCGCACGCTCGGCGCGTCGCGGCGCGTGCGGCTGTGGCTGGCACTGCGGCTGCATGCCTGGCTGCGCCACCGCGCCTTCGAGCTGGCCGAGGTGACGCCGCACTACCTGGGCCAGATCGAGGCGCTGATGTGCCCGATCACCCGGCGCCCGCTGGTGCAGGCCGACAGCGCGGTGGACCGGGTGAACGACCGGGCCGGCTACGCGGCCGGCAACCTGGCGGTGATGTCGGTGTCGGCCAACCATGCCAAGGGCGCGCTCGGCTGGGGCGAGGCGCTGCTGCGGGCGCGGCAGGCCGAACACGCCGAAGGCGGCTGCATCAACGGTCTGGACGCCTCCGCCTGGACGCGGCTGGCAGTGCTGATCTCCTTTGTCACGCCGCTGCCGCACGAGCAGGCCGCGAAGCTGCCGCTGCGCGTGCTGCCGCCCAACCGGCTGCGTCTGCTGAACCCGGTGCAGGGGCTGCAGGCGCTGGTCACGCGCGAGCTCGGCCGGCCCGACGGCACGCGCCGACTGCGCGAACTGGCGGCGCAGCTGCCCGGCGAGGCGCTGCGCCTGGACTTTCACCGCTTCCTCAGCGCGCTGCTGCCGCGCCGCCTCGAGGCCGGGCCGGATGCCGATGCCTGGGCGCTGCGCCATGCGCTGGAAGACGCCTGGTGCGATGACCTCGTCAACCGCTGCTGGCAGCGCTTCGCGCTGCACCTGGACGAGGCGCTGATCGAGCGGCTGCTGCAACGCTGCGCCGCCGGCGCGCTGTCGGCCACGCGGGTGCTGCTGCACGAGCTGGCCACCGCCACCGAAGGCTGGGCGCTGGAGCGCGGCGGCTGGGCGCCGGCGCCGGGGCCATCCGGGCGGCGGGTCTTGCCGCGCCACGCGCAAGCGCCCTGGCCCGATCGAGCGAGAATCTCGGCTTCGCGTTCGAGGATCGCCGATGGCCGTTTACCAGCTTGATGATTGGGTGCCCCAGATTGCCGACAGCGCCTGGGTGGCCGACAGCGCCAGCGTCATCGGCCGGGTGCGCATGGACGACCATGCCAACGTCTGGTACGGGGCCGTGCTGCGCGGCGACAACGACCTCATTCACCTGGGGCGCAACACCAACGTGCAGGACGGCTGCATGCTGCACACCGACGCCGGCATTCCGCTGCTCCTGGCCGACAACGTCACCGTCGGCCACCAGGTCATGCTGCACGGCTGCAGCATAGGCGAGGGCACGCTGATCGGCATCCAGGCGGTGGTGCTCAACGGCGCGAAGATCGGTCGCCGCTGCATCGTCGGCGCCGGCTCGGTGGTCACCGAAGGCAAGGAGTTCCCCGACGGGTCGCTGATCATCGGCTCGCCGGCCAAGCTGGTGCGCACGCTGACGCAGGCGCACTTCGACATGCTGTCGCACCTGGCCGGTCACTACGTGGCGCAGACGCAGCGCCACCGCCACGGCATCAAGCGCATCGCCTGAGCATGGGTGAACTGCAGCGCTTCATGTTCGACGGGCTGCCGGTGCGCGGCCAACTGGTGCGCCTGGGCACGTGCTGGCGCGAGATGCTCGCGCGCCATGCCCACCAGCCCTATGCGCCGCCGGTGCGCAGCTTGCTCGGCGAGATGGCCGCCGCCGGCTTGCTGATGCAGTCCAACATCAAGTTCAACGGCACGCTGCTGCTGCAGGTGTACGGCGACGGCCCGGTCAAGCTGGCCGTGGCCGAGGTGCGCAGCGACCTGAGCTTTCGCGCCACCGCCACGGTGGTGGGCGAGGTGCCGGCCGGAGCGCGGCTGGAGGCGCTGCTCAACCTGCACGGCCAGGGCCGCTGCTCGATCACGCTGGACCCCAGCGAGCGCCTGCCCGGCCAGCAACCGTACCAGGGCGTGGTGCCGCTGCACGGAGACCGGCGCGAGCCGCTGCAGCATCTGTCCCAGGTGCTGGAGCACTACATGCTGCAGTCCGAGCAGCTGGACACCCGGCTGATGCTGGCGGCCGACGAACAGATGGCCGCCGGGCTGCTTCTGCAGCGCATGCCCGACGACGGCCCGGGCCGCGTGTCCGGCGAGCGCAACGAGGACCAGATCGGCCGCAACGAGGACTTCAACCGCATTGCCCATCTGGCGGCCACGCTCACGCGCGAGGAGCTGCTGACGCTGGAGGCCGGCACGCTGCTGCACCGCCTTTTCTGGGAGGAGAGGCTGCTGTGCTACGAGCCGCGCCGGCCGCGCTTTGCCTGCAGCTGCGGGCGCGAGCGCGTGCAGAACATGCTGCGCGGGCTGGGCGCCGACGAGGTGCAGAGCATCATCGCCGAACGCGGCGAGGTCGAGGTCGGCTGCGAGTTCTGCGGTCAGCGCTACCGTTTCGACTCCATCGACGCCAAGGCGATGTTCATTCCGGCGATGGACCAGCCGTCCGGCTTGGGCAGCATCAACTGAGCCGTCCGCCGGGGCGGCGACGGTGCCCGGCCTCAGCGCCTCCCGCGGCCCAGCGAGGCATGCTCGCATTCGGGCACGTCGCATTCCTGGCACACCCAGCTGCGGCCGGCCGGCGAGGCGTTGCGCTGCTGCAGCCGCGTGAACAGGCCCGCGCGCGGCAGGCCCCGGCGGCGCAGCAGCGGCGCTACCGCGTCGAGCGCGGCCTCCACCCGCGCCGGGCCCTGGCCCGACACCAGCACCCACGGCAGCCGCTGCGCGTGCAGCAGGCCGCGCAGCCGGTCGTCGACCGGCTCGCGCACATGCGCGCCATCGCGCTGCAAGCCGTCGGCCACCCAGGGCAGGTCGAGCGCGGTCAGCAGCGTCAGCCGGACGTGGCGGCCGTGCAGCGCCACGGCCTCGGCCTCGAGCGAGGTGTCGCCGAACAGCATGCGGCTGTAGACCGCAGTCATCACGGCCGTGGTGTCGCAGACCACCACCTCGTGCGATGCCGCGGCCGCCTCGATGTGCTGGTGCTGCGTGCGGGCGATGTCTGCCTGCTCGTGGGCGCGCGGCGTGCGTCCCTCGCGCATGCACCAGTCGCGCAGCCATTCCGGCACCCAGGTGCAGCGCAGGCCGGTCTCCTCGCCGAGCCGCCGTGACAGCGCCGCGGCCAGCGTCGTCTTGCCGGTGCTTTCCGCACCGAGCACGGCGATCACCGTGGCCTCAGCCATGGCCGCGGGCCAGCTGCTGCCAGGCGCGCCAGCCCCACAGCGCCATCAGCAGGAAAAGCGAATAGAGCAACGCGGTCAGCCACAGCCCTTTCCACGCGAACAGGCCGACGCTTACCGCGTTGACGCCCACCCACACCGGCCAGGTCTCCACGTACTTGCGCCCGAGAAGCCATTGCCCCGCCACGCTGCCCGCGGTGGGTAGCGCGTCCCACCAGGGCACATCCGAGTCGGTGGCCCGCTGCAGGAAGCCGCCGAGCAGCGGCCAGGCCAGCGCCACCGCGCCCAGCAGGACCAGGCGTCCGCGCCCGGACAGGTGGCGCACCTGCAGCGCCGCGCCGTCGGCCTGGCGGCCGCGTTGCCATTGCCACCAGCCCCAGCCGGCCACCAGCGCGAAGAAGATCTGCAGGCTGGCCTCACCATAAAGCCGGTTGTCCCAGAACAGCAGGAGGTACAGAAGTGACGCGGCGATCGCCAGCGGCCAAGCCACCATGTTGACCCGGATGTTGCAGATCACCATGGCCAGCGACAGCACGAAGGCCAGCATCTCCAGCCAGGTGACCGCGCTGTCCCACAGGCTGAGAGCGGGGGAGAGCAGCGGCCGAGCCGACTGCAGCAATGCCTCCATCGCGCGACGGGCGGGCGGCCCTAGGGGCGGCGGGGGCTGAGCTGCACCAGGATCTCGTCCGGCTTGACCATGCCGAGTTCGCTGCGCGCCTGTTCCTCGACCATCTCCAGGCCTTCCTTCAGGTCGTTGACCTCGGCCGCCAGGCGCTGGTTGCGCAGCCGCGCGGCATCATTGGCCTGCTGCTGTGCCTGCAGTTGCGACTGCAGCTGCACCACGTAGCTGCGCCCGCCCTTGCCGGCCCACAGCTCGGCATGCACCAGTGCCAACAACAGCAGCAGACCGAGCGTGAGCAGCTTCATGACCGGTTCAAGGGCAGAAGGCCGGGCCGCTGGGGCACGGCACCGGGCCGCGGTCGGTGCTGCCGCCGGAGCGATTGAAGCCGCCGAGCACGCCCACCTTCGACATACGCTCGGTGTAGGCGCTGCTGACGCGCAGCAGCAGGGCCGTGTCAGCTGGTGTCTGGCCCTGCGGCTCGAAGCTCACCCGGGTGGTGCCGTCGCGCATCGGCCGCACCGAGGTGACCAGCGTGCTGCCGTCGACACTGCCGACGATGCGGCCCTGTCGCCGATCCTGTTCGCTGAAGGCGATGCGCTGGTCGGCCATCGCGGCGACGGCCATGTCGAAGGTGCGGTCGAAGCTCAGCTGGCTGTCGGCCACGCGGCCCGGCGCCATGGCGACCGGGCTGTTTCCGCAAGCCACCAAGCCCATCAGCACAAGCCACCCCAGGGCCGACAGTCCGCGATAGCTCAGCCGCATGTCCGGTCCGGTCCTCAGCGCAGGTTGTAGAAAGCCGCGCGCCCCGGATAGGTGGCGACGTCGCCGAGATCTTCCTCGATGCGCAGCAGCTGGTTGTACTTGGCAATGCGGTCGCTGCGGCTCATCGAGCCGGTCTTGATTTGCCCGGCGTTGCTGCCCACCGCGATGTCGGCGATGGTGGAGTCCTCGGTCTCGCCGCTGCGGTGGCTGATGACGTTGGTCCATCCGGCGCGCTTGGCCATCTCGATGGCGGCGAAGGTCTCGGTGAGCGTGCCGATCTGGTTGATCTTGATGAGGATCGAATTGGCCACGCCCTTTTCGATGCCTTCCTTCAGGATCCTAGTGTTGGTGACGAACAGGTCGTCGCCGACCAGTTGCACCTTCTTGCCCAGGCGGTCGCTCAGGTGCTTCCAGCCGTCCCAGTCGCTTTCGGCCATGCCGTCCTCGATGCTGAGGATCGGGTACTTGTCCACCCAGGCGGCGAGCATGTCGGTCCAGCCGGCGGCCGACAGCTTCAGGCCGCCTTCGCCTTCGAGCACGTACTGGCCGTCCTTGTAGAACTCGCTGGCCGCGCAGTCCAGGCCGAGCATGATCTGCTCGCCGGCGGTGTAGCCGGCCTTGTCGATGGCTTCCAGGATGAGCTGGATCGCCGCTTCGTGGTTGGCCACGCTGGGCGCGAAGCCGCCTTCGTCGCCGACGCTGGTGGACATGCCTTTGGCGTCGATGATCTTCTTCAGCGCGTGGAAGACCTCGGCGCCGTAGCGCACCGCTTCACGGAAGCTGGGCGCGCCGACCGGGATGATCATGAACTCCTGCAGGTCGAGGGTGTTGTTGGCATGCGCGCCGCCGTTGATGACGTTCATCATCGGCACCGGCATCTGCATGCCGCCCATGCCGCCGAAGTAGCGATACAGCGGCAGCCCGCTCTCCTCGGCCGCGGCGCGGGCCACCGCCATGCTCACCGCCAGCGTGGCGTTGGCGCCGAGGCGGCTCTTGTTGTCGGTGCCGTCCAGGTCGATCAGCGTGCGGTCCAGGAAGGCCTGCTCGCTGGCGTCCAGGCCGAGTACGGCCTCGCTGATCTCGGTGTTGATGTGCTCCACCGCGCGCAGCACGCCCTTGCCCAGGTAGCGGCCCTTGTCACCGTCACGCAGTTCGATGGCCTCGCGCGAGCCAGTGGACGCTCCCGAGGGCACGGCGGCGCGGCCCATGGTGCCTGACTCAAGCAGCACGTCGCATTCGACGGTGGGGTTACCGCGGCTGTCGAGGATCTCTCGGCCGACGATGTCGACGATGGCGCTCATGGGGTTCCTTGGGTGGTTTCGAAACGGGAGGCTTCAGGCCGGCGGGGCATCGACGCCCTCGACCAGTACCATGTTGAAGCAGGCGGTGGCCCCGTCGCGCAGCGCACGTGCGGCACGGTAGCCGGGGCTGTCGTACATGTTCTGCGCGACCTCGAAACTGGGGTAGCGCAGCACCGTCAGCCGCGGGGGCGCCCAGTCGCCCTCGAGCACCGCCATGCGGCCGCCGCGCACCAGGTATTCGCCGGCGAACTCTTTCACCACGGCGGGTGCCGAGGCCATGTAGGCCTTGAACTTCTCGGGGTCGCTGATGTTGGATTCGACGATCAGGTAGGCGGCGGGCATGGTGCGGTCCTCAGCAAGTGAAGTCGTTTTCGAGCAGGGGCTGCGCCTTGACCACGCGGTCCAGCGCCACCAGCTGTTCGAGCAGTGCGCGCATGTGCTTCAGCGGCACCGCGTTGGGGCCGTCGCTCAGCGCGTTGGCCGGGTCGGGGTGGGTTTCCATGAACAGGCCGGCCACGCCCACGGCCACGCCGGCGCGCGCCAGCACCGGAACGAACTCGCGCTGGCCGCCACTGCTGGTGCCCTGGCCGCCGGGCAGTTGCACGCTGTGCGTGACGTCGAAGACCACCGGCGCGTCGGTCTCGCGCATGATCGCCAGGCTGCGCATGTCCGACACCAGGTTGTTGTAACCGAAGCTGGCACCGCGCTCGCAGGCCATGAAGGCGTCTTCGGCAAGGCCCTTCTCTCGCGCGGCGGCACGGGCCTTGTCGATGACGTTCTTCATGTCGTGCGGCGCGAGGAACTGACCCTTCTTGATGTTCACCGGCTTGCCGCTCTGCGCCACGGCGCGGATGAAGTCGGTCTGCCGGCACAGGAAGGCGGGCGTCTGCAGCACATCCACCACCGCGGCCACGGCCGGGATCTCGGCCTCGCTGTGCACGTCGGTCAGCACTGCCACGCCGACCTCGCGCCTGACCTTGGCCAGGATCTTCAGCCCGCGCTCCATGCCGGGGCCGCGGAAGCTGCTGTCGCTGGAGCGGTTGGCCTTGTCGTAGCTGCTCTTGAAGATGAAGGGGATGCCCAGTGCGGGTGTCATCTCCTTCAGGCGGCCCGCCACGTCCATTTGCAGCGTCTCGCTCTCGACCACGCAGGGGCCGGCGATCAGGAAGAAGGGGCGGTCTAGGCCGACCTCGAATCCGCAAAGCCTCATTGAGCCCCCTTGGCGCTGCGGGCCATCCCCCGCGGCCCCACGAGGGCCGCTTCGCAGCCCGTGCGTAGCGAGCGCCTGCGGAGCGGCCGAGCGGCGCTCACTCGGCTACCTCCAGCGCCTGCTTGGCTGCGGCCTGGTGCTCCAGTGCCGCCTGGATGTAGCTGTTGAACAACGGGTGGCCGTCCCACGGGGTGGACTTGAACTCGGGGTGGAACTGCACGCCGACGAACCACGGATGCGCCTCGCGCGGCAACTCGACGATCTCGGTCAGCTTGTCGCGCTGCGTGATGGCGGAGATCACCAGCCCGGCCTGGCGCAGCCGCTCAAGGTAATGTTGGTTGGCCTCGTAGCGGTGGCGGTGGCGCTCGGTGACCACGTCGCCGTATATCTGGTGGGCCAGCGTGCCGCGCCGCACGTCGGAGCTCTGCGCGCCCAGGCGCATGGTGCCACCGAGATCGGAAGCGTGGTCGCGTTTCTGGATCGTGCCGTCCCGATCCTGCCATTCATCGATCAAAGCGATCACCGGATGCGGCGTGCCGGGCTCGAACTCGGTGGAGTTGGCGCCGGCGAGCCCGGCCAGATGCCGGGCCACTTCGATCGTCGCCACCTGCATGCCCAGGCAGATGCCGAGGTAGGGGATCTTGTGCTCGCGCGCATGGCGCGCCGCGCAGATCTTGCCTTCGACGCCGCGCTTGCCGAAGCCGCCGGGCACCAGCACCGCGTCGAAGCGCGACAACTGGTCGACATTGCCGTCGTTCAGCGTCTCGGAGTCGACGTACTCGATGTGCACCCGCGCGTGGTGCTGGATGCCGGCATGGCGCAGCGCCTCGTTCAGGCTCTTGTACGAATCGGACAGGTCGGTGTACTTGCCGCACATCGCGATGCTGACCTGCTGCGCCGGGTGCTCCACCTCGTGCACCAGGCGGTCCCAGCGCTTCAGGTCGGCCGGCCGGGTGAGCAGCTGCAGCTTCATGCAGATCATCTCGTCCAGCCCCTGCTCGTGCAGCATTCGCGGCACCTTGTAGATGGTGTCCACGTCCCACATGCTGATCACGCCGTGCAACTGCACGTTGGTGAAAAGGCTGATCTTTTCGCGCTCCTCGTCGGGCACCGCACGGTCGGCGCGGCACAGCAGCACATCGGGCTGGATCCCGATCTCGCGCAGCTTTTGCACCGTGTGCTGTGTGGGCTTGGTCTTCAGCTCGCCGGCGGCGGCGATCCAAGGCACGTAGGTCAGGTGCACGAAGGCGCTGTTCGTCGGCCCCATCTTCAGGCTCATCTGGCGCACTGCTTCCAGGAAAGGCAGCGATTCGATGTCGCCGACGGTGCCGCCGATCTCGACGATGGCCACGTCCACCGCCTCGTTGCTGCCGAAGCCGGCGCCGCGCTTGACGTACTCCTGGATCTCGTTCGTGACGTGAGGGATCACCTGTACCGTCTTGCCCAGGTAGTCGCCGCGGCGCTCCTTCTCGAGCACGGTCTTGTAGATCTGGCCGGTGGTGAAATTGTTGCTGCGCTTCATCCGCGTGGTGATGAAGCGCTCGTAGTGGCCCAGGTCCAGGTCGGTCTCGGCGCCATCGTCGGTGACGAAGACCTCGCCGTGCTGGAACGGACTCATCGTGCCCGGGTCGACGTTCAGGTAGGGATCGAGCTTGATCAGGGTGACCTTGAGGCCCCGCGATTCCAGGACCGCGGCCAGGGAAGCCGAAGCGATGCCCTTGCCGAGAGAGGACACCACACCGCCGGTGACGAAGACGAACTTGGTCATGTCTTGAACACGCTGCCCGGTGCGGCGGAGCTCCGGGCGAAATGCTTGGGTGTGAAATTGTGATTATAGGGGCGAGGGGGTGTCGCCGCCTCGCGCGCCGGGCCTTACGAGGTGCGCCCGGCGGTGGCGACAATCAGCGTTTGCAGCCCACTCCACGCGGCCCATGGACAAACCCTTCGCACCATCCTGCGAGCGCAACAAGGCGCCGATTCTGCGGGTGCTCGAGCCGCTGTACGCGGGCCTGCGCCGCGTGCTCGAGCTCGGCAGCGGCACCGGACAGCACGCGGTGCACTTTGCCGCCGCGCTGCCGCACCTGGTGTGGCAGTGCTCGGACGTGCCGGCGCAACTGCCTGGCATGCGCCTGTGGCTGGACGAGGCCGCCTTGTCCAACCTGCCACCGCCGCTGGCGCTGGATGTCGGCCAGGGGCTGCCCGCAGGGCCTTTCGATGCGGTGTTCACCGCCAACACGCTGCACATCATGGGCTGGAGCGAGGTGCAGCGGCTGTTCGAGGGCCTGGCCGACGTGCTGCCGCCCGGCGGCCTGTTCACCGCCTACGGACCCTTCAACCTGGGCGGGCGCTTCACCAGTGAGGGCAATGCGCGCTTCGACGCCGAGCTGCGCCAGGCCGACCCGCGCCGCGGCATCCGCGACCTGGAAGCCGTCGACGCGCTGGCCCGCGCCGCGGGCTTGCAGTTGCTGGCCGACGAGTCCATGCCGGCCAACAACCGCTGCGTCAGCTGGACGCGCACGGCACTGCGCTAGACTCGGCATCGCTTGCAGCAGGTGCCAGCCATCCCCGCTCGGGGTGGTTGGTTAAACGGGAAGCCGGTGCGTCGTGGAATGCTGATTCCCCGACCATGCCGGCGCTGCCCCCGCAACGGTTGGCGAGGTGCGATCGGCAATGCAGCCACTGGGTGAAACACCTGGGAAGGCGCCGGTCGTTTCGATGCAGTTCCATGCTGCATCGGCACTCGCAAGCCCGGATACCGGCCTGGTGCACGGGGAGCTGGCGTTGCGGAGGGCGGCGCGGGCACGTGGCAGCCGCGCCCGCGGCCTCATGCGTGCCATGTCGACCTCTCGCAGCCCGGCCATGTGGTGAACAAGGCCGCACGGGGTGTGCGGATGCGAAAACTCGATATGCCCTGGTCATTAGAACTGCGAATGGCGCAGGCGCTGCTCGGCGGCGCGCTGCCTTTGCTGGCGACATCGTGCTGGGCCCAGGCCAACCCGGGTTCCACCGTGCAGGTGATCGGCACACGTGCGCCCACCGAGCTGAACCGCATCGTCGCCGACGTGGTGGTCATCGACCGCGATCGCATCCGCGCCACCAGCGCGGATTCGCTGGAAGACCTGCTGCGCCGCGCAGGCGGCATCCAGCTGTCGCGCAACGGCGGGCCGGGCCAGAACGCCAGCGTGCTGATCCGCGGCAGCGGCGCCAGCAACACGCTGGTGCTGATCGACGGCGTGCGCATCGGCTCGGCCACGCTGGGCCAGGCCGACCTGTCCACGATCAGCTTAGGCCAGGTGGAGCGCATCGAGATCCTGCGCGGCCCGGGCTCCAGCCTGTACGGCGCTGATGCGATCGGCGGCGTCGTCAACATCGTCACCCGCCGCGGCGAGGGCGCTGCCTATGTGCACGGCAACCTGGCCGGTGGCAACGATGCTTCTTCCGAAGGCCATGCCGCCGTCAGCGGCGCGGCCAGCGGCTTCGATTACGCGCTCAGCCTCAGCGGCGAGACCAGCAACGGCGTCTCGGCCATCGTGCCCGGCGACGTGTTCGGCCTGTACAACCCCGACGACGACGGCTTCAGCCGCTATGGCCTGCAACTGGCCGGCGGCTACAGCTGGCAGCCTGGCCAGCGCATCGGGCTGAGCTACAACGCCAGCCAAAACCGCTCGCGCTTCGACGGCGCCGAGTACGCGCCGCCGAGCTTCCTGCCCGATCCGTCGCCGGATTTCCGCAACCGCACCACCACGCAATTGACCACGCTGCAGTACCAGGGTGACGTGGCCACCGACTGGGTGGCGCTGCTGCGCGGCTCGTACCAGAGCGACCGATTGAGCAGCGGCGCCAACTTCATCAGCCGCTACGACACCATGCGCCGGCAGATCACCGCGCAAGCCATCTGGACGCCGTCGGCGCAGCACCAATGGGTGGGCGCGGCGGACCTGCTGACCGAATCGATCAGCAGCACCGAATACGGCGCGCCCGACCGCGACAACACCGGCTTGGTGCTGGGTTACGCCGGCCGCTTTGGCGCGAACAAGCTGCAGGCCGACCTGCGCTGGGACCACAACTCGGTGTACGACGACCAGACCACCGGCAAGCTCGGCTGGGGCATGGAGGTCGCGCCCGGCTGGTCGCTGCGCGCGGTGGCGGGCACGGCCTTTCGCGCGCCCACCTTCAACGACCTGTACTTCCCGAACTTCGGCGTCGTCACGCTGCGGCCCGAGCGCTCGCGCAGCGTCGAGGCAGGCCTCAACTACCAGGCCGAGCAGACTTCCGTTGCCGCCACCGCCTACTACAACAAGGTCTCCGACCTGATCGGCTACCAGGCCGACCCGAGCCTTTGCCCGCCGGGGCTGAACTTCGGCTGCGCCGGCAACACCGCGCGAGCGCTGTTGCAGGGAATCACGCTGCAGGGTCTGCAGCAGCTGGGCGACTTGCAGTTCACGCTGGCGCTGGACTGGCTGAACGCCAAGGACCGCGACACCGGCCAGACGCTGCCGCGGCGCGCGGCCAACCAGCAGACCGTCGCCGTCGACTACAACGCCGGACCCTGGCAGCTGGGCGGCACGGTGCTGCGAGTCGGCTCGCGACCCGACGCCGGCGTGCTGCTACCGGCCTATGCGCTGCTCAACCTGAACGCGCGCTGGCGCTTCGAGCGCTTCTGGCAGGTCGAGGCGCGCGTGCAGAACGCCTTCGACAAGGCCCATCAGCCGGCGCGCGACTACCAGGGCGCGGGTCGGCAGCTCTGGCTTGGCCTGCGCTACGACGGACGGGGGCTTTGAGGCGAGCCGCAGCACTCTTCGCCACGGCGCTGCTGGCGGCTTGCCTGCTGGCGCCGGGCTGGGCCGCGGCCGAGCCGCCGCAGCGCATCGTCAGCCTGGTGCCCGGACTGACCGAAAGTGTCTGTGCGCTGGGAGCCTGCGCGCGCCTGGTCGGCACCGACCGTCACTCCAACTGGCCGTCCGGCGTGACGGCGCTGCCCAAGCTAGGTGGCCTGGACGATGCCCAGGTCGAGCGCATCGCCGCGCTCAGGCCCGATCTGGTGCTGGCCGCGCCTGCGACCCGCGCCGTGCCGCGGCTGCAGGCGCTGGGCCTGCGCGTGCTGGTGTTGCACACCCGCAGCCACGAGGACGTGCGCCACAACCTGCTGGCGATAGGCCGCCTGCTGGGCGACGAGGCGGCCGCACAGTCGGCCTGGCAGGCCATCGAGGCGCAGCTGGTCGCGGCCGCGGCGCAGGTGCCGCCCGCGCTGCGCGGCCGCAGCGTGTACTTCGAGGTCGAGTCCTCGCCCTTTGCGGCCGGCCCGCAATCCTTCATCGGCCAGACGCTGCAGCGGCTTGGCCTGCGCAACATCGTGCCGGCATCGCTTGGCCCCTTTCCCAAGCTCAGCCCCGAATTCGTCGTGAGGGCGCAACCCGACATCGTCATGGCCGAGCTGCGCAACCTGCGGGACATGCCGCGACGCCCGGGCTGGGTGTCGCTGCGCGCCTTGCAGCAGCGGCAGGTCTGCGCTTTCCCTGTTGCCGACTACGAGGTGCTGGTGCGTCCCGGGCCGCGCATGGGCCAGGCGGCGGCGCAACTGGCCGACTGTCTGGGCGCAATGACCAGGGAAGCGCGGTGACGCACCGGCGCCGACGGCTGTTGCTGGCCCTGGCGCTGGCCAGTGGGCTGCTGCTGCTGGCTGGCCTGGCCGCCGGCGGCGAGGGCTGGTCCGCAAGCGGCCTGATGCAGGTGCTGCAAGGCGGCGACGCCGGCGTGATCGTCGGCCAGATCCGGGCGCCGCGCACGCTGGGCGCCTGGCTCACCGGCGCCTTGCTCGGCCTGGCCGGTGCCCTGGCGCAGGGGCTGTTCCGCAACCCTCTGGCCGACCCCTTCCTGCTCGGCTCGGCCTCCGGCGCATCGCTGGCGGTGGTGGCGGTGCTTGCCGCCGGCACGCTCGGCGCGCAAGGCCTGGGCGCGTCGGCCGCCGGCATGCTGTCGAGCGTGGGCCTGGTGGCGGCGGCCTTTGCCGGAGCGCTGGGTGGCGTGCTGCTGACCCTGATGCTGGCGCGCGGCGCACAGCACACGCTGCGCCTGTTGCTGGCCGGCGTGGTGGTGGGTGTGGTGCTGTCCGCGCTGAGCGAGTTGTTGACGCTGGTCGCACCCGAGGCACTGCGCGGCCGTCAGGTGTTCATGCTCGGCAGCACCGGCTTCCTGGGCTGGGACAGCTGCCTGTGGCTGGCCGCCGCAGTGGCGCTGTGCCTGCCGTTGGCGCACCGGCTGTCGCGCACGCTCGATGCGCTGGTGCTGGGCGAGGACAGCGCGCGCAGCCTCGGCCTGGCGCTGCCGCAGCTGCGCCTGGCACTGGTGTGCCTGCTGGCGGCGGCCACCGGAATGGCCGTGTCGCAGGCGGGGCTGGTTGCCTTCGTCGGCCTGGCCGCGCCGCACCTGGTGCGCCGCTATGCGCCGGGCCCGCACGGCTACACGCTATGGGCCAGCGCCGCTGCCGGCGCGGTGCTGCTGCTGGCCGCCGACGTGGCCGCGCGCACGCTGATCGCGCCGCGGGAGCTGCCGGTGGGCGTGCTCACCGCGGTGTTCGGCGGCAGCTACCTGCTGTGGCTGCTGAACCGGCAGCGCGAGATATGACGGCCATGCTGCGTGCCGAAGATCTGACGGTGGCGCTGGGCGGCGGTACCGTGCTGCATGGCGTGTCGGTCAGCCTGCAGCCTGGCTGGACGGCGATCGTCGGCCCCAATGGCGCCGGCAAGTCCACGTTGCTGCGCGCCCTGTCCGGGCTGCTGCCGCGGCGCTCGGGCCAGGTCTGGCTCCAGGGCCGGCCGCTGGAACAGTGGAGCGCGCGCGACCGGGCACGGCGAGTCGCCTGGCTGGCGCAGCAGGGGCCTGCCCAGGGCGACCTGAGCGTGCGCGAGCTGGTGCAGCTGGGCCGGCTGCCGCACCTGGGACTGTTCGGAGCGGCGGCGGCACAGGACGAACAGGCGGTCGAAGCGGCGATGCAGGCCACCGAATGCACGGCATGGGCGCAGCGGCGGATGCAGCAGCTGTCCGGCGGCGAGCGCCAGCGCTGCCTGCTGGCGCGCGCGCTGGCCGTGCAGGCGCCGGTACTGCTGCTGGACGAACCGACCACGCACCTGGACCCACCGCACCAGGTAGCCGTGGTGCGCCTGCTCCAGCGGCTCGGCCGGCAGGGCACGGTGGTCAGCGTGCTGCACGACCTGCCGCTGGCGCTTCAGGCCGACCAGGTGGTGCTGATGCGCGGCGGCCGCATCGCGGCCTGCGGTGCCCACGACGATCCGGCGCTGCATGCCGCGCTGTGCGCGGTGTTCGATGGCGCCATACGCATCCATCGCGTCGGCGTGCGCTTCAGCGCTCTGCCCAACCTGCAGTAGCCGCCGGCATCGTTGCCGCCGGCGCCGCGCGGCGTGGCCTTGCCTGATCGCTGTCAAGCACGGGTAGCGAGGCTCTGGTAAGTTCGGGTTTGAGTCAATCGAAGGATCGCCCTCATGGCACGTTTGAAGGAACGCCTGCAGGACCTGCCGGCGTCGGCGCTGAAGGGCATGCGCCGCGGCATCGAGAAGGAAAGCCTGCGCACCCGTCCCGATGGATTCCTGGCCGCCACGCCCCACCCGGCGGCGCTGGGATCGGCGCTGACGCATCCCCACATCACCACCGACTACAGCGAATCGCAGCTCGAGCTGATCACCGGCGCGCACCAGGATGTCGATGCCTGCCTGGAGCAGCTGACGCAAATCCACCAGTACGTCTACCGCCACATCGGCGAAGAGATGCTGTGGGTGGGCAGCATGCCCTGCGGGCTGCCGCCCGACGAATCGATCCCGATCGGCTTCTACGGCAGCTCGAACGTGGGCCGTGCCAAGAGCGTGTACCGCGTCGGCCTGGGCCACCGCTACGGGCGGCGCATGCAGACCATCTCGGGCATCCACTACAACTGGTCGCTGCCCGGGCTGAGCAGCGACGACTACTTCGGGCTGATCCGCAACTTCCGCCGCCACAGCTTCGTGCTGCTGTACCTGTTCGGCGCCTCGCCGGCGGTGTGCGGCAGCTTCGTCGCCGGGCGCGATCATGGCCTGCAGCCGCTGCAGGGCGGCACGCTGTATCTGCCGCACGCCACCAGCTTGCGCATGGGCCGGCTGGGCTACCAGAGCGACGCGCAGGCCTCGCTGGCCGTGTCCTACAACAGCCTGCAGAGTTATGGCGCCTCGCTGCAGCAGGCGTTGACCGTTCCCTATGCGCCCTATGAGGCCATCGGCATCCGCAACCCCGGCGGCGACTACAACCAACTGGCCACCAGCCTGCTGCAGATAGAGAACGAGTTCTACGGCACCATCCGCCCGAAGCGCGTGATCTTCCCCGGCGAGCGGCCGCTGCACGCGCTGCGCGAGCGCGGCGTCGAGTACGTCGAGGTGCGCTGCATGGACCTCGACCCCTTCGTGCCGGTGGGCATCGAATCCGCCACCATGCGCTTCATCGACCTGTTCCTGATGCATTGCCTGCTCAGCGACAGCCCGCCCGACACGCCGCAGGAGATCGCCGCGCTGGGCCGCAACCAGCAGCGTGTGGCCGCGCGCGGGCGCGAACCCGGCCTGAAGCTGGAGCGCGGCGAGTCCGAAGTGACGCTCGTCGATTGGACCGCGCAGATCGTCGAGCGACTGACTCCGCTGGCTGAGGCCATGGATGCCGGGCTCGGCGGCCGTCACTACCGCGACGCCTGGAAGTTGGCCAGCCAGGCGCTGACGCAGCCCGACAGCCTGCCCTCGGCGCGCCTGCTGGCGACGATGACGAGGGACTTCGACGGCTCGTACGTGCGCTTCACGCGCGCCCAGGCGGTGCAAACGCGCAACAAGCTGCTTGGCCTGCCGTGGACGCCCGCTCTGCAGCAGCAGTTCGAGACGCTGGCGCGCGACTCGGTGCGCGAGCAGCAGCGCATCGAGGCCGAAGACACGATGCCCTTCGAGATCTACCGCCAGGAATACCTGGCACCGCGGCGACTGGGGCTCTGAGCCGCGGCGTCGCAATCGAGGACGATTTCGCTACACCGCCACGTAGGTGAACGCGGCCGGCAATGCCTTGACCTCGACGAAGCAGGCCGTCTCGCTGCCCAAGGCGCCTCGGTCGCGCAACGACTGCAACAGCCCCGGCAACTGCTGCGGACGCAGTCCCAGGTCGATCAGTTCGCGGCCCGGGAAGGCCGGCACGCGCCGGCCGCTGGGCGAAAAATGCTGGCAGCGACTGATCGTCGCGCCGCCAGCGCCGGCGCTCATCGCGATCTCCAGCACCGCTTCCGCGCTGCCTTCGCTGCAGCTCAGGTTCAGGTTCACCAGGTCGCTCAGCAGCTCACGCCGCGGCCCGGAACGGACTTCGCCGCCGCGTCGCCGCCAGTCGTTGCCGCCGCTGAGGTGGTCGATGGCGGCGACGATCTGATCCATGGTGGCGCCGTGCCGTTGGCGGCCGCGCAGGCCGCGCGGATTGCGCACGCCGAAGGGCACCGGATAGGCGGCGATGAAGCCGCGGCCCGGCTCGTGGAGCCGGCCGGCATCGATCAGCAGGCCGAGCATGTCCTGTTGCTCGTGGGCTTCGACGAGCAGCGACACGATCTCCTTGTCGGCCGGAATGGCGATGCGCAGCAGGCCGACGCGCTCGCGCAGGCCGGTGCCGATGCCGAAGTTGATCGATGGCACGCTGCTGCCGGCTTCGAGCGCGCTGCGCGCCAGGTCGTTGCCGCGCCCGCGCTGCACCACGCAGTTGAGAAGCGCCAGGGGCGGCAGGTGTTCGTCGAGCCGCGGCGTTGCGTCGTCGGCCTGTACCTGGCGGTTGAGCATGTCCAGCCCGGCGGCGTCGAGGATGCGCACCTCCTCGGCATGGATCGTGCCGCGGCCCGGCGCGAACAGCCGCAGCGCGCGCGCACAGGCCAGCAGCGCCGCCTGCGCCTGCCGCTGCGGCAAATAGAACTCGTAGACTTCTGCGGGGTCCTCCTCGAGCCGCAGTGTCGGCGCCAGGAAGGGAACCGCCGCGCGCTCGCGCAGCGCCACGGCCCGGCGCGAATGCTGTTGCACGCGGTCGACGCCCAACGCCTTCAGCGCAGCCTCTGCCTCGGCCGCCAGGCTGTTGTAGACCTCGCAGGTGATCTTGGCCGCCGGCTCCAGCCGCAGCGCCGCGTCCGCATCGCCGCCTGGGGCGGCAGCCGCCGCTGCATGCGCGGTCTTCCGCTCAGACATTCGCTGCTGCTTCCTGCAGCGCCTTGCGCTGCCGCCGCTGCAGCCACAGGCTGAGCCCCAGCACCGTTAGCACCGGATACACCGAGGCCATCGCCAGGATGCCGAAGCCTTCGACCACGCCGACCTGGTTGCCGATGCCCAGCCCCATGGCCAGCACCAGCGGTACGGTGATGGGTCCGGTGGTCACGCCGGCGCTGTCCCAGCCGATGTTGACGAAGTCCTCGCTGCTGCGATGCGTCAGCCAAAGCAGCAGCAAATAGGGTGGCGCCAGCAGCCATACCAGCGGCAGGCCCCAGACGATCTTGGCCACGCCGAAGAGCATGCCCAGCCCGACGCCGATGGCCACCGCCTGGATCAGCAGGGCCTTTCGGAAGCTGCCCACGGTGAGTTCCTCGACGGTGCGCCCGAGAGCATTCAGCGCGGGCTCGGCCAGCGTGGCGCCATAGCCCATGACGAAGGCGAACAGCAGAACCACGCCGATGCCGGCCAGCGCACCGGCGGTGCCGTAAAGCGGGCCGGTGCGCGGCGTGAAGGTATAGCTGCGCGTCGTGGCATCGAAGTGCGCGGCCTCGTAGGGCATGGCGACGAAGCCGCCGTTGTCGTGGAGCACGAAGTAGCTGTGCTGGCTGCCGTCGGCGGCTGTAGCCTGCTGCACGCGCGCCGGGTCGAAGTTGCGGATCACCTGGCGCTGGTCCTCCAGCGCGATCGACATGAAGGCCGACGGCAGCTTGGCGCCGACCTGTCCGCCCAGCCTCGACAGGCCCAGCTCGATGCCCATGCTGAAGACCGTCATGCCGACCACCGCGAAGCCTAGGCCCAGCCCGATCTCGTCGACACGCTTGACGCGCTCGCGCAGCACGAGCCAGAGCACCGCAAAGAACAGCAGCGACAGCGGCACGATCGCCTGCAGCGACGCCGCCAGGTTGCGTAGGGCGACCTCGCCCAGCGCCAGCGGCGGGCCATCGCCGCGCCAATGTGCGTCGGTCTGCGTGCGCAGCGTGGCCTCGTCGCCGAAGACCGCGAGCTTCTGCTCGGTGTCGGCCCGGGTCACGGCCCAGCCGCGCAGGCGCTCGTTGCCGTCGGGGCCGAAGGCGGCAAGCCGGCGGGGCTCGCTCGCGGCCAGCTCGCGCAGGTAGGCGAGCATCGCGTCGCGACTGCCGTCGAAGAAGGCCAGCTGACCCTGCGGGTCGGCATGCTCGAGCACATAGCCGGCCAGGCGCTCGCGTGATTCGAACAGCGCCCCGGCCTGCTGTCGATGCTGGGGGCCGAGGAAATCGGCCTGGGGCATCGGCCGCGGCACGCCGGACAGCAGCGACAGGCCGAGCAGCATCACCAGCAGCACCGGAAACAGCGAGGCCAGCGTCACCACGCCGAAGCCTCCGCTGCGCGAATCGCCGTCGCGGGCCACGACGCGGCAGATGCCGATACCCAGCGCCAGCACCAGCGGCACCGTCACCGGCCCGGTGGTGACGCCGCCGCAATCCCAGGCCAGACCGGTCAGCGCCACCAGGTTCGGCTCGAAGGCCGAGGCTGCCGATACCAGCAGCAGCAGCGGGATCAGCGTGTAGATGAAGGGCTTGAGCGACCAGCCGTAGAGAAAGCGCAGCATGCCGGCGACGACGGCAATACCCACGCCGGCAGCCACCGCGTAGACCAGCGCGTCGGCCTCGCGGTTGAGCAGCAGGAAAAGCAGCGGCGCGTCCCAGGCCTTGACGCTGGAGCCGGCCACCTTGAGGATGCCGACCGCCGGTTCGGCAAAAGTCGCGCCGACACCCAGCACGAAGGCAAACAGCAATATCGTCGGCAGACGCGATTTCTGCGGCAGCTTGATGCCGATGGCCTCGCCCAGCGGCATCAGCCCGAGCAGCAGGCCTTCCATGAAGAACATCAGGCCGACCACCACCAGCACCACCCCCAGCGCCAGCACCGCCGCGCCGAACACCGGTATGCCCAGGATCAGGGTCTGGAAGGCCACCAGGTAGGCCACGATCAGCCATACCGAACGAAGCTGCTCGACGAAGCGTCGGCGCACATAGGGCCCGAGGAGGGCCAGCACTTGCATCGGCCGCAGGCGAAGGCGCGGCGGCAACTTGCCGGGTTCTGGTTGCGCCTGGTTCATTGCTGCTGCTGCCCCTGATGCCCCGGGTCACGGAGCCTGCGGGGCCGATTCTCGCCGCGAACGGCCATCGCCCGAGGCAAACCGTCAGCGCGGCATCAGCCGCACCGAGCCGAGCTCGGCCAGCGGCCACGGCCTGC
>JBEIHU010000015.1:0-32361 GCA_040381175.1 Burkholderiaceae bacterium
GCCGCGGCAGCCACGCCGCCCGGCGCGGGCCCGGTGGCGCCGGCGGCGAACGCGGCGCGCAGCACCGCCGCCAGCTTCACCGCGTCGGCGTTCTTCAGATAGACCACCCAGATGTTGCCCATCGGGCTGCCGCCTGAGGTGGGCTGGTCCAGCTTGGCAATGATCGAGCGGGCAATCGCCAGCCGAGCCGGGTTGGACGCACGCAGGATCAGCGAGTTGCTGCGCGGTTCGACCAGCACCGTCAAGCCGCCGCTGGTCACGGGCATGCCCGGCTGGACGGGCGCGCCGCCGCCGTCCGCCAGGCGCTGCACCATCGGCGCCAGATCGCTGGCCACCGCATGCTTGAGCGTCACCACATCGGTGTCGCTGGTGGCCGGCTGGTCGAGCGCGGCAATGATCTTGGCAATGCGCTGCAGGTTGTCGGCATAGTCGGTGATGACCAGCGAGTTGTTGCCTAGGCTGGCGTTGATGGTGTTGTTGGCGCTGATCAGCGGACGCAGCACCGCGACCAGGTTGTTCGGGTTCTCGTGGCTCAGCTGGAAGATCTGGGTGATGATCTGGTCGCCGCGGATCGCCGGCTGGCCCACCGACACGGTGCCGGTCTGCAGCTTGGCCTCGGCCTCGGGCACCACCTTCAGCAGCCCGCCGTTCTCGACCATCGTGAAGCCCAGTCCGCGCAGCGCCGACAGGTAGTTCAGGTAGGCCTCGCGCACGCTCAGCGGCTGGTCGCTGTACAGCGTCATCGTGCCCTTGACACGCGGGTCCAGCGCGATCTGGCGGTCAATCATCGTGGCCATCGCCCGCGTCACCGCCTCGACATCGGCGTTGACGAAGTTCACCGTCACCGGCGCGCGCGACTTCAGCGCCGGGCTGTGACCGGCAGGCGTGTTGGCGGCGCGTGTGCGTGCCGGTGTATCGGCGCCTTGGGCCAGCAGCGGCGGGAAGCAGGCCAGCAGCGCGGCCAGGACCAGGCAGTCCGGGCGCAGCAGGCGGGGGCCTTGCATCGGCGTCGAAGGTCGGCGCTGTGTCATGGTCATCCGATCGAAATGAGGGACAGCGCGCCCTGGCGCCGACCGAAGAAGTTCAGCAGATTGTCCAGTTCGCCTTCAGCGCCAGGCGCAGCCCGCGCCTCGCCGCGGAAACGCAGCTGCGAACCGGTCCACTGGCCGCTGCCGTTGATCAGCAATGCGCCGTCCTGGGTGCTCAGCGTGAAGGTCGGCGGGCGGCCCGCCGTGCCCTCGAGGTGCACGCGGTAGCTGCCAAGCCGGTCCAGGGTGCTCAGCGCCGAGGCGGCGTCGCTGAGCTCCAGGTCGGCCTGGCCCACCAGGCTCCAGCGCCCCGCGGCCCACTGCAGGCTCATGTCGCGGCTGGACACGCGCAGCGTGCCGCCCAGCTGCAGCGTGTTCCAGGGTGCGCCAAGGCCGGCCAGCCAGGCCGCCGGCCATTCGCCGATCTGGCCGGAGCCGGGCGCCAGCTGCGCCTGCAGCTGGCCCAGGCCAGGGCGCAGCAGCAGCACCAGGTCGTCGCGGATGCAGCAGGGCTGGCGCAGGCGCAGTTCGAGCGCCAAACCGCGCAAGCCGATCCGCCAGCTGGTGCGGCCGGGCAGCATGGCCGCGCTGCGGCTGTCGTGACCGCCGCTGAGCACCGCCACCGCGCTGCCGTTCCAGACCGTGCCGCGCGCATCGGCCAGCAGCACCCTTTGCCGGGTGCCTGCAGCCACGGCGTCGGCCAGCCAGGCGGCCGGTGCAAAGGCCACCAGGGCCACGGCCGCGCCACACAGAAGCCCGGCCCAGCCCCATCGGGCGACGGCTTTGCGCGTGCGCTCCCAGGCCGCCTGGGCCAGCGTCGACTCGGCATAGCCGCTGCCCGGCCAGCGCGTCGCCTGACGAGCCGAGCGGCGCCAGTTCAGCGCCATGCGAATCCTTCTGCCGCACGGCGGCGTGACATCGCTGCCGCGTTGCGGCCAAGGCCCACCGCCGTCATGAGCTGCCTCCAAGGCTCAGCACCACGCTGCCGTTGAAGCCCTGGGCGCCGCGCGACAACTGCGCTTCGACCGGCCGCGCGCGGGCACCGGCGCGTGCCTCGGCCAGCCACTCTCGCAGCTGCTGGCTGCCCACGCCGTTGAGCGTGAGCACGGCGCGATCGCCCTGCAGGGACAACCTGGCGGTGCTGCCCAGCCGCTCGCTGGCCGCACGCAGCGCGGCTGCCGATTGATCTCGGCTGAGCGGCGGAGCCAGGCGCAGCTGCTGCGCTTCGGTGGCCAGGGCACGCATCTCGTGCAACTGCAAGTCGAGCCGGTCGCGTTGTACCGGGGCGTCGCGCAATGTCCGCCAGGCCGGCTGTATGGCCAGCGTCCACAGCAGGAAGGCCGCCATCACCGCGGCCGCCAGCCAGGCCAGGCGTTGGTCGCGCGCGCCAAGGCCCTGCCAGCGCTGGCGCATCGCGCCCCAGCGTTCGGACACCGGGGCGGGCAGCGCTGCTCGGCCAGCGTCGCTCACGTCGCCACCCTGCCTGCAGCAGACCCGCGCAGGCGCGCTTGCTCACGGCCCGGCATGCCGGGCTGCGGACGGCGCCTGGCAGTGCTGCCCGGATTGCGCGGCATCACGAGCGATCCCCCTGCGCGGCGGCGCGGCTCAGCGAGACGCGGCCTTCGGTGCTTTCCACGGCCCAGCCGCCCGGGCGCAGCCGGTCACGGAACTGGCTCAGCTGCTGTTCGCTCCAGCCGGGCGCGGCCAGCGTCAGCCGGCCTGGCTCGAAGCGCAAAGTCTGCAGCGGGGCCAGGCCGTCGGGCCAGGCTGCTGCGGCGGCACCGAGCAGGGTCTCGAGGTCGTTGTCGCCGGCGCGGCCGGCGGAAGCGCGCAGCACTTCGGTCTCGCGCCGCATCTGCAGCGGCGCGTCCAGCACGGCGCGCACGTTGGGGAAGCTGGCACGAAGCAGCTGCTCCTGGGCCTGGCGCTGCTCGACCAGCGCGCGGCGCTCGTGCCAGGCCCAGGCATTCAGGCCCACCAGCTGCAGCACCAGCAGCGTTGCCAGGCCGATGCGCACCGGCCGCCAGGCCGGGCTGAGCAGCTGACGCAGCGCATCGCGCAGCGCGCGCGCGCCGCGGTGCCGCGGCGCCAGATCGAACTGGCGCAGGTTCCAAAGCGAGCGCATCGATTGCAGCGCCCGCTCGGCCTCGGTCTGCACCCTGACGCTGGCACCGAGCCAACGCTCGGCCGGCGCTGCCACTGCGGGTTCGGCCGTCCACAGCGTCGGCGCGGCGCTCATCTGCGGCAGCAGCGCACGCGCCAGCGATCCGTCGAGCCGCAGCAGGCTCAGACCTTTTTCGTCGGCATGGCACAACATGATGCGGGCATTGCCGGCGGCGACGCCGGCCGATTCGAAGAAGTGCCCTTGCGGCGCATCGCCGGGCCAGCTCGCGGGCAGCACGCGCTCGATGCTCAGTCCACCCCTTTCCAGCTTGTGCATTTCGGCGCGCAGCCAGGCTTTGTTGACGGCCGCCACCCATACCGCCGCGCCGGCCTGTGCGCCAGGCTCCAGCGCCAGGTGCAGTGCGTCGTCGTCCTCGAGCAGATGCTCCTCGAGCAGGCCGCCGAGCGCCGCGCGCAACTTGGCCGCTGGTGCCTTGGGCAGCGTGACGCGCTGCCAGCTGACATCGGCGTCGGCCAGCACGGCGACGACGCTGTCGGCCCTTGGCAGCAACGACGGCTGCGCGCTGCCGTGGCTGCTGACCTGCAGCCCGTCGGCGCTGAGCACATAGCGGTAGCCGTCACCGGAGGACGGGCTGGGCGCTTCAGCGCCTCCCACCGCGCGGGCCGCCAGCCGCGCACGCGGAGGGATCATGATCACGAGAACGGACATGGGTCGGAAAGGCTAGCGTGTCCACCCTTTTATATCAACCGGCGGGCCATGTAAATCAAAGACTTAGACAGCCTTTCTGTATCCTGTTCGCAGCATTGACACAATGCGTTTCAGCTTTCAGTCCAACCCGGGAGGCAGGTTCTGCCGTGATCGTGCCAGGGCGATGACCTGGCGGCCCTCGCGCTTGACCAGCAGCCGCTCTTCCAGTACGCGGCCGTCCATGCGCAGGCGGCCGGAGATGACGAAGAAGCTGGAGGCGACGCTCAGCCGCTTCGGGTCGAGCGCGCCTTCGCCCTGGATGTCGCCGCGAGCGTCCTGCAGCGTGTTGTAGGGACGCCTGTTCTCGATGCGCTTGGCGCTGCCCAGGTCCATCCCGGCGATGACCGCAGCCAGCACCTGAGCCGAGGCGGTGTTGATGTTCAGCGGGGTGGGCTCGGGCAGCAGGTCCACGAAGGGTCGCAGCCGCCTGACGGTCTCGGCGTCCAGGCCCAGCCAGACGAGCTGATCGACGGTCTGCGGCGCCAGCAACGCGCCGCCATCGGCCCCGCTTTCGGCCTCGGCGCTCGCCCCGGTGTGCCATGCGGCCTGCAAGCCTTCGGCCAGGATCTGTGCGGTCTGCGGCGCCACCGCCGCGCTTTCGCAAAGCCGCATCAGGGCCGCGAACTCGGCCTCGACCACCTTTTGCGTGGCCGGGTCGACCAGGTTGCGCAGGTTGTAGCGATCCTGCGCATCGCGGATGCTGCCGCGCAGGAAAGCCTCGGGCGCGCCTTCGACATTGTTGTTGCGGTCCTGCGCCAGCAGGCTGGACAACGAAGCTTCCTCGAGCTGGGTGGCCCAGACTTCATCGAGGTGGTCGACGCCGGGCTTGCGCGCATCCAGACGCAGCAGCACGCGGCCCAGATCGACCGCGCCGGAGAGGATCCAGGCGGCCTGCGAGCGCGTGCGCTCGGCGCTTTCCACCTCGATCGCCCGCGCCTGCTGCCAGACCATGCCGGCGGCCAGCGTGCTGACCAGCGTGAGCACGATCATCGCCACCAGCAAGGCAGCGCCCCGGGGCGCACGGCGGTGCGGCCTCATGGCTGTCGCAGCGCCAACGCCACGTCCCGCGTCAGCCGTTGTTCACCGAAGTGGAGCACCAGGCGCACACCGGTCAGAGAGACCTCCCGCTGCGGCGCGCCGCTGCCCGGGGCCGCCGGCGCCAGATCACCGCTGGATTGCGGGTTGGTCCAGGCGTTGTCGCGGAAGAACTCGACTCGCAGATCGGTCAGGCCGTCGAGCAGCACCAACTGCCCGCTTGCGTCGCCCAGCAACTGCTGGCTGCGCAGCCAGCTTTGCTGCAACTCGGCAGCGCGGGTGACCACCGGGCCGGCCCATCGCAGCCACTGCTGGCCGCGACGCGACCAGGCGACCAGCTGCACCCCAGTGTCGGCCCGGCGCACCAGCCGCAGGCTGCTGCCGTCGAAGGACAGGTGCGGCACGGCCGGGGTGTCGAACAGCGCGGCGAGGTCCTGGTCCCACTGCGCCATGACCGTGTTCAGGCGCAGGCTGCGGTCGAGCTGCTCCTGGCTGATGTCGCGGGCGCGGACGATGCCGTCGATGCCCCGCCATGCCATGGTGCTGAGCACGGCCATGATCATCAGCGCGACCAGCACCTCCACCAGCGTGAAGCCGCGGCCCGCGGCGCGCGGTGTGCGGGGCTGTGGTGGGAGCCTGGCCATTTCCTCAGGGCCGGTACAGCAGCGTCGACAGTCGCACCAGCTGCCGCCCGGCGTCGTCGCTGATGCGCGCGTCCACCAGGCGCAGGTCGCCGTACTGCGTGGCGGACACCTGGGCGCGCCCGCTGTAGCGGCGCCCCAGTTGCTCGCAGGCGAACTCGGTCTCGCCGATGCCCGGGAACTGCCGCGTCAGGTTGAGGTTGACGAGGTGGTTCTCGGCGCACCATTGCGCCGCGATCACGTCGGCAAGCCGCTGCGAGTTGTCGACCAGCACGCCGGCGGCGCGCAAGCCGGCGGCCAGTGCGATGGCGATGACGGCCACTGCCACCAGCACTTCAACCAAGGTGAAGCCGCGCGCGGCGGGCTTCACGGCAGGGCCTCCCCGGGTACGACGGCGAAGGGCCCGAGCCCGTCGGTGGCCAGCTGCAGCTTCTGGCCGGCCAGACGCAGCACGATGCGCTGCGCACCGATCAGCGGTTCGGGCCCGAGCTGCACCGAAGGCGCGTCAACCACCTCGGCCCGCACCTGCGGGTCCAGCCAGCGCGTGGGCCGGTCCATCGGCTTACTCTTGGCGCCCGTGACCCACATGAAGCGGAAGTGAGTCTCGTCATCCACGCGCGACGGCACCCAGTGCACTGCGAGGCCGGAGCCGCGCGATTCGGCTCGTGCCGATTCAAGCAGCACGCTCAGCCGCTGAGCCTCGGTCTCGAGGCGGACACTGGCCGGGTCGCGCATCGCCAGGCCGACCACCCCCGCCGCGACGGCGATGAGGGCGACCACGACCATCAACTCGATCAGCGTGAAGCCGCGCGCTGGCGCACGGCGGCCGGCCAGACTGGCGTTCCGCGGCACGGCCTGCCCGGCGCAGCGCCTACTGCCAGGAGCCGATGTCGGCGTTGTTGCCGTCGCCGCCGGCCGTGCCGTCGGCGCCGAAGCTGAATACATCGATCTCGCCCTTCACGCCCGGGTTGACGTACTGATAGGGCCGGCCCCAGGGATCGTTCGGCAGCTTGTCCAGGTAGGGTTTCCAGTTTGGCGGCGCCGCGCCGACCGTGGGCTTGCGCACCAGCGCTTCCAGGCCCTGCTCCGCGCTTGGGTAGCGCTGGTTGTCCAGCTTGTACAGCTTGAGCGCCTGCATCAGGTTGCTTACGTCGGTGCGCGCCGCGGTGACGCGCGCATCATCGGCGCGGTCGAGCACGTTGGGCACGATCAAGGCCGCCAGCACGCCAATAATGACCAGCACGACCATCAACTCGATCAGCGTGAAGCCGCGCACGATTGCGGCGGGCCGGTGGAACTTGGGCATCATGAATGTCGGGGTCGGCAAGGCACTGTGCATGATAATCGCCGCATGCTTTCGCGCATCGCCGCATTCGTGATCTGGGCCGCAGTTGCCGCCAGCATCGTATTCTGGGTGCTTCGCCTGTCGTCACAGCCGATCGCCGTGCCGGCGCATGCCGCTTTGGTCTCCAACGCCGACGGGTTCAGGGGCGACCTGAGCCGCGTCTTCGGTCCCGATGTCGCGCCATTGCCGGTGTTCGCGGCCGCGGCGCCCCAGCTGCAGGCCGACACGCGCTTTCGCCTGATCGGCGTCGTCGCACCGCGCTCCGCCGCAGCCAGTGCCGAGGGGCTGGCGCTGATCGCCACCGACGGCAAGCCAGCCAAGGCCTATCGCGTGGGCACGCCCGTTGATGGCGATCTGGTGCTGCAGGCCGTGCACTCGCGCGGGGCCTCGCTCGGGCCGCGAGGCCAGGCTGCGCAGGTGTCGCTGGAGCTTCCCGTCCTGCCGCCGCCGGCCACCGGCACGATGCCAGGCTCCGCGATGCTCAGCGCCGTGCCGCGCCCGCGCCTGCCGGCGCCGCCGCCCCAGTCCCTGCCCGCAGAGCCCGTGCAGCCCGACGTCAGCGCGCCCGAGATCCAGCCGGAGCCCGGCGACCGGCCGATATTCGCGCCACCCACCAGCGCCGGCCGCCCGCCGACCTGAGCCCGGCGGCGGCTGTCCTGCCGGGCCCTGCGTTCCATGCCTCACAGCGAACACCAACCCGCGTCCAGCCTGGTGCGCAACCTGTGCGCCGAAATGCAGCGCTTTGCGCCTTTTGCGCAGATGGCGGCTGAAGACGTGGAGGCCTTCGTCACCATGGCCCGGGAGACGTACTTCGCGCCGGGCGAGGCGGTGCTGCAGCCGGCGGACGGACCGGTGTCGCGCCTGCTCTACCTGCGGCGCGGCAGCATCGCCGGCGGGCCGCAGGGCGAAGACATGGCCGGTAGCCGCTTCGTGCTGGAGGCGGGCGAGCTGTTTCCCGCCGCGGCCTGGCAGGAGCGCCGTGCGGTGAGTGCGCCCTATGTCGCCATCGACGACTGCTTCTGCCTGGAGGTGCCGGCCGAGGCGATGCACCAGCTCATGCAGCGCAGCACCGTTCTGGCCGACTTCCTGCGCGGCCGGGTGCAGCATGTGCTGGCGCTGTCGCGCCAGGCGCACAAGGCAGCCTTCGCCTCGCAGGCGCTGGCCGAGCAGTCGATGGAGGCGCGCCTGGGCAGTCTGTCGCGCCGCGCGTTGGTGAGCTGCGGCGCCGGCACCCCGCTGCTCGAGGTGCTGCAGCTGATGCAGCAGCGGCGTGTCGGCTCGGTGCTGGTGCTCGACGCGGCCGGGGCCGCGCTCGGGATCTTCACGCGGCACGATCTGCTCGAGCGCGTGGCGCTGGCGCAGCCGCCGATGAACACGCCGATCGAGCGCCTGATGACCCGGCCGGTGCAGACACTGGACGTCGCGCAGGGCGTGCAGGATGCCGTGCTCCTGATGTCGCGCCATGGCGTGCGCCACGTGCCAGTCACCGAACACGGCCGCGTGGTCGCGATGGTGTCGGAGCGCGACCTGTTCACGATGCAGCGGTTGTCGTTGCGCCGGCTCAGCGGCCGTCTGCGCGAGGCCGCGGAGCTGGGCGAACTGATGGCCGCCGCGCCGGACATACGGCGGCTGGCGCAGACGCTGATGGCGCAGGGTCTGTCGGCGCGCAGCCTGACCGAACTGGTCAGCCACCTCAACGACGTGCTGACCGAGCGCGCCGTGCAGCTGGTGGCGCACCAGCATGGCCTGGACCTGAACCAGGCCTGCTGGCTGGCCTTCGGTTCCGAAGGTCGCTGCGAGCAGACCATAGCCACCGACCAGGACAACGGCCTCGTCCTGCGCAGCCCCAGGCCCGATCAGCAGGAACGCAGCGCCTGGCTGGCCATGGGCCGGCAGGTCAACGAAACGCTGGATGCCTGTGGCTACCCGCTGTGCAAGGGAGGCATCATGGCCGGCCAGCCGGATTGCTGCCTTGGCGTCGACGAATGGATCGAGCGCTTCGACCGCTGGATCGAGCAAGGCGCCCCCGAAGACCTGCTCAAGGCGAACATCTATTTCGACTTCAGGGCGCTGGCCGGCGATGCGTCGCTGAGCCGGCCGATGCGCGAGTTCGTGCGGCGCCGGGCTGCGCAGATGCCGCGCTTCACGAAGCAGATGGCGCAAAACGCGCTGCGTAACGCGCCGCGCCTGAACTGGCGCGGTGCGCTCGACCCGCAGCGCGAGGGCGCGCACGAGTGGATCGACCTGAAGCTGCACGGCACGATGATCTTCGTCGACGCCGCGCGCCTGTATGCGCTGGCGCAAGGCGTCGAGGCCACCGGCACGCGCGCCCGCTTGGAGGCCGTCGCTGCCGGCCTGCATGTCGAGCCGCGCGAAAGCGAGACGTGGATCGGCGCCTTCGAGTTCCTGCAGATGCTGCGGCTGCGGGTGCAGGCGAGCGCCGCGTCGGGGTCGGCGGGCGACAACCCCAACCGGCTGGATCTGCGCACACTGAATGACATCGACCGGCGCATCCTGAAAGAGGCGTTCCGCTCGGCGCAGCGCCTGCAACAGCGCGTGTCGCTCGACTACATGCGCTGACGGCGCCTGTGGTAGCTGACGCATGTGGTCCAAGCTCCTGGGCATCAAGTCCCCGCCGGCCGACACGGGCCGCTGGCTGGTGCTGGACGTCGAGAGCAGCGGCCTGGACCCGTCGAGCGACCGGCTGCTGGCGCTGGCTGCCGTGGCGCTGCGCTTCGATGGCCGGCGCGCCTGGATCGACCTGGCCGACAGCTTCGAAGCCGTGCTGCGGCAGCCTGCTCCCGACGCGCCGCCCGACCGGTCGAACATATTGGTGCATGGCATCGGTGTTGCGGCCCAGGGCCGTGGCGCGAAGCCGGCGGCAGTGCTCAGTGGTTTCGAGGCCTTCGCGGGCAGCGCGCCGCTGCTTGGCTTTCACGTCGAGTTCGACCGTCGCCTGATCGACAGGGCAATGCAGGCCGCTCTCGGGCGCAGGCCAGGCAACCGATGGCTGGACATCGCCGACATCGCCGCGGTGCTGCGGCCGCACTGGGGGGCACGCACGCTGGACGACTGTCTGCGGGCCTGCGGCATCGAATGCATGCAGCGCCACCAGGCCGCGGCCGACACGCTGGCCACGGCCGAACTGCTGCTGCACCTGCTGCCGGCGGCACGGGCCGAGGGTGTTGCCGACATTCACGGCCTGTCGCGTCTCGCGGCCCGGCGGCGTTGGCTGGGTTGATCAGCCGGCGGCGGTGTCGTCGGTCATGGGCGTCGGTCGGGACGGGCCTGCGTCTTCGCCGTCCGCCACCTCGGTGAGCAGGGCTGCAGCGCTGCGCACCAGCGGCCAGGCCAGCGTCGCGCCCGTGCCGTCGGTGCTGTCCATGCCCAGCTCGAGCAGCGCGGAGGCGCGAAAAAGGTGCAAGGCCTTGTCCAGGCCGCGATGGCCATGGCTGCGGCAGAAGACGCAGTAGTCGGTGACCGGCGTTGCGATGCGCGACGCCAGCATCAGCGCGGCGCAGGCCGCCATGCCGTCGATCATCAGCAGGTGGCGCTTGCTCGCCGCCACCAGCATCATGCCGACCATCATCGCGATCTCGAAGCCGCCAAAGGCCGCAAGCACCTCCACGGGCTCGTTCAGCTCGCGGTGCCGCCCCTGCGCGCCTTGGGCGATGAGCATCAGGTGCGCCAGCGTGTCTGCGTCCATGTGCGCTCCGCTGACCAGCAGCTCGCGCACCGGTGCATCGCTCAGCCGCGCCAGCACCAGCGCGGCGCTGAAGTGCGAGCCCACGCCGATGCCTGCGCAGATGAGCATGTTGCCTCGCAGCGTGTCGCCGATCTCCATGCCGGCGCGCATCGCAGCATGGGCCTGGTCGAGCGTCATGGCGCCGGTGACGCGGGCATTGCGCGTGCCGTGGGCGATCTTGCGCATCAGCAGCCGTTCGTGTGAGGGGAGGTCCTCGGCCACGCCGCAATCGACGACCGTCAGCGCGATCTGCTGGATGCGGGCGAACACCGCCAACGGCAGCCGGCCGCTCAGGGCTTGCTGAACCTGTTCGAAGGTGCGGTGCCGGGCCGAAACGTCGATGCCGTCGACGGCCATGCCATGGTCTGACGCAAACAGCACCAGCTGCGGGTCGTGAAAACGCGGCTTGAGCGTGTTTTGCATCAGCCCCAGGCGCACGGCCAGCGGCTCCAGTTCGCCCAGGCTGCCGGCCGCCTCGGCGCGGCGCGACAGCTTCTCCAACAGTGAACGCTCGAGCAGCGGATTCGAGGTTGGGGCGATGAGCGAGCGGCTGGCGGCCATGCAGTCGAGTGTAGAGCTTGCGTGGCCGGCCTCAGCCAGCCTCAGCGCAGGAACAGCCGGTACACCGGGTTGGCCGATTCCTCGACGCAGGGATAGGCCAGCGTCTCCAGGAAGGACCGGAAAGCAGCCTCGTCCGTCGACGGCACCTGGATGCCGACAAGGATGCGGCCATAGTCTGCGCCCTGGTTGCGGTAGTGAAACAGGCTGATGTTCCAGCCCGGGTGCATCGTTGCCAGGAAGCGCATCAGCGCTCCCGGACGCTCCGGGAAGACGAAGCGGAACAGGCGCTCGTCGCGCGCCAGCTCGGAGTGTCCGCCGACCATGTGGCGCACATGCTGCTTGGCGAGTTCATCGTCGGTAAGGTCCACCGTCGCGAAGCCATGGCGCTTGAAGCTGCGCGCGATGCGGCCGGCCTCGTCGCGGCGCGAAATGGCGACGCCGACGAAGACATGCGCCAACTGCGTATCGGCGATGCGGTAGTTGAACTCGGTCACTGCGCGCGGGCCGATCAGCTCGCAAAAGCGCTTGAACGAGCCGCGCTCCTCGGGGATGGTCACCGCGAACAGCGCCTCGCGCTGCTCGCCGAACTCGGCGCGCTCGGCAACGAAGCGCAGCCGGTCGAAGTTCATGTTGGCGCCGCAGGTGATGGCGACCAGCGTCTTGCCCTTGAGCTTGTGCGTCTCGACGTACTGCTTGATCGCCGCCACGCCCATCGCGCCCGAAGGCTCGAGGATGCTGCGCGTGTCCTGGAACACGTCCTTGATGGCCGCGCACACCGCGTCGGTATCGACCACCACGTAGTCGTCGACCAACGCGCGCGCCAGCCGGAAGGTCTCGACGCCCACCTGCTTGACCGCCGTGCCGTCGGCGAACAGGCCGACATCGGCCAGCGCCACGCGCCTGCCGGCGCGCACCGAACGCAGCATCGCGTCGGAGTCGACGGTCTGCACGCCGATCACCTGGATCTGCGGGCGCACTGCCTTGATGTAGGCTGCAACGCCGGAGATCAGCCCGCCGCCGCCAACCGCCACGAACACGGCGTCGATCGGCGCTTGGTGCTGGCGCAGGATCTCCATCGCGATCGTGCCCTGGCCGGCGATCACATCGGGGTCGTCGAAAGGGTGCACGAAGTTCAGGCCCAGGGACTTTTCCAGTTCCAGCGCGTGCAGGTAGGCGTCGGAATAGCTGTCACCATGCAGCACGACCTCGGCGCCCAGCGCGTGCACCGCATCGACCTTGAGGCGCGGGGTGGTCACCGGCATCACGATCACCGCCTTGCAGTTCAGGCGCCGCGCGCTGAGCGCCACGCCTTGCGCATGGTTGCCGGCCGAGGCGCATATGACGCCCCGCGCCAACTGCTCGGCCGGCAGGTGGGCCATCTTGTTGTACGCGCCGCGCAGCTTGAAGCTGAACACCGACTGCTGGTCCTCTCGCTTGAGCAGCACGTGGTTTCCCAGGCGCCGCGACAGGCTGCGCGCCGGGTCGAGCGCGGTCTCGGCAGCCACGTCGTAGACGCGCGCATTCAGGATCTTCTGCAGATAGCCCGACAGGTCGGGACGGCCGCGTCGTCGGGCATGGGCCGGCGGCGCGGGCATGGGCGTCGGGATGGCGGACTTCAAGTCGTGCTTCGCAGGAAAAGGCGGCCACGGACCGAATGGACCGGCATCGCCGGGCCGCGCAGCCCGGCCGGCGGGTTCGAGGGGGCCGAATGATACGGTCCGCCCGATGTCGGGGGCACCAATAAAAGAGCCCAAGGCATTGCTGCCTTGGGCTGAATCCACCCTTTCGGAAGGTGGAGGAGACAAGCTGCAGGGAACTCATTCCCTCTGCCAGGAAGTCTAGCAGCCGGGATGCTGCGTCGCAACATGGCCTTGTGGTGTCCGGGTCGAACTAGGGAGGCCGCTCCAGAGCCTCGTGCGCTCATGCACAATTTCGGCTCATCGTGTCCCGGAGCGGTGCCTTTCTTGGCGCGTGCTGCCTCGTATAACCCGCAAGGAAATTCGCATGGAATGCACTGTGCGCTGGCATGGCGATGCCGGCATGGCTTTCGTGGCCGAAACCGGCAGCGGGCACATGTTGACCATGGACGGAGCTGTCGAGGGCGGCGGGCGCAACCTGGCACCGCGGCCCATGGAAACCGTTCTGGCCGGCACCGGTGGTTGCACGGCGTATGACGTGTTGCTGATCCTCAAGCGTGCTCGCCAGCCGGTCAGCGGCTGCGTGGTCAAGATCGAGGCCGACCGCGCGCCGACGGAACCGAAGGTGTTCACGCGCATCCATATGCACTTCACGGTCAGCGGCCGCGGCTTGGGCCAAGCCGCCGTGGCCCGGGCCATCCAGCTGTCGCACGAGAAATACTGCTCGGCCAGCGCGATGCTTGCCAAGACCGCGCAGATAACTACCGGTTTCGAAATTGTCGAGACCTGAACACGGAGCCCTGAATGAAAAAGTTCGCCTTGTCCTGTCTGGTGGTTGCCGCGGTGCTTGCGGGGTGCGCATCCACTGGCCCCGGAGACCTGAAGCCGGGTGCTTCGGCCGACCAGATCCGGGCGCAGATGGGTACGCCCGTGGCAACCCATGCGCTGCCGAACGGCGGCCAGCGGCTGGAGTTCCGCGGCAGCGGTGCCCGCACGTACATGGTCGACGTCGATGCGTCAGGCAAGCTCGTCAACTGGGTTCAGGTGCTCAACGAGACCAACTTCCGCAACATCACCGCCGGCATGACGCGCGAGCAGGTGCTGATGACCCTGGGCCAGCCCAGCAACATCGCTCCGGGCGGCCGGCAGGGCGGTGAGGTGTGGTCCTACCATTTCCAGAACATCCAGTGCCAATGGTTCCAGGTGGCCATCGGCCCGGACGGCCGCACCACGGGCAATGGATCGCAGGCCCTGTTGCCGGCCTGCATGCAGGCGCCGTAGACCTGCGCCCCGCGCCCTGTCCGGCCCCTACCAGCCCGGTCGGCCCACCCATCGGGTGGTGGCCATTCCCAGCTCCATGCTGCCGTAGTTGGTGGGCAGATCGACGCTGAAGCCTATGCCGGAGCTGCTCTCACAGCTGCCCAGCATCACCGTGGCGCACAACAGCGCCGCGACGGCTGCGTGCCGCCAGTATCGATGTGTCATGCCCTTGCCTCCAGGCTTCAAAGCGGCCACTTCTGCAGCGCCAGCACGGCGCCTGTCGGGTCGGCAATCAGCGCCAGCGTACCGTTGCGCAGATCTTGCCGTGGCGCCAGCAGCACCCGTCCACCCAGCTGCGCGGCGCGCGCCGCCGTCGCCCCTGGGTCGGCCACGCGCACATAGGCCAGCCAGATCGGCCGGTCCACCGCAATCGGGTTCCTGAGCAGGCCTGCGCGCTCGCGTCCCTTGACCAGCACCCAGTAGGGCATGCCGGCAAAGTCGATCTTGCGCAGCTCGAAGCCCACCAGGCCGACATAGAACTCTGCACTGGCCTGGGGATCGCGGGACAGGTGCTCGGTCCAGAGAAAGCGGTTCAAGGCTGGCGTGGGCACGTCGGCGGGGTCGCCGACGCTGCTGCGCAGAAGGCCGAGCGGCGCACCATCCGGATCCAGCACCACCGCGCCTCGGCCGACGTTGGGCAAGTCCAGCGGCCCGGCCACGATGCTGCCACCGGCGGCGCGGGTCTGTTCGGCGGCGCGATCGACGTCGGCCACCGACATGAAGCTCAGCCACTGCGATACAGGCTGGTCTGGCCGCGGCCGCCTTGTCCGGCTGATGCCGGCGATGTACTGCCCGCCCGACTTGACCAGCGTGTAGGGGGCTCCCAGCGCCCGGCCTTCTTCGAACTCCCAGCCGAACAGCGCCGCATAGAACGGCTTGACCGCATCGGGGTTTTCGGTGACCAGGTCGCGCCAGACGAACTTGCCGAGCAGCGGCGACGCCGACAGCTCCGCTCCCTTGAACGGCGATACGCTCGGCAGGCTGGTGCAGCCTGCGACCAGGCCGATTGCCGCCAGCAGCGCTGCGGCCATGCCGCGGCGGCGGCCGCTACGGACCCGCGCCGCCCGGCTGCGGCCGGTGTCCTCACCCGCCTCAGACATGATGGGCGGTGCGGGTCATCACCTTGGCGGCCAGGCGCATGGCCAGCTTCACCGGTGCCGGCAATTCCGCAGCGCCGGCGCTGCGTGCGTCGGCGGCGTGGCGCATCTCGTCGTCCATCATCTGCTGCACGATGGCGCGCGACGCTCGGTCGGCAGCCGGCAGGCGATCGAGATGGCTTTGCAGATGCTGCTCGACCTGGTGTTCGGTCTCGGCCACGAAGCCCAGGCTGATGCCCAAGCCCAGCCGACCGGCCAGCAGGCCAAGGCCGAAGGCGCCGGCGTACCACAACGGGTTGAGCAGGCTGGTGCGATCGTCCAACTCCTGCAGCCGGCGCCGGGTCCAGGCCAGGTGGTCTGATTCGTCCCGCGCTGCGGCGTCGAAATGCTGCCGCATGACGGCATCGTCGGTGGCCAGCATCTGGGCGCTGTAAAGCGCTTGTGCACACACCTCGCCGACATGGTTGACGCGCATCAGGGCCGCCGAAAGGCGCCGCTGCTCGGGCAACAGCGCAGCATCTTCGGCTGGGTCGCTGGCAGGCGCGCCGCGCGACGCTACATAGGCCCCCGACAGCGTGCGCAACGCGTTGTCGGCGCAGGCCAGGACCTGATCTACACGTGACATCTGATACCTTTTCCGATGCGATCTTGCATCACGAAGCCATTATCAGCGCAGCCCTTGGCTGCATGACGAGGTGTTGGATCGTTGCGCGGCACGAATCTTGCATCTTGGACGGCGGTCATGGCCAAAGCCGGGCTCCGGCCGTCTCGTTGTGCCCAGACAACAAAACCAGGCCTGTTGGGGTGCAAAACTTTGCCAGCGGAGCGGCGGTCTGGTGCAATGCATTAACTTCCGATGAGGGGTTAGGTCTGATCACCCCGCAACCGCGAATCGATCAGGTCTTCGTCATTAATCTAGGAGAATGTTGCAATGAAAAAATCAGTTCTCGCTCTTGCCGCCCTCGGCGTGTTCGCCGGTTCGGCCATGGCGCAGTCCTCGGTCACCTTGTTCGGTGTCGTCGACTTGAACGTCCGCTACGTCAAGAATGATTTGACCACTTACTCGCTGGGCCAGGACGGCATGGCCAGCAGCCGGCTGGGCTTCCGCGGCGTGGAAGACCTCGGCGGTGGACTGAAGGCCAGCTTCTGGCTCGAAGCCGCCTTGGGTCCGGACACCGGCCGCGGCAGCGGCAGCTTCGGTAACGGTACGACCACCGTCAACCTTCCCGGTGGCGGCAGCGTGACGAACGAGAACTCGTTCCTGTTCCAGCGTCGTTCGACGGTCAGCCTGTCGAACCAGTGGGGCGAACTGCGCCTCGGCCGTGACTACACCCCGCAGTTCTGGAGCTGGACGGTGTTCGATCCGTTTGGTACCAACGGTATCGGCGCTGCCACCAACCTGGCCCTTGAAGTGGGCAACATCGGCGGTTCTGGCGGTGCGTACGGTACTCTGGTGCGCGCCAACAACTCGGTGCAGTACATCCTGCCGAACGGCATCTTCGGTCCTGGCCTGTACGGTCATGTCATGATCGCTGCGGGCGAAGGCGCTCTCGGCAACAAGATGTGGGGTGGTCGTATCGGCTACGCCGCTGGCCCGTTCAACGTGGCAGCCGCTTACAGCGACACCGACATCACCGCTGCCGTCAATGCGACGAACTGGAACATCGCCGGTTCGTGGGACCTCAAGTTCCTGAAACTGTCCGCTTTCTATAGCCAGATCGAAGCTGATGGTGTGCTGATTGCTCCCAGCCAGAAGAACTGGTACATCGGCGCGTCGATGCCTTTCGGCCAAGCCAACTTCAAGCTTTCTTGGGGTCAGGCCGATGGTTCCAACTTCTCTCTCCAGAACGGCAGCACCAGCCGCGGCGCCAAGCAGTGGGCCGTGGGCGCTGACTACAACCTGTCCAAGCGCACCGCTGTTTACGCCACGGCTTCGGCCATCAACAACGATGGCGACAGCAATTTCCGTGTCACGGCGGCGTCCTCGGCTCTTTCTCGTGGTTCGAGCTCGAGCGGCTTCGAAGTCGGCGTGCGTCACAGCTTCTGATCGAGGCTCTGCCCCAGGGCAGCCATCGCATCGCCAAAGGCCGCCTCCGGGCGGCCTTTTTTATGGCTGCCCAGTGCGAATGGCCGCCATGCCAAATGCGCTGAGGACCTGATGCAATGCCCCGAATGATGCATCCAGCCCAGGGTCTGCTGGTAGCCGCTCTCTCGCTGGCCGGCTGCGTGCATGTTCCACCGCCACCTCAACCGGCGACGCCGGCAGCATCCCGCTGGACCGAAGGCTGGCAACCCTTCGTGCTGCCCGGCAAGAGCAAGACTGTGTACACCAAGCTGGTCGTGGATGATCGTTGGGTGCTGCATGCCAAGGCCGAGCGCTCGGCCAGCATGTACCGCCGCGTCTTGCGCATCGAGCCGGATCAGCTGGGCATGGTCAGCTTTTCGTGGAAGGTGAGTTCGCTGCTGGAGCGGGCGGATGTGCGCGACAGCGAGACCGAAGACGCGGCTGTGCGCGTTCTGCTCGCCTTCGATGGCGACAGCGCGCGGCTCAGCCAGCGTAACCGCTTGATGTTCGACCTGATGCAAAGCCTCAGCGGCGAAAGGCCTCCGTTCGCGACGTTGATGTATGTCTGGGACGGACGTGCCGAGGTGGATTCGCTGGTGATCAACCAGCGCAGCGATCGGGTTCGCAAGATCGTGGTCGAGTCCGGTCCGCAGCACCTCGGGCAATGGCGCAGCTACGAGCGCGACATTCGCGCAGACTACCGCCGCGCATTCGGCGAAGATCCCGGCGCACTGGTCGGCGTGGCGGTGATGACCGATGGCGACAACACCCAGGCCGGGGTCGAAGCCTGGTATGGCGAGATCAGGCTCCAGTGAACAACAGACCGAGCCGGCGTCGGCTGTGTTTGCCTAGGTTTTCCCTCTTGGCGCCGGGCGCGTGAATTGCGGATGATCGCGGGCTGTTCTTGGCGGACAGCCGCCTTCGCAACGTTCTGCATCTCGCACCCCTGGCCCAGCCTCCCGCATGCTCGCTTTCATCCTGCGCCGCCTGGCCCAAGCCTTCGTCGTGATGCTGTCGGTGGCCTTCATCGCCTTCATGCTGTTTCAGTATGTCGGCGATCCGGTGGCCAGCATGCTCGGCCAGGACGCGACAGCGGAGCAGCGCGCGCAGCTGCGGGCCGATCTGGGCCTGGACCAGCCCTTTCCGGTCCAGTTTGCCCACTTCGTCGGCAACGCACTGCAAGGCGACTTCGGCTTGAGCCTGCGCCAGGGGCGCAGCGTGTCTGCGCTGATCGTCGAGCGCTTGCCGGCTACTCTGGAGCTGTCGATCGTGGCGGCACTGATCGCACTGCTGGTCGGCATACCGCTGGGCGTGTATGCCGCCTTGAGGCGCGGCACCTTCGGCTCGCAGGTGGCCATGACCGTGTCCCTGCTGGGTGTGTCGTTGCCGACCTTCCTGATCGGCATCCTGCTGATCCTGCTGTTTTCCGTGACGCTGAAATGGCTGCCCAGCTTCGGCCGCGGCGATGTCGTCAACCTGGGCGGGTGGACCACCGGTTTTCTCAGCCTCGACGGTTGGCGGCACCTGGTGCTGCCGGCTATCACGCTGTCGGTGTTCCAGCTCGCGCTGATCCTGCGGCTGGTGCGTGCCGAGATGCTCGAGGTGCTGCGCACCGACTACATCAAGTTCGCACGTGCGCGCGGGCTGCCGAACCGCGCGGTGTATTTCGGCCATGCGCTGAAGAACACGCTGGTGCCCGTGATCACCATTACCGGGTTGCAGCTGGGGGCGCTGATCGCCTTTGCGATCATCACCGAGACGGTGTTCCAGTGGCCTGGCATGGGCTTGCTGTTCATCCAGGCGGTGCAGTTTGCCGATGTGCCGGTGATGGCGGCCTACCTGTGCCTGGTGGCGCTGATCTTCGTCATCGTCAACCTCGTCGTCGACCTGCTGTACTTTGCGGTCGACCCGCGGCTGCGCATCGAGAAGCCTGCGGGAGGGCATTGAGCATGAGGGCTTGCGCATGAACCGCACCGCCGTACCGGTTGCGCCTGGCGCGCTGGCGCGCTTTTTCGACGGCGATGTCTGGTTCAGCTTCAAGAGCTCGCCCATGGCGATCGTCGCAGCGCTCATCGCCGCGGTCTGTGTGTTCTGCGCGGTGTTCGCCAACTGGGTGGCGCCGCACAATCCCTTCGACCTGGCCGCGGTCAACCTGAGCGATTCGCGGCTGCCGCCGGCCTGGGTCGACGGCGGCTCGGGCACCTACCTGCTCGGCACCGACGACCAGGGCCGCGACATCCTGTCGGCCATCATGTATGGCGCGCGCATTTCGCTGTTCGTCGGCGTCGCCTCGGTGCTGGTGTCGATGGTGGTGGGCGTGGGCCTGGGCCTGCTGTCGGGCTTTGCCGGCGGCAAGGTCGATGCGCTGATCATGCGCGTGTGCGACGTGATGCTGTCGTTCCCGTCGCTGCTGGTGGCGCTGCTGATCGACGGCGTGGGCCGGGCGATCTTCCCCAACGCGCACGACACGCTGGCCTTCGGCGTGCTGATCGTTGCCATCTCGCTCACCGGCTGGGTGCAGTACGCGCGCACGGTGCGCGGCTCCACGCTGGTGGAGCGCAACCGCGAGTACGTGCAGGCCGCGCGCGTCATCGGCGTCAAGCCCTCGCGCATCATGTTCAAGCATGTGCTGCCCAATGTGATGGGCCCGGTGCTCGTGCTGGCCACCATCCACGTGGCGGCAGCCATCCTGACAGAGGCAACGCTGTCTTTCCTGGGCGTCGGCGTCCCGCCGACCTCGCCCTCTCTGGGCACGCTGATCCGCATCGGCAACGACTTCCTCTTCAGCGGCGAATGGTGGATCACCATTTTCCCGGGCGTCATGCTGATCCTGATCGCGCTGAGCGTCAACCTGCTGGGCGACTGGCTGCGCGACGCCTTGAACCCCCGGCTGAGATGAGCGCGCCGCTGCTCGAGGTCAAGAACCTGCGCGTCGAGTTCCCGACGCGGCGCGGCACGCTGCTGGCGCTGGATGACGTTTCATTCGACATCGCGCCCGGCGAGGTGCTGGGTGTTGTTGGCGAGTCCGGCGCCGGCAAGTCGCTGACCGGCGCGGCCATCATCGGCCTGCTCGAGCCGCCCGGACGCATCGCCAGCGGCGAGATCCGCCTGGCCGGCCAGCGAATCGACAACCTGCCCTACGAGCAGATGCGCGCCATACGCGGCCGGCGCATCGGCGCCATCTTCCAGGACCCGCTGACCTCGCTGAACCCGCTGTACACCATCGGCCGGCAGCTGACCGAAACCATCCTCACGCACCTGCCGGTCAGTGCCGAAGAAGCGCGCCAGCGCGCCATCCGGCTGCTGCAGGAGACCGGCATACCGGCGGCCGAAGAGCGGCTCGAGCAGTATCCGCACCAGTTCTCCGGCGGCATGCGCCAGCGCGTGGTCATCTCGCTGGCCCTGGCGGCCGAGCCCGAGCTGATCGTCGCCGACGAGCCGACCACAGCACTGGACGTGTCGATCCAGGCGCAGATCATTTCGCTGCTGAAGCGGCTGTGCAAGGAGCACGGCGCGGCGGTGATGCTGGTCACGCACGACATGGGCGTGATTGCCGAGACCTGCGACCGCGTGGCGGTGATGTACGCCGGGCGAATCTGCGAGATCGGCCCTGTGCACGAGGTCATCCACCACCCAGCGCATCCCTACACCGCCGGGCTGATGGGCTCGATCCCGGCGATGGACGACACACGCGAGCGATTGCTGCAGATCGACGGCGCGATGCCGCGGCTCAATGCCATCCCCAAGGGCTGTGCCTTCAACCCGCGCTGCCCGCAGGTGATGGAACGCTGCCGCCGCGACCGGCCGGACCTGGGCGACGCCGGCCGCACCCGCGCCGCCTGCTGGCTGCGCGCGCAGGAGACGGCGACATGACGGCCCTCGTGAAGGTCGATGACCTGGCGAAGACCTTCGATGTCTCGCCGCCCTGGCTGAATCGCGTCATCGAGCGCAAGCCGCGCCAGTTCGTGCACGCGGTCGACGGTGTCAGCTTCAGCATCCACAAGGGCGAGACGCTGGCGCTGGTGGGCGAATCCGGTTGCGGCAAGAGCACTGTCGCGCGGCTGCTGGTCGGGCTGTACGAGCCCACGCGCGGCGCGGTTTTCTTCGACGGGCAGGACACCGGGGTGCTCAAGTCCTCGGCGGCCAACCTGCGCGGCTTGCGCAGGCGCATGCAGATGATCTTCCAGGATCCGTATGCCAGCCTCAACCCACGCTGGAAGGTGCTGGACATCGTCGGTGAACCGCTGCGCGAGCACGGCCTGTTTAGCGACGATGCCGGGCTGCGCGCCAAGGTCGGCGAGTTGCTGCAGTCGGTGGGCCTGGCAGCGGCCGACATGGAGAAGTTCCCGCACCAGTTCTCTGGCGGCCAGCGCCAGCGCATCTCGATTGCGCGCGCGCTCGCCACCCAGCCCGAGTTCCTGGTCTGCGACGAACCCACTTCGGCGCTGGACGTTTCGGTGCAGGCGCAGGTGCTCAACATCATGAAGGACCTGCAGCGCCAGCAGGGCCTGACCTACCTTTTCATCAGCCACAACCTGGCGGTGGTACGCCATGTCAGCGACCAGGTCGGCGTCATGTACCTGGGCCGGCTGGTCGAACTGGCGGCCAAGGCCGAGCTGTTCGCACGGCCCAGGCATCCGTACACGCGCATGCTGTTGGACGCCATCCCCGACATCCACATGAGCGGCAGTGCGCGCACGCCGGTGCAGGGCGAGGTGCCGAACCCGCTCAACCCGCCCAGCGGCTGCGCCTTCCACCCGCGCTGCCCGCATGCCAATGCGCGCTGTTCGGCCGAGCGGCCGGTGATGGTCGAGAAAGACGGTGCCCGCGTGGCCTGCCACGCCGTTCAGGAAGGGCGGATCTGAGGGCCGGGTTCAGGCCGTGCCGATGAGCCGGTCGCGTGCCATCAGGTCTTCGAGTCGCTCGCGTTCGCGGATCAGCACAGGCCGGCCGTCGACCAGCATCACTTCGGCGGCCCGAGGCCGGCTGTTGTAGTTGCTTGCCATCGACATCGCGTAGGCGCCGGCAGACAGCACCGCCAGCACGTCACCAGGCAGCACTGCCAACTCGCGGCCGCGGCCGAGCCAGTCGCCCGATTCGCACACCGGCCCGACCACATCCCAGGCTGGCGCGGCGCCGTCGCGCCGCCGGCAGGGCTCGATGGCCATCCAGGCTTGGTACATCGCCGGTCTGACCAGGTCGTTCATCGCCGCATCGACGATGCAGAAGTTCTTGCTGGCCCCGGGTTTGAGGTACAGCACCTCGGTCAGCAGCACGCCTGCATTGCCGACCAGCGAGCGTCCGGGCTCGAACAGCAGCTCGCGTTGTCCCTGGCCGCGAGCGTCGATGCGCTGCAGCAGCCGCCGCACCAGCTCGTCGGCCGCGGGCGGCGCCTCCGCGGCGTACTGGATGCCCAGGCCGCCACCGACGTCGATGTGATGGATGGGGATGCCCTCGGCCTCGACCGCCTCGACCAGGTCGATCAGCCGGTCCAGAGCATCAAGGTAGGGTTCGACCTGGGTGATCTGCGAGCCGATGTGGCAATCGATGCCCGCCACCCGCAGACCCGGCAGCGCCGCCGCACGCCGGTAGCTGTCCAGCGCCTGGTCGTGGGCGATGCCGAACTTGTTGTCCTTCAGGCCGGTGGAGATGTACGGGTGGGTCCCGGCGTCGACATCGGGGTTGACGCGCAGGCTGACCTGGGCGGTTCGCCCCACGGCCACCGCCTGCTGCGACAGCAATTCGAGCTCACCCCGGCTTTCGACGTTGAAGCAGCGCACTCCGGCCAGCAAGGCACGGCGCATCTCGGAGCGCGACTTGCCGACGCCGGAGAACACGACCTTCGATGCCTCGCCGCCCGCGGCAAGCACGCGCTCCAGTTCGCCAGCCGAGACGATATCGAAGCCGCAGCCGGCTTGCGCGAAGGTCTGCAGCACCGCCAGGCTGGGGTTGGCCTTCATCGCGAAACACAGCAGGTGCGGCCGGTCCGCAAGCGCCTTGCGGTAGGCCGCCACCGCATCGAGCATGGCGCGCTGCGAATAGACGTAGAGCGGCGTGCCGAACTCGCGCGCCAGCGCGTCCAGTGAACAGCCGTCGAGCTGCAGTTCGGCGCCCTGGCGCGCCAGGTAGGGGGTGCCGGGCAGGCTCATCGCGAGGCCGGGGCCGAAGCGGCGCTGGCCGCACCGGCGGGCAGCGTCAGCGGGCCCTTCTGGCCGCAGCCCGCGGCCAGCCCCAGCAACAGGCACAAGGTGGTCTTTGCGCGCCAGGATGCGGCCCGCGGCGCCGCCGCTACACTCGTTGTCGACTGTTCACCCATGCCGCAGATTCTATCGACCATGAGTTCCTGTCCCGAAGCGACGCCCATGTCCGATGGCGACTACGCCCGCGCCACCTCGGCCCTGCTGTCGGCCATCGAGGCGGCAGCCGACCGCTGGCTGCAGGACGACCTGATCGACATCGACACGCAACGAACCGGCGGCCTGCTGGAGCTGGTGTTCCCGAATGACAGCCGCATCATCATCAACACTCAGCCGCCGCTGCAGGAAATCTGGCTGGCGGCGCGCGCCGGCGGTTTCCACTACCGCCACGTGCAGGGGCGGTGGCTGGACACCCGCGATGGCAGCGAGTTTTTCGCTGTGCTTTCGCGCCACGCCAGCGCCCAGGGCGGTATCGAGCTGCGCTTTGCGCCATCCTGAAGTCCTGGCGCAGCGGCATCGCGCGAGCAAAGCGGAACCGGCTTCGCCGGCCGGCTGACGATGCCGCCCCATTGAGGGGCGGCGCCGACGGCGCTGCGGGGGTGGGCCTATCGCCTGAACAGGTCGAGGATGCTGTTGCGCTCGTCGCCAGTGGGTGGCGGCGGCGGCAGCACGTCTTCGAGGCCTACGCTGCGCACGCCCGCACCGCGGCTGAACTCGACGAAGCTCCAGTCACCGTCGGCCTGGGTCACGCCCTCGGGCGGGGTCGGCTCGTACACCGGCACGCCCTTGAGCGCATGGGCCATGTATTCGATCCACACCGGCAGTGCGAGCCCGCCACCTGTCTCGCGATCGCCGAGCTTGCGCGGCGTGTCGTAGCCGATCCAGACCACCGCCGCCAAGCTGGGGTGGAAGCCGGCAAACCAGGCATCCATCGAATCGTTGGTGGTGCCGGTCTTGCCGAAGATGTCGCCCCGGCCAAGCGCGCGCTTGGCCGATGCGGCCGTGCCCGAGCGCGTCACTTCCTGCAGCAGCGAGTTCATGACGAACGCGTTGCGCGCATCCAGCACGCGCAGTGACTCATCCAGCGGCGGGGGTGCGCTCTGAGCCAGCAGTCGCCCCTTGCTGTCGGTGACCTTGGCGATCAGCATCGGGCTGGTCAGGTAGCCGCCGTTGGCGAACACGCCGTAAGCCGTGCCCATCTGCAGCGGCGTCACCGAGCCGGCGCCCAGCGCCATCGTCAGGTAAGCCGGGTGCTTGTCGGCCTCGAAGCCGAAGCGGCTGATCCATTCCTGGCCGAAGGCCGGGCCGATGGACTGCAGCACCCGGATCGACACCATGTTCTTCGATCTCGCCAGCGCGCTGCGCAGCGTCATCGGCCCTTCGAACTTGCCGTCATAGTTCTTCGGCTCCCAGGGCTGGCTGCCGGTGGCGCCGGCATCGAAGAACAATGGCGCGTCGTTGACCAGCGTCGATGGCGTGAAGCCCACCTCCAGCGCGGCCGAGTAGATGAAGGGCTTGAAGCTGGAGCCCGGCTGGCGCAGGGCCTGGGTGACATGGTTGAACTTCGACTTGCCGTAGTCGAAGCCTCCCACCAGCGCGCGGATCGCGCCCGTGGCCGGGTCCATCGCCACGAAGGCGCCTTCGACCTCGGGCACCTGCGTCAGCGACCACTCGCCCTTGGCGTTTTGCAGCGCGCGCACCACCGCCCCGCGGCGTATCTGCAGCTTCGGCCCGGCCTTGGCGGACAAACCCGACTCGACCGGCTTGAGCCCGACTCCGGTGACGGTGATGGTCTCGCCGCTTTGCAGCACGGCCACCACCTTGCGCGGCGCGACCTCGGTCACCACCGCCGCACGCAACTCGTCGTTGTCGGGATGGTCGGCCAGCGCCTCGGCAATGCGTGCGTCCAGCTGATCGGGCTCATCGGGCAGGTCGACGTAGTCTTCCGGGCCGCGGTAGAACTGGCGTTGCTCGAAGTTGAGCAAGCCGCGCCGCAGCGCCCGGTAGGCCACCTCCTGATCCGCCGAGCGGATCGTCAGGTACACGTCCAGGCCGCGGGAATAGGCCTCGGTGCCGTAGTGCGCGAAGACGAGTTGGCGCGCTGTCTCGACAGCATGCTCGGCATGCACCGGCATCAAGCTCTGTGCCCGGTAGCGCAACGTCTGGGCGCGTGCCGCGTCGTACTGCTGCTGGGTGGTGAAGTCCTCCTCGAGCATGCGGCCCAGGATGAACCGCTGTCGCGCAGTGGCCCGCTTCGGGTTGGCGATCGGGTTGTAGGCCGACGGCGCCACTGGCAGCCCGGCCAGCATGGCCGCCTCGGCGATGTCGAGATCCTTCACCGCCTTGCCGAAGTAGATCTCGCTGGCCGCGGCGAAACCGTAGGCGCGCTGTCCCAGGAAGATCTGGTTCATGTACAGCTCGAGGATCTGCTCCTTGGTCAGCAGCTTCTCGATCTTCAGGGTCAGCAGCAGCTCGTAGATCTTGCGCGTGTAGGTCTTCTCGGTGGGCAGATAGAAGTTCTTGGCCACCTGCATGGTGATCGTCGAGCCACCCTGGCTGCGCGCATCGCGCAGGTTGGCCAGCGCTGCGCGCACGATGCCCTTGTAGTCGACGCCTCCGTGTTCGTAGAAGCGCGCGTCCTCGGCCGCCAGCACGGCGTCCTTCAGAACCTTGGGCATCTGCGCGATTGGCGTGAAGTTGCGCCTTTCTTCACCAAATTCACCGAGCAGCACGCCATCAGCGGCGTAGATTCGCATCGGCAGTTTCGGCCGGTAATCCGCCAGACCGCTGATCTCGGGCACGTTTGGGTAGGCCATGGCCACGGCGATGCCAACCAACATCAACACGCTCACCACGCTGGCCACGGCCAGCCCGCAGGCACCCAGGATGACCCGAGCCAGCACACGAGCCCAACCGCCACGCCTTTCGTCGCGACGGCTTGGCTCAGGTGAGGCGAGTTGTTCGGTTGAGGTGCTCTTGGCGCTCAATGGGGGGCTTTCGCGCTGCACGAGGCGGTGCTTGCCGACGCGTCGAGCGGGCTGGGACGCGTGCCGCCAAGCTTGGCAAGCAGCGATTATAGAAAGTAGAAAGCGCTCACCCGCATCTCGCGGCTTCGCTGCTGCTGCCAAAAGGTGTTCGGCCGCGGGCTGGCGCCTTGTGCCGTGGTGAGCTGCCGAAGGCGCAATTGCGAGTTGTTTCAAGCGCTGTTCCGGGCGTCGGTGAATCACAACGAGGGGCAGACTACGGCGACTGTTTTGCGTTGGGACACAAGGGCTTTACTGCTAGGATTCAAGTAACTTCTTAAGAGTGCAGCCCCTGTCTGGGGCGCGTTGGGAGTAACGGGACGTGAGCTTTCTGGGCCAGCTTCTGGGGCAAAAGCACCCCGCAATGATCGGGTTGGACATCAGCTCTTCCAGCGTCAAGTTGGTCGAACTGGGCCAGTCCGCGGGCGGCGAACTGGTGCTCGAGCGCTTTGCCTGCGAACCCTTCGAGAAAGGCTGGATCACCGACGGGCAGATCGAGAAGTTCGACGAGGTGGCCGAGGCCGTCAAGCGGGTGGTCAACAAGAGCGGCACGCGCACCAAGCAGGTGGTGATGGCGATGCCGCAGTCGGCCGTCATCACAAAGAAGATCATGCTGCCGGCCGGTCTGCGCGAAGAGGAGATGGAGCTTCAGGTCGAATCAGAGGCCAACCAGTACATCCCTTTCTCGCTCGACGAAGTGAGTCTGGACTTCTGCGTCATCGGTCCGAGCAGCACGTCGGTGGGCGATGTCGAAGTGCTGATCGCCGCATCGCGCAAGGATCGGGTGCAGGACCGCCAGGGCTTGGCCGAAGCCGCCGGGCTCAAGCCGGTCGTGCTGGACATCGAGTCGCATGCTTCGCGCCTGGCGATGAGCCGCATCGTCTCGGCGCTGCCCAACGAAGGCAAGGATGCGCTGGTGGCGCTGTTCGAGATCGGCGCCGACACCACCAGCCTGAAGGTGCTGCGTGACGAGGACATGCTCTACGACCGCGACCAGGCCTTCGGCGGCTCGCAGCTGACACAGCTGATCAGCCGGCAGTACGGCTTCTCCTTCGAGGAAGCCGAGGCCAAGAAGCTTGCCGGCGACCTGCCCGAGGACTACGACTCGGTGATCCTCGCGCCCTTCGTCGACAGCCTGTCTCAGGAGATCGGTCGGGCGCTGCAGTATTTCTTCACCAGCACGCCGCACCACAAGGTGCACTACGTGATGCTGGCCGGCGGCACGGCCACGCTGCCCGGGCTCAAGGATCGCATCACGGAGCTCACTGGCTTTGCATCGCAGGTGGTCAACCCCTTCGACCGCATGAAGCTGGGCTCGGCGGTGCGCGAATCCAGCCTGCGGCGTGAAGCGCCGTCCTACCTGACGGCCTGCGGCCTGGCCATGCGGAGATTCGTGCAGTGATCCTGATCAACCTACTGCCGCATCGCGAGGAAAAGCGGCGGCAGCGCAAACGCGCGTTCTTCGCGACGCTGGTCGCCAGCGCGGTGCTGGGCCTGGCCATTGCCGGCGCATGGTATGCGGTGCTGCAGCAGCTGACCTCGGCGCAGCAGGCGCGCAACGACTTCCTCAAGGCCGAGATCAGCCGCCTGGAAGTGCAGATCAAGGACATCGCCACGCTGCGCGCCGAGATCGAGGCGCTGAAGGCGCGGCAGAAGGCCGTCGAGGGACTGCAGACCGATCGCAACACGCCGGTGTACCTTCTCGACGAACTGGTCAAGCAGACGCCCGAGGGCGTCTATCTCACCAGCGTCAAGCAAGACGGCAACCTGGTGCTGGTCAGCGGCATGGCCCAGACCAACGAGCGGGTGTCCGAATTCCTGCGCAATACGCTCTACAACTCGCCTTGGCTGGAGCGCCCGGAGCTGGTCGAGATCAAGACCTCCACGCCCGCCCCGGGAGCCGCCGCTGCGCCGCGCGACCAGCGCCGCCTGAACGAGTTCTCGGTGCGGCTGTCGATCAAGAGTCCGGTGGCGGCGGCCGCCGCCGCGTCGGCGCCGGCCGCCGCGGCCCCCCGCAGCCGTGAAGAAGGCGCCGTGAAACCCCAATGAACACCAAGGCCAAATCCACGTCGTTCGGCGTCAGCAGCCTGGTCCAGCAGGCCTCGTCCCAGTTCCGCGGGCTGAACCCGAAGGAGCCGGGCCAGTGGCCTGCGCTGCCCAAGGCCGCCGCCCGGCTGGCCACGGCCGCGGCCGTGGTCGTGGCCAGCTGGTTCGCGTTGCTGTCCGACACCACCGACCAACTGCAGACCGAGCGCGACCGCGAGCCGGCCTTGAAGAAGGACTACGTCAGCAAGCTGGGCCAGGCGGTGAACCTGAGCGAACTGCGCAAGCAGAAACTGCAGGTGCAGGAGTACGTCACCCAGCTGGAGAAGCAGCTGCCGGGCAAGGCCGAGATGGACGCGCTGCTGTCGGACATCAACCAGGCGGGCCTCGGCCGTGGCCTGCAGTTCGAGCTGTTCCGCCCAGGCCAGGTGGAGATCAAGGACTTTTACGCCGAATTGCCGATCGCCATCAAGGTCAGCGGCAGATACAACGACATGGGCGCCTTCGCCGCTGATGTGGCCAACCTGTCGCGCATCGTCACGCTGCACAACCTGTCGATCGCGCCGCTGTCGGCCCGCGACACCAGCGGCAACCTGTCGATGGAGGCCGTGGCACGCACCTACCGGTACCTGGATGCTGCCGAGGTGGCCGCGCAGCAAAAGGCCGCCGCCGACAAGGCTGCCAAGGCCGCGGGAGCGAAGAAATGATGCGCCGCGTCGAAGCAGGGCGACTGTGGGGCGCGGTGCTGTTGCTGGCGCTGCTGGCCGGCTGCGGACCCGAGAACGAGGAACTGCAGGAATGGATGGAGCGCCAGCGCCGCGAGGTCAAGCCCAACGTCTCGCCGCTGTCGCCGCCGAAGAAGTTCGAGGCCCAGCCCTACGACTCGGCACAGGCGGTGGAGCCCTTCAGCAACCAGAAGCTGACCGTGGCGCTGAAGCTGGAAGCGCGCCAGCCGAATTCGATGCTCGGTGCCGAGCTCAACCGGCGCAAGGAGCCGCTGGAAGCCTATCCGCTGGACAGCATGAGCATGGTCGGCAGCGTGGCCAAGCAGGCCCAACCGTTCGCGCTGCTGCGCGTGGACAACCTGCTGTACCAGGTCAAGCTGGGCGACCACATCGGCCAGAACTACGGCCGCATCACCAAGATCACCGAGACCCAGATCGAACTGCGCGAGATCGTGCAGGACGCCGCGGGCGAATGGATCGAGCGTGTCAGCACCCTGCAGTTGCAGGAGAAGGCACGATGAAAAGCACCCTGGAGAACCGCATGATGCAAAAGTGGCGCGCCAAGGTCGCCGTGCTGGCGCTGGGCCTTGCCGCGCCGCTGGCGGCGCTGGCGCAGAACGCGATCCAGTCGATCACCAGCTCGCAGCAGGCCGGCACCGACGTCGTGCGCATCGAGTTGAGCGAGCCGCTGGCCGCCGTGCCGGGAGGCTTCGTCGTGCAGGCGCCGCCGCGCGTGGCCATCGACCTGCCCGGCGTGAGCAACGCCCTGGGCAAGAACTCGGTCGAGCTGAACCAGGGCAACCTGCGCTCGGCCAATGTTGCCCAGTCTGGAGAGCGCACGCGCCTGGTGTTGAATCTTCGCCAGGCTGCCAGCTACCGGGTGGAGCTGCAGGGCAAGTCGCTGATCGTGCTGCTCGACTCGGCCGGTCCGGTGGCTGCTGGCACTGGCACGACCACGCAGTTCGCGCCGGCGCAGAACAACCAGCCCTTGCCCTTGCGCGACGTGGACTTCCGCCGCGGCACCGATGGCGCCGGGCGCATCGTCGTCGACCTGAGCAGCACCCAGGTGGGCGTGGACATCCGCCAGCAGGGCCAGAACCTGGTGGTCGAGTTCCTGCGCTCGTCGCTGCCCGACAAGCTGCGCCGCCGCCTGGACGTGGCCGACTTCGGCACGCCGGTGCAGGCCTTGTCCACCTTCCAGAGCGGCGACCGGGTGCGCATGGTGGTCGAGCCCAAGGGCTCCTGGGAGCACAGCGCCTACCAGACAGACAACCAGTTCGTGCTCGAAGTGCGGCCGATGAAGGTCGACCCGAGCAAGCTGACGCAGGGCCCGGGCTTCAGCGGCGAGAAGCTGAGCCTGAACTTCCAGAACATCGAAGTGCGCGCGCTGCTGCAGGTGATCGCCGACTTCACCAACTTCAACGTCGTCACGAGCGACACCGTCACCGGCACCGTCACGCTGCGGCTGAAGGACGTGCCCTGGGACCAGGCGCTGGACATCATCCTGCAGAGCAAGGGCCTGGGTGTTCGCAAGTCGGGCAATGTGCTGTGGATCGCGCCGAAGGAAGAACTGGCCAACCGCGAACAGGTGGAACTGGAGTCGCGCCGCAAGATCGCCGAGCTCGAGCCCACGCGCACCCAGGCCTTCCAGCTCAACTACACCAAGGCCGAGACCATTGCCAGGAGCCTGGTCGGCTCGGCGATGGTGGCCCAGGCCATCGACAACGCCACCGGGCAAAACTCCGGGCGCATCCTGTCGCCGCGCGGCAGCGTCATCTTCGAGCAGCGCACCAACCAGCTGTTCGTCACCGACATCCCGTCGAAGCTGGAAGAAGTGCAGGCGATGATCGCCAAGATCGACATCCCGGTGCGCCAGGTGCTGATCGAGGCGCGCATCGTCGAGGCCAGGGACAACTGGGGCCAGAGCCTGGGCGTCAAGCTCGGCTTCGCCAACCTGGCCGGTGCGCCGACCTCCGGGCCGGGCGTGCAGGTGGGCGGCAACTACGCCGCCGTGGGCGCACAGACCGGCCAGAGCCCGCCGGTGGACTTTGCCAACACACAGTTTGTCAACCTACCTGCGAACGCCGGGGCAGTTAGCGCGACGGCGGATGCCGCGAACTTCGCGCTGTCGCTGTTCAGCGCCTCGGCCAACCAGTTTCTGAACCTGGAACTGTCGGCCCTGGAAAACGACGGCAACGGCAGGGTCGTCTCCAGCCCGCGCGTCATCACCGCTGATCAGAAAGAAGCTTCTATTGAGCAGGGTGAGGAGATCCCATACCAGCAGGCCACCTCGAGCGGTGCCACTTCGGTGACATTCCGCCCGGCCACGCTGAAGCTGAAGGTTACGCCGCAGATCACGCCCGAGGGCTACGTGCTGCTCGACCTGGAAGTTAACAAGGACTCCAGAGGGCAGCAGACACTTCAGGGCATCACCATCGACAAGAAGGCGGTGAAGACACAGGTTTTGGTCGAGAACGGCGGCACGGTGGTCATCGGTGGCATCTTTACGCAGGAAAATCAGGAAGAGATCAACAAGGTGCCGCTGCTGGGTGACATCCCCTACATGGGTTGGCTGTTCAAAAACCGCCTGCTGACCACCAAGAAGACCGAGCTGCTGGTGTTCATCACTCCGAAGGTCGTGACCGACCGCACGGCGATGCGGTGACATGAGCTCCCCCGCGCGCTTCGCGCACCCCCTCCAGAGGGGCACCGTCAGCGGGCTGGCGAAGCCGGATCCGCGCCGGTGCTCGACGAGCCTTGCCGCGCCACAAACCACTGAGGAAGATTGAGATGACGGTGAAGACGCAAGACGGATCGGCGCTGCGGCGCGGCCTGCATGCCGTGGCGCTGGCTGGGGTCGCGGCGCTGCTGGTAGCCTGCGGTGGCGACACTGACTGCACGTCGCCGCCGGCCTTCGAAGGCGGTGCGGTCGGCAACTGCGTAGGTGACGGCGGCGGTACTGTGAGCACCACTAAGCTGTCGGTGTCCTTGTCTTCAGTAACGGTAACGTCGGGTGCACCGGCAACC